>NZ_LNHZ01000001.1:0-471825 GCF_001463265.1 Citrobacter sp. 50677481
TAAGGGAGGTGCTCTCCCAGCTGAGCTAATCACCCGATACTGCGCTGGATACTACTGTCTTACTGATGGGTCGTGCAGGATGACTCGGCTTTGCCTCGCCCTACGGCGCCGTTGCTGACGCAACGTTATCCTTCACGTTTGATTATCGCTTTCCACCGTAACGATTGGTGGGTCGTGCAGGATTCGAACCTGCGACCAATTGATTAAAAGTCAACTGCTCTACCAACTGAGCTAACGACCCACTTTTGCGCTGCTTTCGGTTTGTTTGATATCCCGTGGCAACGGCGGCATATATTACTGATTTCAGATTTCAGCGCAACTAAAATTTCGATGTAGATCACTCAACTGCTTATGAATCGCACGACACGACCAGAAATAATTCGATTTCTGGTCGTATGGTGTGCATTACATCGCGCCGAGACGTTTTTGCGCCTGTTTCGCCCCATCAGTACCTGGGTATTTGCTGATAACCTGCTGATAAACCGCTTTCGCTTTCGCAGTATCACCTTTGTCCTGCATGATCACACCGACTTTATACATCGCGTCAGCGGCTTTAGGCGACTTCGGGTAGTTCTTCACCACCGAGGCGAAATAAAACGCGGCATCATCTTTTTTACCCTTGTTGTAATTCAACTGACCGAGCCAGTAGTTGGCATTCGGCTGATAGGTTGAATCCGGGTATTTCTTGATGAAATTCTGGAATGCCGCAATCGCGTCATCCTGGCGGGATTTATCCTGCACCAGCGCAATTGCCGCATTATAGTCGGTATTGGCGTCACCGCTTTGGACCGGCGCGCCAGTGGCTGCCGCCCCTGCATCCGGTGCTGCCGTCGCTGCGCCCGTCGCCGTCCCCCCCTGAGCGCCGCCCGCAGACTGCGCGGCTGCGCCACCGCTGTTCAGACTGTCAATCTGCAGCAGGATCTGCTTCTGGCGTTCAACGACCTGATTCAGTTGATATTGGCTTTCCTGAATTTGACCACGCAGGGAATCGATATCGGCCTGATTATCAGAGAGTTGTTGCTGGAGTTGGGTTAAAAGCTGGCTGTGAGCATTCGAAATACGCTCGAGTTGAGTGACACGGTCTTCGACCGAGCCTGAGCCGACACTACTGATTGGCGCTTGAGCAAAAGCGGCCCAGGGGGCCGCTATGCCAACCAGTAACGACAGACTCAACACATGATGTCTGAAGTTACTGCTCATGCAATTCTCTTAGTAAACCAGTACGGCACGACGGTTTTTGGCATACGCCGCTTCGTCATGACCCAGTACTGCAGGTTTTTCTTTACCGTAAGAAACGATGGAGATCTGGTCAGCAGAAACGCCTTTACCCTGCAGGTACATCTTAACAGCGTTCGCACGACGTTCACCCAGGGAGATGTTGTACTCAGGCGTACCACGTTCGTCCGCGTGACCTTCTACGGTGACTTTGTAAGACGGGTTGCTACGCAGGAAGTTTGCGTGCGCATCCAGCATCGCAGCGAAGTCAGAACGGATATCGTACTTGTCCAGATCGAAGTAAACGATGTTGTTCTGCTGGAGCTGTTGCATTTGCAGACGCGCCTGCTCTTCGGAGGACATGTTGCCGCCGCTGCCGTTTGCATCCATACCAGTGCCGGCACCCAGCATGCCTTCGCTGCCGTCATTGCTGGCGTTCTTGTTGGAAGAACATGCCGCAATAGCCATAACAGGCAGAGCAATCATCAGCCCTTTCAGCACTTTGTTCAGTTGCATTTCAATGATTCCTTTATTAATCAATTATTTATTATCACAGATACGGCGACCAGGCAGGGAATTTAACCTGTCCATCAGTTGCCGGAAGACGCGCTTTGAAACGCCCATCTGTAGAAACCAAATTCAGCACGGATCCCATCCCCTGAGAAGAGCTGTAGATAACCATAGTGCCGTTAGGTGCCAGACTTGGCGTTTCGTCCAGGAACGTTGACGACAGAACCTGTACGCCACCCGCTACCAGATCTTGTTTGGCAATGTGCTGCTGACCGTTAGTCGTGCTTACCATTACCATAAATTTCCCGTCGCTGCTGACATCAGCATCCTGGTTTTGTGAACCTTCCCAGGTAATACGCTGCGGAGCACCGCCGTTGACGTTAACTTTATACACCTGTGGACGTCCGGCCTGGTCAGAGGTAAAGGCCAGGTTCTGGCTGTCCGGGAACCAGGTCGGTTCCGTGTTGTTGCTGCGACCATCGGTTACCTGACGGATCTGACCGGAGCCGATATCCATCACGTACAGGTTCAGACTACCGGTTTTTGACAGGGCAAACGCCAGTTTGCTGCCGTCCGGAGAGAACGCAGGCGCACCGTTGTGACGCGGGAAAGAGGCAACCTGACGCACCGCACCGTTAGATAATGTCTGAATAACCAGCGCAGAACGACCGCTTTCAAAGGTGACATAAGCCAGTTTCGAGCCATCCGGAGACCACGCCGGAGACATCAGCGGCTGCGGGGAACGGTGAACCACGAACTGGTTATAACCATCGTAGTCAGAGACGCGCAGCTCATACGGGAACTGACCGCCGTTTGTCTGCACAACGTAAGCGATACGGGTACGGAAAGCGCCCTTAATGCCGGTCAGCTTTTCGAACACTTCATCACTGGCGGTATGGCCCGCATAGCGCAACCACTGCTTATTCACTTTGTAAGAGTTCTGGGCCAGTACAGTACCCGGCGCGCCGCCAGTGTCAACCAGTTGATAGGCGACATTATAGGAACCGTCCGGATTCGGCGTTACCTGACCGACAACCACCGCGTCGATACCCAGCGCAGACCATGCCGCAGGCTGAACCTCCTGCGCGGTACCCGGCTGCTGCGGCAGACGGGAGCGATCTAATGGGTTAAATTTCCCGCTGTTACGCAAGTCTGCGCCAACGATGCCGCCGATATCTTCAGGCGCCGCCCCCGGCCCCGCCCACTGGAATGGCACAACGCCAATCGGGCGCGCCGAGTCCACCCCCTGGGTGATCTCGATACGGACTTCTGCGTGCAGCACCGCCGCCCACAGCATCAGAAAACCAAATGCTACTCGTAATGCCTGCTTCATCATATCTCCCTTATCTGGACGGAAAGCCCACGATAATTTAGCAGAATGTTAACAAACTCAAATACACAAAACTACCGAAACCCAGGGACTGCCGACGTTTGTTTTCCCCGCGGTGACGGGGAAAGTTTAGCTTACGGTTTAAAGTCCAGAGGCGCGTTTTTAAACACTTCATACACTGCCTGGCTTGGCGGTTTTGGAATCTTCGCCTGTCGGGCCGCCGCAAGCGCTGCCTGACAAAGCGCCGGATCGCCACCTTCAGACTGAATATCCAGCAGCAGGCCGTCCGGCGCGAGTTTTATCCGCAGCGTACAGGTCTTGCCTGTATAGGACGATGCGTCATAAAACTTGCTCTCGATAGCAGATTTGATCTGCCCGGCATAGTTACTGATATCCGCGCCTGATGCGCCATTATTTTTAGTATTACCACTCCCCGCCGGAGAAGCGTTGTTCCCTTTCGCCCCACCGCCGGTTTTCGGCGCATTCTTACCGGAGCTTAAGTCGCCCAGCAGATCGTCCACGCCAGCTGCTGCCGCGGCCTTTTCCGCAGCGGCTTTTTCGGCGGCCGCTTTTTTAGCCGCTGCCGCTTTCTTATCGGCAGCCGCTTTCTCCGCAGCGGCTTTTTTCTCTGCGGCGGCCTTTTCGGCGGCGGCTTTCTTCTCGGCCGCCGCTTTTTCAGCGGCTGCCGCTTTGGCTGCAGCGGCTTTTTCTGCGGCCGCTTTCTTCTCCGCGTCGGCCTGAGCCTGCTTAGCAGCCTCCGCTTCCGCCTTTTTCTTCGCATCCGCGGCCGCTTTCGCCGCCTCGGCTTCGGCTTTCTTCTTCGCGTCAGCAGCGGCCTTTTTCGCCGCCTCCGCCGCTTCTTTCGCCTGCGCGTCCGCTTTCGCTTTTGCGTCGGCGGCAGCTTTCTTCGCGGCTTCCTCAGCCTGTTTCTGCTGCTCCTGCGCTTTCTTCGCCTCAGCCTCGGCCTGCTTTTGCTGTTCCTGCGCCGCTAAGCGCTCTTTTTCAATCTGCTTAAGCCGTTCCTGTTCCGCAGCCTGCTTCTCGCGAAGCTCTTCCGCCTGCTGTTGCGCCAGTTTTTCACGCTGCTCTTTAGCACGCTGCGCGCTGGACTGTTGCTGCTGCTGACGTTCGTACTGCTGAACCACGGCGCCAGGATCAACCATCACGGCATCGATGGAAGAACCACCGCCGCCGCCGGCTGAAGCCTCTATATGCTCATCGAACGAACTCCAGATCAGCACTGCAAATAAGATGACATGCAGCACCGCTGAAATAATTATCGCCCGCTTGAGCTTGTCGTTTTGTTCGGTTGCCTTTGACACTCTCGGTTCCCAAAAACTGTTCGCCTGTTACACGCTCTTTTCACGCCTGAGAAGCGGATGATCAGATAGGCTGGGTCATTAAGCCGACCGACTTCACACCCGCGCTGTGTAACAAGTTCAGCGCTTTAATTATTTCATCGTAAGGCACGTCTTTCGCGCCACCGATTAAGAAGACCGTTTTCGGATTGGATTCCAGGCGGCTTTTCGCTTCCGCAACAACCTGTTCCGGTGGCAGTTGATCCATACGATCTTTTTCCACTACCACGCTGTACTGCCCTACCCCGGACACTTCAATAATCACCGGCGGATTGTCGTTACTGCTCACCGCCTGCGACTCCGTGGCGTCCGGCAGATCGACTTCCACGCTCTGGGTAATGATCGGCGCTGTCGCCATAAAGATCAGCAGCAGCACCAGCAGCACGTCGAGCAACGGTACGATGTTGATTTCGGACTTCAGGTCGCGACGACCCCGTCCACGCGATCTCGCCATGGTTTACCCCTTGTTGCTCTCGCTAACGGTAAACGCCTGACGGTGCAGAATCGCGGTAAACTCTTCCATAAAGTTGTCGTAATTCAATTCCAGCTTGTTCACACGCTGGTTCAGGCGGTTGTAGGCCATAACCGCAGGGATCGCCGCAAACAGACCAATCGCCGTCGCGATCAGCGCTTCCGCGATCCCCGGCGCGACCATCTGCAGGGTGGCCTGTTTTACCGCCCCCAGGGCGATAAACGCATGCATAATCCCCCACACGGTACCAAACAGACCGATATACGGGCTGATAGAACCGACGGTGCCGAGGAACGGAATGTGCGTCTCAAGATTCTCAAGCTCGCGGTTCATTGAGATGCGCATCGCCCGGGAGGCGCCTTCAACGATCGCTTCCGGTGCATGGCTGTTGGCCCGATGCAGGCGGGCAAACTCTTTGAACCCGCTATAGAAGATTTGTTCCGACCCCGCCAGACTATCGCGGCGGCCCTGGCTTTCCTGATACAGGCGAGACAGTTCGATCCCGGACCAGAATTTGTCTTCAAACGCTTCGGCTTCACGCGCAGCAGCGTTGAGAATACGGGTCCGCTGGATGATGATGGCCCAGGATGCGATTGAAAAACCAATCAAAATCAACATGATAAGTTTAACCAGAAGGCTAGCCTTCAGGAACAAATCAAGGATATTCATGTCAGTCACTGCTTAAACTCCGCGACAATGGACTTGGGAAGCGCACGAGGCTTCATTTTGAGTGGATCAACGCAAACAATCAGCACTTCTGCTTCATTGAGCACCGTGTTTTCTGCGTTGACAATGCGTTGCGTGAACACCATTGAGGTACCACGCATTGACGTAATTTCAGACTGAACTTCGAGCATGTCGTCGAGTCGCGCAGGCGCATAGTATTCCAGCGTCATTTTACGCACCACGAAGGCCACTCGCTCTGCCAGCAAAACCTGCTGACTAAAGTGGTGATGACGCAGCATCTCTGTACGCGCTCTTTCATAAAAAGCGACATAGCTGGCGTGGTAAACCACCCCACCGGCGTCAGTGTCTTCATAATAGACACGAACCGGCCATCGAAATATATACTTATTCATTCCTGCGGCCTCGTTGTCGGCGCCATCCGCTCATCTCCGTCACTTACGTTTGCAAGTGTCTGGTGACTCGCGTCATTGCCCTCGCGACGCATCAAGAATGCTGTTGTATATCGCGTTGTATTCACTTTACATCCCGGTAATGCAACAAAAGAGAGAACTTTTAAACGTTGCTACTATACGCGCGCTATCAGGGCTTGGGAATGGGGGGAAGTTAAGGGAGAGTAAAAATATATGGGCTTATGCAAGCCCATCGTTCTTTCAGGATGTTTCTTATTCAAAAGAAGAAGAAAAACAGCCCCACGATAAGGACTATGTCGGCCAGCAGAGGGGAGAAGATCCCTTGCCAGTGCACGGCGCGAGGGCGAAAACCAACGCCATGTATGATGCCTGCGCAGACGGCCCACATCAGCAGTAAACCGTGCCAGATTTCCAGCGTACTGGTCTTTGCCGCGAAGCGGGAGGGATCCCAAAACATACATCCTGCTAACACCAGCGCCATGACGAAAGAAAGCGCCCGTAACGGGCGCTTGTCCATTATCGCATACAGCATCGCGATAAGTTTCATCAGTGTTCTTCTTGACCGTTTTTGCTTGCCTCGACGTGCTCAAGGGCCAGCGCGGTGATGATCCCAAATGCACAGGCAAGAAGCGTTCCCAGAATCCAGGCGAAATACCACATACAATTGCTCCTTACTTAGTACAGAGAGTGGGTGTTGCTTTCAATGTGTTCTTTGGTAATACGACCGAACATTTTCCAGTAACACCAGCTGGTGTAGATCAGGATGATCGGCACGAATACCACAGCAACCCAGGTCATCAGGTTCAGCGTCATCTGGCTGGACGTCGCATCCCACATCGTCAGGCTCGCATTCATCATGGTGCTGGAAGGCATCACGAACGGGAACATCGCGATGCCCGCGGTCAGGATGATGCAGGCCAGCGTCAGAGAAGAGAACAGGAACGCCCATGCCCCTTTTTCCATCCGCGAGGTCAGGATCGTCAGCAGCGGCAGTACCACGCCCAGCGCCGGAATCAACCACAGGATCGGTGCGTTGTTAAAGTTCACCAGCCATGCGCCCGATTCACGAGTCACTTCTTTGGTCAGTGGGTTAGACGCGGCATGGTGATCGATAGCAGAGGTCACCACATAACCGTCGATACCGTACATCACCCAGACACCCGCCAGCGCGAAGCAGACCAGCGTGACCAGCGCGGCGATCTGTGAGGTCGCGCGGGCACGCAGATGCAGTTCGCCCACGGTACGCATTTGCAGGTAGGTCGCGCCCTGGGTGATGATCATCCCAACGCTGATCACGCCTGCCAGCAGACCGAACGGGTTCAGCAACTGGAAGAAGTTACCGGTGTAGTAGAGACGCAGATACTCGTCGACATGGAACGGTACGCCCTGCAACAGGTTACCAAACGCCACGCCAATCACCAGCGGCGGCACAAAGCTACCGATGAACACGCCCCAGTCCCACATGTTGCGCCAGCGCGGATCTTCAATCTTGGAACGGTAGTCAAAACCGACCGGACGGAAGAATAACGATGCCAGCACGAGGATCATCGCCACATAGAAACCGGAGAACGCGGCGGCATAGACCATCGGCCAGGCGGCGAACAGCGCGCCGCCGGCGGTGATCAGCCACACCTGGTTACCGTCCCAGTGCGGGGCGATGGAGTTAATCATAATTCGACGCTCGGTGTCGTTACGACCGAGGAAACGGGTGAGCATGCCCACCCCCATGTCGAAGCCATCGGTAACCGCAAAACCAATCAGCAGAACGCCAACCAGCAGCCACCAGATAAAACGTAGTACTTCATAATCGATCATTTGACGACTCCTGTCTTAGCGTGCCGGCTGAGAAGCCACGGTGGACTGCTCAAAGTGATAGCGACCGGTTTTCAGGCTGCTTGGGCCAAGGCGTGCAAACTTGAACATCAGGAACAGTTCTGCCACCAGGAACAGGGTGTACAGGCCGCAAATCAGGAACATGGAGAACAGCAAATCGCCTACCGTCAGCGACGAGTTCGCCACGGCGGTGGGCAGCACTTCGCCGATAGCCCATGGCTGACGGCCATATTCCGCAACAAACCAGCCCGCTTCTACGGCGATCCACGGCAGTGGAATACCATACAGCGCAGCGCGCAGCAGCCATTTTTTCTCGCCGATGCGGTTACGGATAACGCTCCAGAAGGACAGCGCGATGATCGCCAGCAGCAGGAAGCCGCATGCCACCATGATACGGAACGCGAAATACAGCGGCGCAACGCGAGGAATAGAATCTTTCGTCGCCTGCTGGATCTGCGCTTCCGTCGCGTCGGAGACGTTCGGAGTATAGCGTTTCAGCAGCAGACCGTAGCCCAGATCTTTCTTCATGCTGTTGAACTGATCGCGAACGGTCTGGTCGGTAGAACCGGCGCGCAGTTGCTCGAGCAGTTCATACGCTTTCATCCCGTTGCGGATACGTTCTTCGTGCTGGACCATCAGGTCTTTCAGACCGATCACCGGCGTATCGACGGAGCGGGTAGCGATAATACCCAGCGCGTAAGGGATCTGGATCGCAAATTTGTTTTCCTGCGAATCCTGATCCGGAATACCGAACAGGGTAAAGGCAGCCGGTGCAGGCTGGGTCTCCCACTCGGCTTCGATGGCGGCGAGTTTGGTTTTCTGCACGTCGCCCATTTCGTAACCGGACTCATCACCCAGAACGATAACAGACAATACAGCGGCCATCCCGAAGCTGGCGGCAATGGCAAAGGAGCGTTTAGCGAAGGCAATGTCGCGGCCTTTCAGCAGATAGTAAGCGCTGATACCGAGGATGAACATCGCACCCGTGACATAACCCGACGCCACGGTATGAACGAATTTCACCTGTGCAACCGGGTTGAGCACCAGTTCAGAGAAGCTCACCATTTCCATGCGCATGGTTTCAAAGTTGAAATCCGACGCGATAGGGTTCTGCATCCAGCCGTTAGCGACCAGGATCCACAGCGCAGAAAGGTTAGAGCCTAATGCCACCAGCCAGGTAACAGCCATGTGCTGGACTTTGCCCAGACGATCCCAGCCAAAGAAGAACAGACCTACAAAGGTGGATTCGAGGAAGAAGGCCATCAGACCTTCGATCGCCAGCGGCGCACCGAAGATATCCCCAACGTAGTGGGAATAGTAAGACCAGTTTGTCCCGAACTGGAACTCCATGGTCAGCCCTGTTGCCACACCCAGAGCAAAGTTGATACCAAACAACTTGCCCCAGAACTTAGTCATATCTTTATAAATCTGTTTGCCGGAAAGGACGTAGACCGTTTCCATAATGGCCAGCAAAAACGCCATACCGAGCGTCAGTGGCACAAAGAGGAAGTGGTACATCGCGGTCAAGGCAAACTGTAAGCGCGACAGTTCGACTATATCTAACATCATGACTCCTTGCTCATCGCATGAAGACTCCGAGAGTGAACCCCGTTAGAAAGGGTCACACGCATGCCCCAATACAAATTTGTTTGCGCGCCTTCACCGGTATCCTTTTTCCGTATAAGGAAATAGAATGGGTGAAAGGTTACAAACATGTTAATAAAAAACTCAAATTGATCCCGCAATTATATTACGCCGCAAAATCCTTACAATAAACAGGTTTTTATTGAGGAAGATTTGCGTTTTTCGACAGTGATCAATTTATAGCGAATTTCTCACTTTTCCATCAATTTGATCGGCGACAATTTATCGCGTTTCCTTATCTTTTTCCAATCATTAAACATTGATTTAAATCAAAAACGCCCTTTTATGTTAACCATGTTTAGATGTGGTGACCGAAGTAAAAAACATGTTGCACATGTGTGTCTTTGATTGATTGCGGAGTTACGCCAATAAAATTCTTATATAAAAAGACGGTGTTTTAATTAACGTGGCAGGCCGTTCTACCAGGGTTTGCTGAGGGGCTATTTTTCGAAGTCCGGGTATCATTTTCGTCGCGTCTGAAAAGCCCGCCTTTCATCATTCACATTAATTTTACTTTAAGGTTAATTTGAATTAACACCACAACGTTATTATTGTGAAAATAACAACGCCACGCTAAGCGTGGCGTTGTTCCGATTGCTGACATTTCAGACAAGCTGGTAGCGGAAGGTCCGCGATTGCCCGGGTAAAAACGTCCCGGGAAGGATATCGTCCCGCTCGTGAGCCGAAACGACCTGCTCGCTCATCATCACTTCCGCGCAGTTTGCCACCGTCCGGGTAAAGGTGACGGTGGTATCACTCGACGTGCTGTCCGACGGATTAAACAGGCGCAAAATCAGCGCTTCGCCGTCTTCCGCTTTCTTTAGCGCGCTTATCTGGCAGCCGACGGGCGGCATGGTCAGTAAACTGTAACGCTCAGGTACCGTAAAACGGGCCTTGTTGAGCTTCATCGCGTCCCACGGAATTTTATTGTAACACTGTACCGGCGTCAGCCACGCCCGCGCCTGTTGCGCCAGACCCGCAGAGAACGGCGTACCGCTAAAGCTAAACAGACTTAGCCGACAATGCAGGGTTCCCCGCAGTTGTGAATCCGGTACCGGCATTTTGATGCCGGAAGGACGCCCTGGGCGCAGCAGTAAATCCTCTTTACCCAGTAGCCCCACGCCGCGCAAGAGCGTAATGGCGAAGGTTTTTTTCTCCTCGCCCGTCACCTCAAATTCGCGCAAACCTTCCGTAAAGACCGCCAACCCGTTACGCCCTTCCTGTAACGCAGCATAATTGAGCAGATTCCAAACCGGCACAGGCGCCTCTTTCCACCCTTCTTCCCGCCAGTTAGTCATCGCGTCGTCCTCTACCGGACGCGTCACAGAGCCAAACTGGGTATCCGCCAACACCTGATCGGTAGTAAAAGGCGTTGGAATTAATACCCGCACCCGATGATCGTCGGCCTGGTTGTCCAGTGTTATTCCGACATCAATTCGTCTGCTGTTATGGGAAAGCGTCACCGCAATCTCCACCCCTACCCTGCCGCTGCGCTGGCGCAGGGCGCGTTCAGCGAGATCACGCGGAACCGCCAGGTCATAACGGATCAGCGCCTGGCTCTGCCACGCCTCATGGCGGATCTCGCAGTGGGGTTGCACACCGGCCGACGTCAGCCGCCACTCTTCTCTTGCTGGCGAATAATCATATTCATCGCCATCGTCAGAACCTTCTTCCAGCTCCAGCACCCGGTCATAGCAGACGCCGCTGTCTTTATCATACAGGCGCAGCGTGCCGTCTTCGTTGAGCGAAATTTGCCAGAAAGCGTTCTCCAGCAACGTTTCCGGGGTCGTTTTCGCAGTATGCTGAAGTCCAGGGACATTGGCATCAATGTACAGGGTGCGGTACCCCATCGACGGGACGATCTGATGAATCTGGATGTCGTACTCCATAAACGGGTCGTAGTTGCCGTAGTGAACAATTTGCCGGTCGATCAGTCCCGGGTCCAGCTCTCGCGCCTCACGAATGAAATAAGGCACAGCGTTCCCTCTGTCATCACGCAGGCTGAACTGGCTGGCGCGCAGGCGAAGGGTGGTATTAATGACCTCTTCGCGCGGCCACGGCATCAGGTTAAACAGCACCAGTTTGTCGGCGTCGCTGTGGGGCATGTTGTCCACCACTTTACGCAGATAAAAACGGATCAGGTTGTCGGCCATGTCTTCCGCCAGCATAAATCGCGCCGCAATTTCGCGGTGCACCGGGTCACTACAGCAACAGCCGATGCTGTCGTGGGCGTGATTCTTTAATATCTCCTTCCACATTTTTTCCAGCAGACCGTGGTGGTAATCAAAACCCAGCGTCCATGCCAGCGTCGCCAGCGGTTCGAGAAGATTGACGATTTTATTTTCGATCCGCGCGTGAGCGATTTTGATGTCCATCCGCGTCGAGCCTATGGTGCGGTGTACGCGCATGTATTTGCCGTCGATAAATTCGCCCTTCAGGGTGGCTAATTGCTCGCGATGGGCCTCTGTGCGTTCAAAGACCTCCTCGAAACGACTCATGACAAAAGTCCGTTGGGGATAAATTTCCCGCAACTTATCCATCACCGCAAAGATATTTTGCTGAAGCGGCATCTGGTCGTGACCGTTAGGCAGCAGGATCTCTTTTGTTACCGATGCCTTTTCCAGCACCTCGAAATAACCGTCGAGTCGTTTACGTAATCCGGCTTCGTCCTCCGGTAAGTACTTACCAATCGCGTAGCCCAGCGGCAGCACCTGCGCCACCACTTCGCTGCCATCGCGACTCTGCCACAGAAACTCGGTTTTATCGGTGCCGTGGCGTTCTGAACAACCGCGCCAGAACAGGGTGCGGGTGATGCCAAAGCCGTTGTAAATATGCGGAAGCTGGCCGGACATGCCAAACGAGTCCGGCAGATAGCCAATTTTCATCGGCTCGCCAAAGGCCAGACAGTCACGCATCCCATACATCAGGTTACGCACAATCGATTCACCGGAAACAAGAGTGGTATCCGTCTGGGTATACCACGGGCCGATAATCAGCTTCCCGGCCTGAACCAGTCGTCTGACCCGCTCTTTATTTTCCGGCACCACCGCGAAGTAGTCCTCCAATATCGCCGTCTGCCCGTCCAGCACGTAATATTTGTATTCGGCATCCTGCTCCAGACGGATAAGGATCTCCTCCATATTATTGACCAGCAAAATGCGTGATTCTTCGGTGGTGAAATACCACTCACGATCCCAGTGCATATGCGGGGTGATGTGAACACGAGAGACTGCTTTCATCGTCGTTTCCTGTTAGTGAGTGTTTACCGGCACGCGGTCGGTGACGTATTTGCCCTGCTTCACCGCCTGACGACGCCAGAGCAGCAGAATCAGCGTGGAAATCAACGTTCCCGCCAGCGCCGCGCCAAACCAGCCTGCCGCCGCCATGACGCCGCCTAATCCGCCATCATGGAGTAAAAAGAGGGAGAAAATCCCTGCGCCGGGCGTCGACAGCCCAATATTCATGGCGCCAACGATCGCCCCGGTGATCATCGACCCGAGGACAAAAGCGCTAATGACCCGCAGCGGATCTTCTATCGCCATCGGGATAGCCCCTTCGGTGATCCCCGCCAGCCCCAGTAGCCAGGTAGATTTACCGGTTTCGATTTCAAACTCTTTAAATAAACGTGGCGAGAGTAGCGTGGAGGCCGTTACCGTAAAGGCTGAAACCATTTTGACGGAGGCAAAAATGGCGTAAGGCCCGTAAACGCCGTTGGCCATTGCGCCCAGGCAGAAGGCGTAGGCAGCTTTATTCACCGGCCCGCCCAGGTCGAAGGAGCACATAAAGCCGAGGATAGCGCCAAGCAACAGCGCGTTGGCGCCGCTTAAGCCATTCAGCCAGGCCGTCAGCGCGTTGTTGATCCACGCCACCGGCTCGCCAACCACGAACAGCATCAGGCTGCCCGCGCCGAGCGTGCCGATGACCGGGTACAAATAGAAGGTTAAAAACCCGTTGAACTTACTGCTCAGCCGGAGATGATTTTTCACCCAGCGCATCAGGTATCCGGCGATAAGCCCGCCCGCTACCGCGCCAAGAAAGCCGGAACCGATCATATTAGCGGCCAGTCCGGCGGCGAAGCCCGGCGCCAGCGCGGGTTTATCCGCCAGCGAATAGGCGGTATAGGCCGCCAGTACCGGCACCATGAGAATGCCAAGCATTCCGCCGCCCAGTTTGCGGTACATCCACAGCCAGGAGTTTTCCTGATCGAAAAGGTGTTGCAGCCCCAGCATCTGCGCCAGCAGTACCGCGACGGCAAGGACGGTGCCGCCCGCGACGATCAGCGGCACGGCGAATGAGATGCCGCTCAGCAGCGCCTGTTTGAGTTCGGTTTTTAGCCCCTTCGCAGGCGGCGCATCCTGCTGAAGCGCGCGCGTTTCACGCTGCGGTAGCGCCAGCGCCTGCTGGATCAGTTGCTCCGCATGGCGAATCGGCTCCGCGACCGGTACCGTAAGCGTCGGCAGTCCGGCAAAGCGTTCACTCTCTTTTATGGCCACCTCAGCGGCGAAAATACACGCCGTCGCCGCATTCAGTTGGTCCGCCGTCAGCCTGCCTTCAATGCCGTTAGCGCCCTGCTTTTCGACATACACATTCACGCCCAACTTACGACCCGCTTTTTCCAGATACTCCGCGGCCATATAGGTATGCGCAATCCCCGCCGGACAGGCAGTCACGCAGACCAGCGTTGGCGCCTGCGCCAGCGGCGGTGTGAATGCAGCATGAACCTCGTCGTCCAGCGCCGCCAGCAACGCATCTGCGCTTTCGGCAGCCATCACCCGTGCCCGCGTCTCGTCGTCCGCCAGACGGGTGGTAAGCGCGGTCAGCAAGTGCATATGCGTACTGCCCGCTTCATTCTGCGGGATGGCGAGCAGAAAGATCAGTTCCACCGGTTCGGGTCCATCGACACCGTCCCATTCCAGTGGTTCGCTGAGGGTCGCCACCGCGAACGCGGCCTCCTTCACAGCGGACGTTTTACCGTGCGGTACTGCCAGCCCTTCGCCCAGCGCGGTGGGACCGAGACTTTCGCGGGAAAAGACCTCCGTTAAAAACGCCTGGGGATCGGCAATCTTACCCAACGCCGTTAGCCGTTGCGCTAATGCGGTGATTGCCTCGTCACGACTGGCGAAGCGGGCATTCAGGCACAGCGCATCGCGGTGGGTTAACGTTGTCAGGTTCATCATGTTCCTCACCCTGTGGTGGTTTTATGCGCGAAGAATTGTGCCAGACGAAATAATACATTTATGTGATCATTTTCACTATTGCGCGATAATTTGTATTAAATTTGTATTATTTACAGCGCCGGGATGTCAGGCATAATGAGCGAATTCGTATTAACCTTCCCGGAAAACCATGAGCCGAAAGCCGCTATACCGCCAGATCGCAGACCGTATCCTTGAGCAAATTCAGCGAGGTGAGTTGAAGCCAGGCGACGCCCTGCCGACGGAATCCGCGCTGCAGGCAACGTTTAACGTCAGCCGCGTCACGGTGCGCCAGGCGCTCAGGCAGCTTACGGAACAGCATATTGTCGAAAGCATCCAGGGTAGCGGCACCTATGTGAAAGCGGAGCGGGTTAATTACGACATCTATCAGTTAACCAGCTTCTATGAGAAGCTCGCCGACCGTAACGTCGACACTCACAGTGAAGTGCGGGTCTTTGAAGTGATCCCGGCAGATGACTTTTTGCAGGAACAGCTCCAGCTTGCCCAGGGCAGCCGCGTCTGGCACGTCAAGCGGGTACGCTTTATCAAGCAAAAACCGGTAACGCTGGAAGAAACCTGGATGCCGCTGGCCCTGTTCCCGGATCTGACCTGGGAAGTCATGGAAAAATCGAAGTACCATTTCATCGAAGAGGTGAAGCAAATGGTGATCGACCGAAGCGAGCAGGAGCTGATCCCGGTGATGCCCACCGAGGAGATGAGCCGACTGTTGGCTATCGATCCCGGCAAGCCGATTCTGGAAAAAGTCTCGCGCGGATATTTGAAAGATGGCCGGATATTTGAATACAGTCGAAATGCGTTCAATACCGACGATTATAAATTTACCCTGATCGCCCGTCGTAAACAGCGTTAAAATTTCCCTTGCGCCACAGGCGATAAATAAAAGTGATGCGCTGCGCGAAAAAACACGTTATACGGCGATACAAAACAAATCATTAGCATTTGTTTATTTTTATTAACAACCAATAAATGCCGTATCTCAAGCACTTTTTAAATTCCGTTACCTTACTCACAATTCTCTCGCTTTCATTATTTTTCATGAATATTTTTGTTGCTGATTATAAATAAGATTCAGATCACAAAGGTGACATTTCGTTTTTCACCATTATGGTTATATAAATATATTCCCACTCGGAAATAGAATTTAACCACATGATATTTATGGTTAAATTTTATCAGCATCCAGTATCGCCGTTTTACGCATGATTTTTTGAAAATAGATCAATTGCATCGATAACGCCGCCCCAGGACACTCCCTCACTATTAAAGGCCGCCACCCCAGAGGGCGCCATATATCATCATTTTTATTTTTACCCTGAGTCCTGGAGAGGATTACCCATGAAGAAATCAACACTTGTTATTGGCGTCATTGGTGCTGACTGCCATGCAGTAGGCAATAAAGTTCTGGACCGTGTTTTTACTGCCCATGATTTTCGCGTAATCAATCTGGGCGTTATGGTAAGCCAGGATGAATATATTGACGCCGCCATCGAAACCGGCGCCGACGCCATTGTCGTTTCCTCTATTTATGGCCACGGTGACATTGACTGTCTGGGGCTACGCGAACGCTGCATCGAACGCGGTATTGGCGAGATTCTGCTTTATGTGGGCGGAAATCTGGTTGTCGGTAAACATGACTTTGCCGATGTGGAAGCGAAATTCAAGGACATGGGCTTTAACCGTGTCTTCGCGCCAAGCCATGACCTGGAAGATGTGTGCCGGTTAATGGCCGCCGATATCAACCAGCGCCACGGCGTCGCGCAACGCTGTCTGGAAGAGGCCATCTGATGCAAATCGTCTCTGTCGACATCGGCTCGACGTGGACCAAAGCGGCTCTCTTTGCCAGGGAGGGCGACGCACTCACACTGGTCAATCATGTTCTGACGCCGACCACGACTCACCATCTGGCAGAAGGTTTCTTTGCCAGCCTTAACCAGGTTCTGAACGTGGACGATGCGCGCCCGCTGCTCAACAGCGGCGATGTGACGCTGAAATATTCCTCTTCCGCCAAAGGCGGGCTGGCCGTCGCGGCGATGGGGCTGGTGCCTTCAATCACCCTGGAATCCGCGAAAGTCACCGCCCACTCTGCGGGGGCGAAAATCGCGCAATACTACGCCTACAAGCTCAACCGCCACGACATTCAGGCGCTGGAAGCCTCGCCGCCTGACATCCTGCTGTTTACCGGTGGAACTGACGGCGGTGAAGAGAGCTACGGTCTGGCTAATGCCCACGCGCTGGCGAACTCGCGTCTGGACTGCGCCATCATCTACGCGGGTAACCGCGACATTCAGGACGAGATCCAGGCGATTCTGGGCCATAAAGATCTCATCACGGTGGACAATATTCTGCCGGATCTCGATCACCCAAACCCGTATGCCGCGCGCAAAGCGATTTGCGACGTGTTCCTGTCACGCATCGTCAAAGGAAAAGGGCTGGATGTGATTGTCGGCGAAACAGGTGAAGAGCCAATGCCGACGCCGTGGACCGTGTATGAACTGGTGAAAGCGATCAGCGATGTCGACAGCGCGTGGAAGGAGTTCATGCTGATCGACATGGGCGGCGCCACCACCGACGTCTACTCCGCCAGCGCCAACACGCTCTCCCCTGACACCGTCCTGCATGGCGTCCCGGAGCCATTTGTTAAACGCACGGTGGAAGGCGATCTGGGTATGCGCGTCTCCGCGGTGGTGGTGGGTGAGAGCACCCGGGATCTGGTCAACGTCGTTTTTGCCCGGCAGCCGCAGCGCCAGGAGGCCTTCTTTGGCTATCTGCGTCATCTGGTGGCCCATCCGGACTACCTGCCGCAGGGGGAGGAGGAGCGTTATTTCGACAGCCTGTTAGCCGGACTGTGCGTCGGCTATGCCGCAGAACGGCATGCCGGCACGAAAAAACAGGTCTGCACCTGCGTGGGCAACGTCGATCTCCAGATGGGACGCGATCTGACCACGGTGCGTAAAGTGGTGGGATCCGGCGGCTGGCTGTCGCGCGCCAGTCAGTTCGACATTCATCACTGGCTTAAGTACCGCGAACTGGACGACGACGGCAGGCGCATTCTTCTTCCCACCCAGTTTGACTATTACCGCGATGCAAAAGGTCTGCTCCCGCTGCTGGCGAACGTCGCCAGGATCGATCCCCAGGCCGCGGCACGCACCAGCATTCACTGTTTAACCCTCTAATCCCAAAGGCAGCGACGAATGGAACTTCGAAATAAAAAACTGACCCATGACGAGTTTATGACCGAACGGCACCAGGTGTTGCAGACGTGGTCAACCGGCAAAGATGTCGAACAATTTGAAGATGGCGTGAAGTACCAGCAGACCATCCCGGAGAAAAAACGCTTCTCTCATGCCCTGCTAAAAGCCGATCAGCAGGGAAAAACCCTGAGCCAGCCGCGCGCGGGCGTGGCGTTAATGGACGAACACATTGCGCTGCTGAAAACGTTGCAAACAGAGTGCGATCTTCTGCCCAGCACCATTGATGCCTACACCCGTCTGAACCGCTATGAAGAAGCGGCGATCGGCATTCAAAAATCGATCGAAGCCGGCACCTCAAAACTTAACGGCTTACCGGTGGTAAACCACGGCGTAGCGGCTTGCCGCCGGATGACCGAAGCGCTGGAAAAGCCGATTCAGGTACGCCACGGTACGCCGGATGCCCGCCTGCTGGCGGAAATCGCAATGGCCAGCGGCTTCACCAGCTACGAAGGTGGCGGCATCTCTTACAACATTCCTTACGCCAAGCGCGTCACGCTGGAAAAATCGATCCGCGACTGGCAGTACTGCGACCGCCTGATGGGGCTGTACGAGGAACACGGCATACGCATTAACCGCGAGCCGTTCGGCCCGCTGACCGGCACATTGATCCCTCCGTTTATGTCCCATGCCGTAGCGATTATCGAAGGCTTACTGGCGCTGGAACAGGGAGTTAAATCCATTACCGTGGGTTACGGACAGGTCGGCAGTCTGACCCAGGATGTTGCGGCGATCCAGTCGTTGCGCGAGCTATCCCATGAATACTTCCAGAACTACGGTTTCGATGACTATGAGTTGAGCACCGTGTTCCATCAGTGGATGGGCGGCTTCCCGGAAGATGAATCGAAAGCGTTCGCCATTATCTCCTGGGGAGCGGCGGTGGCGGGGATGGCTGGCGCCACCAAAGTCATCACCAAAAGCCCGCACGAAGCCTTTGGTATTCCTACCGCAGCGGCGAACGTGCAGGGGCTGAAGGCGTCCCGACAGATGCTCAACATGGTCAGCGACCAGAAATTCCCGCCGTGTAAAGCGGTCGAGCAGGAAGTCGAGCTGATTAAGAGCGAAGTGCGCGCGGTGTTGAAGAAAGTCTTTGAACTGGGCAACGGCGACGTGGCGCGCGGAACGGTGCTGGCCTTCGAAGCCGGGGTGCTGGATGTGCCGTTCGCGCCTGCCGCCTGTAACGCGGGCAAAATCCTGCCGGTGCGCGATAACAGCGGCGCGATCCGTGTACTCGAAGCCGGCGCGGTGCCGCTACCGAAAGACATTCTCGCGCTGCACCATGACTATGTTGCCGAGCGAGCGCGCTTTGAAGGACGTAAACCCTCATTCCAGATGGTTGTTGATGACATCAACGCGGTATCCCACAGTCAATTAATAGGAAGACCATAATGAAAATCAAAAAAGCCCTTTTCACCGCTGGCTACTCCTCTTTTTATTTCGACGATCAGCAGGCGATCAAAAACGGCGCGGGTCATGACGGGTTTATTTACACCGGCGCGCCGGTTACGCCAGGCTTTAGCGCCGTGCGTCAGGCGGGCGAATGCGTATCGGTCCAGTTGATTCTGGAAAATGGCGCGGTGGCGGTTGGCGACTGCGCCGCCGTGCAGTACTCCGGCGCGGGTGGCCGTGACCCATTGTTCCTCGCAGAGCATTTTATTCCGTTCCTTAACGATCATATTAAACCGCTGCTGGAAGGCCGTGATGTGGACGCGTTTCTGCCCAACGCCCGCTTCTTCGACAAGCTGCGTATCGACGGTAAGCTGCTGCACACCGCCGTACGTTACGGCCTGTCCCAGGCGCTGCTTGACGCCACGGCGCTGGCCTCCGGTCGCCTGAAAACGGAAGTGGTATGTGACGAATGGCAACTGCCGTGCGTCCCGGAAGCCATTCCCTTATTCGGACAAAGCGGCGATGACCGCTATATCGCCGTCGACAAAATGATCCTGAAAGGCGTTGACGTCCTGCCTCACGCGTTGATCAACAACGTCGAAGAAAAACTTGGCTTCCACGGTGAAAAACTGCGTGAGTACGTGCGCTGGCTGTCGGATCGCATCCTGACCCTGCGCACCAGCCCACGCTATCACCCGACGCTGCACATTGACGTTTACGGCACTATCGGCCTGATTTTCGATATGGATCCTGTACGCTGCGCTGCGTACATCGCCAGCCTTGAAAAAGAGGCGCAGGGGCTGCCGCTGTACATTGAAGGCCCGGTGGATGCAGGTAACAAGCCGGATCAGATCCGCATGCTGACCGCCATCACCAAAGAGCTGACCCGTCTGGGCTCAGGGGTAAAAATTGTCGCGGACGAATGGTGTAACACCTACCAGGACATTGTGGACTTCACCGATGCCGGCAGTTGCCACATGGTACAGATCAAAACCCCGGATCTCGGCGGCATTCACAACATCGTTGACGCGGTGCTGTACTGCAACAAACACGGCATGGAAGCTTACCAGGGCGGCACCTGTAACGAAACCGAAATCAGCGCCCGTACCTGCGTTCACGTGGCGCTCGCCGCGCGGCCAATGCGTATGCTGATCAAGCCGGGCATGGGCTTCGATGAAGGTCTTAACATTGTGTTTAACGAAATGAACCGCACTATCGCGCTGTTACAGACTAAGGATTAACTGATGGCCCGTACTTTTAAGATCTTATCACCGACGGCCATTCTCGGTTATGGCTTCCCGGAAGACAGTTTTCGCAAAGCCATGGAAGCGTCACCGGATCTGATCGCCGTTGACGCGGGTTCTTCCGATCCTGGCCCCCACTACCTGGGGGCGGGTAAACCGTTTACCGACAGGGCCGGCGTGAAGCGCGATCTGCGCTATATGATCGTCGCTGGCGTGAAAAACAACATCCCGGTGGTGATTGGCACCGCCGGGGGGTCCGGCGCGGCGCCGCATCTGGAATGGTGCCGCCAGATAATCCTCGAGATCGCGCAGGAAGAAAACCTGTCATTCTCGCTGGCGCTGATCCCTGCGGATGTCGATAAAGCGATCGTGCATGCGGCGCTGGACAACGGCAAGATCACCGCGCTGGATTTCGTTCCCGAACTCACCCATGAGGCGATTGAAGAGAGCACCTACATCGTGGCGCAAATGGGCGTAGAGCCCTTCCAGCGTGCGCTCGCCGCCGGTGCGCAGGTCGTGCTGGGGGGACGTGCTTACGATCCGGCGTGCTTCGCAGCCCTGCCCATTATGCAGGGATTCGATGAAGGCCTGGCGCTGCATTGCGGGAAAATCCTTGAATGCGCGGCGATTGCCGCCACGCCGGGGTCCGGTTCCGACTGTGCGATGGGGATCATTGACGACAACGGCTTCACCCTGAAAACGTTCAACCCGAAGCGGAAGTTCACCGAAACCTCAGCCGCGGCGCACACCCTGTATGAGAAGTCCGATCCTTACAGCCTGCCGGGGCCTGGCGGGGTGCTGAATCTGAAAGGCTGTCATTTTAAAGCGGTCAACGATGGCGAGGTGTACGTTAGCGGTTCACGTCACGAAACCACGCCGTATGCGCTGAAGCTGGAAGGGGCGCGCCAGGTAGGATTCCGCTGCCTGACCATCGCCGGCACGCGCGATCCGATCATGATTGCCGGAATTGATACCATTCTGGAAGACGTGAAAGCCAGCGTGGCGCAAAACCTCTCGCTAAATGACGACAGCATTCGCATGACGTTTCACCTGTACGGCAAAAACGGCGTGATGGGCAACCATGAGCCGGTCAACACCGCCGGGCATGAGCTGGGCATTCTGCTGGATGTGGTGGCGCCGACCCAGGATATCGCCAACAGCGTCTGTTCGCTGGTGCGCTCTACCCTGCTCCACTACGGCTATGAAAACCGGATCGCCACCGCGGGCAACCTCGCCTTCCCGTTCTCGCCTTCCGATATCCAGAGCGGGCCGGTGTATGAGTTCTCGGTCTATCATCTGATTGAAGCGAGCGACGATCTGCGTTTTGACTTCCGCCTCGAGCAGGTGACGCCAGAAGGAGTAACGGCATGAAATACCCTATTTGCACCCTGGCTCAGGTGATTCGCTCTAAAAATGCCGGGCCGTACGAACTGGTGTTAGATATTTTATTTAAAACACGTGAAGACTATCAGCGGGTTAAACGTTCAGAGCAATTAACGCCACAGTTAATTGCCGGCCTGTATAACGTGGCGCCTGACTTTATTCATCGCATTGTCTGGTTTGACCCGGCGAATGCGGTAAAAATCGTCATGCCTCGCGATATTATTTCCGGCAATGTTGGCGACAATGATGTTTATGGCGCACAGCAACATGCCCCGCTGTTAAATATTACATTCGACCTTGAGTAATTAATAACAATAACATCCACCGGCGTACAGGGTTTCGCTGTATCACTGTATTCCAGTTTATTTAAATGGTTGGTCACAACAGGTTGGCGTCCGGCTGCTGCTGCTGCGGTGCGGACGCCCCTTCTCCTGCTGCCGCCAACCCTTATCCGTATCCGATGGAGTGAAAATGAAAAAAATAAGTCTGACCAAAATGATCATATTAGGCCTGATTCTCGGCATGATTGCCGGGGTGGCTATTAATAATATGGCATCAGCCGATACTGCAAAAACCTATGCGCAGGAAATTTCTATTTTTACCACCATATTTCTGCGCATGGTTAAAATGATTATCGCGCCACTGGTTATTTCAACGCTGGTGGTGGGTATCGCCAAAATGGGCGACGCAAAGACGCTCGGACGTATCTTTTCAAAAACCTTTTTTCTGTTTATTTGCGCTTCGCTGCTGTCAATTGCGCTGGGTCTGGTGATCGTCAACCTGTTCCAGCCGGGGGCAGGCATTAACTTTGTCGCCCACGACGCGGGCGCCGTAGCCGCCGTCCAGTCAGAACCGTTTACTCTGAAGGTGTTTATTTCCCATGCGGTGCCCACCAGTATCGTGGATGCGATGGCGCGTAACGAGATCCTGCAAATCGTGGTGTTCTCCATTTTCCTCGGCTGTAGCCTCGCGGCGATAGGCGAAAAAGCGGAACCGATCGTCAAAGTGCTCGACTCGCTGGTTCACGTGATGCTTAAACTGACCGGCTATGTCATGCTGTTCGCTCCGTTGACGGTTTTCGCCGCGATCTCCGGCCTGATTGCCGAACGCGGACTGGGCGTCATGGTGAGCGCCGGGATCTTTATGGGCGAGTTCTACCTGACGCTGGGGATGCTGTGGGCAATCCTGATTGGCTTGTCGGCAATGCTTGTCGGTCCGTGCATTGGCCGCCTGACCAAATCCATCCTCGAACCGGCGCTGCTGGCCTTTACCACCTCCAGCTCAGAGGCCGCCTTCCCCGGCACGCTGAACAAACTGGAAAAATTCGGCGTCTCGTCCAAAATTGCCAGCTTCGTCCTGCCGATTGGTTACTCCTTTAACCTTGTCGGTTCCATGGCCTACTGCTCGTTTGCCACTGTGTTTATCGCCCAGGCGTGCAACATTGAGCTGAGCATGGGCGAACAAATCACCATGCTATTGATCCTGATGCTCACGTCTAAAGGCATGGCGGGCGTTCCACGCGCCTCAATGGTGGTGATTGCCGCCACCCTCAACCAGTTCCACATCCCTGAAGCGGGGCTGATCCTGCTGATGGGCGTCGATCCGTTCCTCGATATGGGCCGCTCCGCCACCAACGTGATGAGTAACGCAATGGGCGCGGCGATCGTTGGCCGCTGGGAAGGCGAGCACTTCGGTGAAGGCTGTCGCGGCACCGCGCCCGCGCCGGTTAAGGCCCCCGAGCAGGAACGTCCAGCGACTGAGCCGTCAGAAGTGGCCATGTCCTGAGCGCGCAACAATGCCGGATGACGCCACTGCTTATCCGGCCTGCGAATCGCACATTTTTCCAGGCCGGATAAGGCGCAACGCCGTCTTCCGGCGTAATTTGTCGAGCGAGATTGCACCATGAACGTGAAACTTTTTGGCTCAGCTATCATTATCGCCAGCCTGTATTTCAACGCCCCTGTGCTGGCACAGCCTGCGCCGGACTATGCCGCGCTGATTGAACAGGCGCACCAGAAATTCAAAAGTAACGCAGACGGAAAAGTCGCCGACTACATTCCTGCGCTGGCAACCTACAGCCCCGCTAATTTCGCCATTACCCTCGCCACGGTGGACGGTAAAATTTACCAGACGGGCGATGTGAAAAAAGCGTTTCCGATGGAATCGCTCAGCAAAGTGTTCACGCTGGCACTGGCCATGGAACAGCATGGCCCGCACGTGGTGCTGGAGAAACTCGGCGCCAACGCGACTGGCCTGCCCTTCAACTCCGGCCTTGCTGTCGAGCTGACCAAAGGCGCGCCGGAGAATCCATTGGTCAACGCGGGCGCTATCAGCACCGTGAGCCTGATTGACGCGAAAGACAAAACGGACCGCTGGAACAAAATTCTCAACAACCTCAATGCCTGGGCCGATGCAACCCTCACCGTCAATGAACCGGTATTCACCTCGGAAATGGAAACCAACCAGCACAATCAGGCACTGGCAGCGTTGATGGCGTCATACGGCAGCCTCTACGGCGATACCGACGAGGCCGTTGAGATTTATACCCGCCAGTGTTCGGTGGATGTCACCGTTGAACAGCTCGCCAAAATGGGCGCGGTGCTTGCCAATAACGGTAAATCCCCCTTCAACGGCAAGCAGCTTCTGAATGTACGCTATGTACCGCAGGTGCTGGCGGAAATGGCGATTGCCGGACTGTATGACGGCAGCGGCAAATGGCTTTATACCGTCGGTATTCCGGCGAAATCCGGGGTGGGCGGCGGCATGGTTGCGGTCGTACCGGGACAATACGCCATTGCCGTCTATTCGCCGCCGCTGGATGAAGCGGGTAACAGCGTTCGCGCACAGCAAACCATCCACTATGTTGCTAACGCCACGCAGGCCAATCTTTTTATGACACGTTAAACCCCGTAGCGGATGGCGTTTGCGCTTATCCGCCTACGACTCGTTCATTTTTGCAGTTCAAACGCCGCCATCCGGCAAAAAAACAGAAAGGTGAGAAGTCCTATGTCTAAACCCTTTGTCTGGCAGGAACTCTTTGTACAAAGCAAAGAAAGCACAGAATATGAACTACTCAGTAATCAGCATATTACGGTAAGCGAGCTTGACGGTGAGGAAGTGATCAAAGTGGCGCCGGAGGCGTTAACGCTGCTGGCGCAGCAGGCATTTTATGAAGCGTCATTCTTCCTGCGCGCCAGCCATCTGAAACAGATTGCCAGCATTCTGCACGACCCGCAGGCCAGCAGTAACGATAAATACGTCGCGCTACAACTGCTACGTAATGCCGAGGTCTCGGCGAAAGGCGTACTGCCAAACTGTCAGGACACCGGTACCGCGACGGTAGTCGCCAGCAAAGGGCAACGGATCTGGACCGGCGGCGATGACGCCGAAGCGCTGAGCAAAGGCATTTACACCACCTTTCAGGAGCATAACCTGCGCTATTCCCAAAACGCGCCGCTGGATATGTATCGCGAAGTGAATACCGAGACCAACCTGCCCGCACAGATCGATATCAGCGCCACGCCGGGCAGCGAATACCATTTCCTTTTCGTCAACAAAGGCGGCGGTTCGGCCAACAAAGCCGCACTGTTCCAGGAGACCAAATCGCTTCTGCAACCGGAAAAACTGACCGCCTTCCTGATAGAAAAAATGAAATCACTCGGTACCGCCGCCTGTCCGCCGTACCACATCGCTTTTGTGGTCGGCGGTCTGTCAGCGGATCAGGCGCTGAAGGTCGCGAAGCTGGCCTCGACGAAGTATTACGACAATCTGCCCACTCACGGTAACGAACTGGGGCAGGCGTTCCGCGATACGGCGCTGGAAACGACCCTGCTCAACGCCAGCCGTGAATTTGGTATTGGCGCGCAGTTCGGCGGTAAATATTTCGCGCATGATATTCGCGTTATCCGTCTGCCGCGCCATGGCGGCTCCTGTCCGATCGCGATGGCCCTTTCCTGCTCGGCGGACCGTAATATCAAAGCAAAAATAAACAAACACGGTATCTGGCTGGAAAAACTGGAACATCATCCAGGCAAGTTTATTCCTGAGTCCTGTCGCGTGGAGAACAGCGCACAGACCGTGAAGCTGGAGCTGAACCGTCCCCTGCGAGAAATTCTGCACGATCTGTCCCGACTGCCCGTCGGTACCCGCCTCTCCTTAAGCGGTCCGATCGTGGTTGCCCGCGATATTGCGCACGCCAGAATCAAAGCACGACTCGACAGCGGCGAACCGTTGCCAGCGTACCTGTGTAACCACATTGTCTATTACGCCGGTCCGGCCAGAACGCCGGACAATATGGCCTGTGGCTCGCTCGGGCCAACCACCGGCGGGCGCATGGACGGTTACGTCGACGCTTTCCAGGCGGCGGGCGGTAGCCTGATCATGCTGTCCAAAGGCAACCGCAGCCAGCAGGTTACTGACGCCTGCCACAAACACGGCGGCTTTAATCTCGGCAGCATTGGCGGTGCCGCAGCTCTGCTGGCGCAGCAGTATGTGAAAAGCCTGCGCTGCCTTGAGTATCCCGAACTGGGAATGGAAGCGGTCTGGATGATGGAGGTTGAAAACCTGCCCGCTTTCGTGCTGGTTGACGACAAAGGAAATAACTTCTTCAGTCAGTTTGAGCAGCAGCACCGGTGCGCAACCTGCCCGGCGGGGCACTAAGGAGCGTCTATGGAAACGCGAGCCAACGATGCGCGGCATCGCCAGCGCCAGCAAAAGCTGAAAGAACAGGTCGAGGCCCGGGTCGCCGCGGCCACCGGGAAAAAAGGGATCCTGATTGTTTTTACCGGCAACGGTAAAGGGAAATCCACCGCCGCGTTCGGCACCGTCACGCGCGCTGTCGGCCACGGTAAAACCGTTGGCGTCGCGCAGTTTATCAAAGGCCAGTGGGACAATGGCGAATACAACACCCTGCATCCGCTGGGCGTCGAATTCCACATTATGGGTACCGGGTTTACCTGGGAAACGCAAAACCGCGAGGCGGATATCGCGGCGGCGCTTGTCGTCTGGACAGAAGCGCAGCGGATGCTGGCCGACCCGCAGTACGATCTGGTGGTGCTGGATGAACTCACTTATATGCTGGCGTATCACTATCTTGATACCGACGCGGTGATCGCCGCCATAACGGCGCGTCCGGCGCAGCAGAGCGTGATCGTCACCGGTCGCGGCTGCCACGCGCGGCTGCTGGATCTTGCGGATACGGTCAGTGAAATGCGCCCGGTGAAGCATGCTTTTGACAGCGGTATTCAGGCGCAGGTGGGCATTGACTGGTAGTCACATCGTTGCCGGATGGCGCATGCGCTTATCCGGCTTCCCGTTTGCCCGTCATCCGCCGTCAGCGTTCCAGGTGAGATACCACCGATTTTTGTAACAGCCACTCGCGGAAAACCTGTAAATGACGGGATTCCGCTTTTTCTTCCCGCCAGGTCATGATGAAACGATTACCCGTGCGCATGGGCACATCGCAAGGGATCACCATGTCACCGTTATCCAGATCGTGCTGGATCGCAAACCGTGGGAGCAGCGCAACCCCCAAATTCGATCGCACCGCGGCGATCAGCATCGACAGCAGATCAAAACGCGGGCCTTTGTTGACCCGTGGGCTACTGACATCTGACAGGGCAAACCACTCCTGCCAGCCGTTAATTCGCGTACTTTGATGCAGCAAGGGAAACTCATTGAGCAACTCTTCAACCGCCAATTTCTGGTTAGGCTGTGACAGCAGACTGCCGCTACAAACCGGGAGGATTTCCTCTTCGAACAGATACTCCACTTCTGACCACGGCGAACAGAAGTCTTCACGCATAATGGCCGCATCATATTCACGGTTGAGGAAATCGCCCATGTTCGCCAGCGAGTGAATATTAACGATAATATCGGGGTTAAGTTTGTTGAATTCACGCAGATTGGGGATCAGCCAATGGGTGCTGAAGGTCGGGTTGACCGCCAGTTCAATGACTTCGACCGTGGGCTGCCAGGTCATAATGGTATTAGTATCACGCTCAAGTTTATTGAGCGTTTCCTTAACAATGCTCAAATAATGCTTCCCGGCCTCGTTTAAAAAAATCCGCTTTTTGGCATGATTAAATAATGCAGTATGCAGAAAATCCTCAAGTGCATTCACCTGGCGAAATACAGCACTTTGCGTTAATGCTAACTCCTCCGCCGCACGCGTATAACTTTCATGACGTGCCACCACTTCAAACGTCACCAGTAATTCAGTCTTTGGTATCTTTCCTCTCATAACGTCTTCCATATGCCGCGTACAAAAATAGTTTAATTTATAAAAAATAAATGCAACCGACTCCCGATTGGCCTAAGAGTTATATTTTATTTCCTACCTGTATGTCATTGATCCACTCCATGGTTTATTCACACAGGAGTCGAACAAATAATAACCAATAATACGCAAAACTGGCCATAAACACAATTTAAATAAGGTTATTATGCGACAAATAGCGCCAATAAGTTCTTAATAATTTTTCAAGATAACTTGTTTATTGGCGAAAAAACTTTGCGGGTTTAATCAATATTATTTACTTATTATTTCAGGAGAATTCAGCTCACTAAACGATAAGCAAACGATGACGTTTTTTTATCTGCTTTTACTCTTTTTACCGTTTTTCCCGACAATAATTAAGGACGACATATGAAAAACTCCGGAAAAGTCTGGCTGGTTGGTGCAGGCCCTGGTGATATCAGCTTACTGACCCTTAAAGCCCTGCAGTGTATTCAACAGGCTGATGTCATCATTTACGATCGGCTGGTCAATCCTAAAATGCTTGAGTGGTGCTCAGCGAGCTGTACCTGCATCAACGTTGGCAAAAGTCCGGGCTTTCATAGTGTTCCTCAGGAGGAGATCAATGCCCTGATTATCCAGCATGCGCGAGCACAGCGGAACGTTGTGCGCCTGAAAGGTGGCGATCCTTACGTGTTTGGCCGCGGTGCCGAAGAGGTGGAATGTCTGGTCGAAGAAGGCATTGACTTCGAAGTGGTGCCGGGGATCAGTTCCGCCATTGGCGGGCTGGCCTGCGCCGGGATCCCGGTGACCCACCGCGATCTGGCATCGGGTTTTCATGTTGTGACAGGACATACCCGCGAAGGTAATCAGCAGCAGGACTGGCGGCAGTTGGCGAAGCTCAACGGCACGCTGGTGATTGTTATGGGGATCGCAAACCTGCCATTTATTTGTGAAGAACTGCTAATGGGAGGCAAATCACCGGACACGCCCGCGGCGATTGTGATGTCAGTTACCCGGGACAATCAGCGGCGCTTAACCTGTACGCTCGGTACATTACTCACGAAAGCGCAGGAAGCGAATATTGTGCCACCGGCACTGATTGTGGTTGGTGATGTTGTCCGTCTGAGCGACCGACTCTCTTTTATTCCAGAGGTGATGGAACGCGCCTACAGCGAAAGGTGTTCATGACGGCATAACTGCGGAGACGTCTGGTGAGCCGCCCGGAACACCCGACACAAATAGCTCGTCTGCGCATACTGAAGTTTCCGGGCGATGCTGTCGATAGAGTTCTACGGATCGCACAGCAACTCACTCGCCCGCTGCATTTTTTCTGGCTCACCCAGGTTTTAAAATTCGCTCCCTGCCGTTTCTTAAAGAAACGGCTAAAGTAGTTGGCGCTTAAACAGACATGTGCGGCGACCCGTTTCTTTTCGTGGCGAGAAAGTTCCATTGCTGACAGACGCAGGTCGTTCTACTGCGCATCAGCGGTGTCCACCGTTTTACGCTGAACCGGATTGAGATTGTTAATAATAAAGCTGAGCAGGTTTGCCGCTGCCACCAGATGATTATTTTCTACAATCGCGATCTGATTCCAGGCTGATTTAATTTTAGGATCGAAAGCCCACTGCCGATCGTCATCGATGACAATAGTTTTATATTCCGGATACTTTGCGCACGCCTGATCGCAAATAATAAATCCCAGCAGATGCCCCTGACGAATTAACGCCATAGAGAAAAAACTCAACCCGGCATGACAGCAGAGTATTCTGATTTTTTCTTCTTTTACCCCTTCAAAAGCACAATATTTATCACGTTTTTGACAAGTTTTTGGTATTGCAGATTGGCGCGCAGTAATGAACAGAACGAATTAAAATTATGACAGGCAGAGATTTCCAGACCATTTATGTCTACCACCACGGCGGCGAGTCCGGTCGCCTTAGAACACACCTCTGCCAGTGAGTAAAAAGTGTGTAAGACATCGTCCTGAATATGCTGAGGCACGTTACGCTCCGTCAGTGGCCTGGATAACGTCGCTACTATGCTTAATTTGTCCAGGTGAAAAAATGACCCTGACCGCAAAAAATAATCTTATTTATTCAGGTGATTATGATCAAATTGCAAGAGCGTCCCCGCGCCCTCGAAACCAGACCACCGACTGCTGTGACAACTTTTCCCAAAGATTAACGAATCTTCACATCTCCCTGTGAGCTTCATTTCAATACCACTCATCACTTTATATATTATTTTCAATTAGTTAAAAAAATTTCATACGATTTTATGATGTGCTTATTTGTGAGAATCATCATGTGAATGTGAAACGCCCTCCTGAATAATAGGCTCAATGACAAGATAATCTGAACGGAGTGGATGTATGCCCGTCACGACAGGTGTTATCGCCGACGACTTTACTGGCGCAACGGATATAGCAAGTTTTATGGCTGAGCAAGGCTGGAGGGTCGCGCTGCTGCCCGGGATGCCAGACGCCGCCCTGCCCTGGAATGAAGAGGTCGACGCGATTGTCATCTCGCTGAAAAGCCGTTCTCTACCGGCTGACCAGGCCATCGATCAATCATTACGCTGCTGGCAATGGCTGCACAACACGGCAGGTGCGCGGCAGATTTACTTTAAATATTGCTCCACTTTTGATTCCACCCCCGCCGGGAATATCGGTCCGGTCAGCGATGCGCTGATGGAAGCAATGCACGCGCCGTACATCGTTCACTGCCCAGCCCTGCCGCAAAACGGACGTACGGTGATTCACGGTTATCTGTTTGTGAATGGCGTATTACTGAATGAATCCGGCATGGAGAAACATCCGCTCAACCCAATGACCGATGCGAACCTGATTCGCCTGCTCACAGCGCAAACTGCCAGCGCTGTCGGGCGCATTGACCTCCGCACGATACAGAAAGGTGTGGAAGCGGTCACTCACGCGCTGGAACGCTGCCAGTCTGAAGGTGTACGTCACGTGATCGCGGATACCTTTAGCGAAGCCGATCTGCAGACCCTCGCTCAGGCCTTACGTCATACACCGCTGCTGGCGGGCGGTTCCGGCCTGGGTGGCGCACTGGCCGCTTGCGCTGCGTCACAGCGTGGGCGGGAAGCGGTACATCCCTTCCCGCTGCCGGCCAAAACGGTGGTTTTTTCCGGAAGTTGTTCCACCATGAGCAACCGCCAGGTGAATCGCTATAAAGCACAGGCCGCTTCCCTTCTACTCGACGTAGCGCGCTGCCTGACAGACGCAGAGCGTTACAGTGACGAGCTGTCGCTGTGGACAATGACTCATGTCGATGACGCGCTCGCTCCATTGATTTACGCTACCCAGCCGCCGGAAGCGCTGAAACGTATTCAACAGGAGTACGGCGAGCAGCGCGCCAGCCGGGCGATTGAGCAAACTTTTGCCAGACTGACGGCCAAACTGCAGGCCGCGGGCGTAACCGGTTTTATCGTCGCCGGTGGTGAAACGTCCGGCACCGTAGTGGAGGCGTTACAGGTGACGAGACTGACGGTCGGCAAAGCCATCGCGCCCGGCGTGCCATGGGTGTTCTCCGCCGAGCCGCCGCTCGCGCTGGCGCTGAAGTCAGGCAACTTCGGTGACGAAGACTTCTTTTTCACCGCGCAGGAGTCTGCATTATGAGTCAGCTTAACGAACAACAACTCCGCGAACAGCTGGTGCATTACGGTCGTTCTCTGTTTATGCGCGGCTTCAGCAGCGGTGGTTCGGGCAACCTGAGCGTAAGACTGCCGGACGGCGGCTATCTGGTCACGCCGACCAACTCCTGTTTGGGCGAGCTGAACGCCGCGACGCTCAGTAAACTGGATGCCAACGGCGTTTACCTCAGTGGCGATAAACCGTCAAAAGAAGTGCCCATGCACCTGGCCTGGTACCGTCATCGTCCGGCCTGCGGCGCGGTGGTTCATCTGCATTCGCCATGGCTGACCGCCCTTTCCTGTCTGCCATGCAGCACACCGGAAAATTGTCTGCCGCCGTTAACGCCGTACTACGTAATGCGCGTCGGGCAGTTGCCTCTGTTGCCCTATTTCAAACCCGGTCATGAGGGTATTGCCAGCGCACTCAGCGAGATTGCGGCGGACCATACTGCCGCGCTCCTGGCAAATCACGGTCCGGTAGTCAGTGGTCGCTCACTTCGTGAGGCGGTGTTTAATGCCGAAGAGCTGGAAGACAGCGCCCGCATCTGGCTGACCTTAAAACCACTCGGCTACGTGCCGCTAACGGCGGAAGCAGTAGCTGAACTCGAACAATCCCGGCGAGCATGAGGTGAGAGGATGATCCCCGAACAACGACGTGATTTTATCTACCGCTACGTGCATGAAAAAAACGTTGCCTCGTTTAATGAGCTGGCGGATCTGATGAGCGTGTCGCACATGACCGTGCGCCGCGATATTCAGTTGCTGGAGGAAGAAGGCAAAGTCATCTCGATCAATGGCGGGGTGAAACTCAACAATCTGCTGAAATCGGAGCTACCGTGGCGGGAAAAGGCTGAGCTGCATCATGACGTGAAGCGACGGATGGGGCAACTTGCCGCGATGCTGATAGAGCCAGGGCAAACGCTGTATCTCGATGCGGGAACGTCGTTGTTTGAAGTGGCGAAAGCCGTCGCCGCCAGCCACTGCTTCAACCTGACGGTGGTGACGAACGATTTTTCCATCAGCCACTACCTGATGGATATGCCGCACATCACGCTGTATCACACCGGCGGACTGGTGGATCAGCGCAACCGCTCATGCCTTGGGAAAAGCGCCGCCAGTTTTCTGCGCACGATAAACATCGACGTGGCGTTTCTCAGTTCGTCCTCGTGGGATACCGAACGTGGAATGTCGACCCCCAGTGAAGGCAAAGCCTCGGTGAAAGAGGCGGTGCTCACCGTCTCCCGCCGTCGGGTGCTGGTCTGCGACAGCAGTAAATTTGGCAAATACGGAATGTTCCACATCTGCTCGCTGGATCAACTGACCGACATTATTTCGGACAACCGGTTGCCCGACGTAGCGCAGGATACTATTGCCAGCAAGGGCGTGAAACTACACCTGGTGGATTGCCGGGAGGGAACGCATCATGCTGAAGTTAGCGGCTAACCTCGACTGGCTGTTTTGCGAACGTCCCATTGCGGAGCGCTTTCGATCCGCAAAGGCGGCGGGTTTTCACGGCGTTGAAGGGCTGTTTCTGTGGCAGCATCCGCTGGAGGTGCTGCTGGCGGCGCAACGGGAAACCGGCCTGCCGGTGGCGTTGATGAATGCGCCGGCGGGTAACTGGCAAGCCGGTGAACGCGGACTGGCCTCCCTGCCAGGCAGTGACGAGGAATTTCATCGTAGTCTGCTGATTGCCCGCGATTACGCCACGGCACTGGGCTGTCGCAAGGTGCACGTCATGGCCGGATTGCGCGTGGCTGGACTTTCCGCCAACGCCCAGTATGAGCAATTAACCGACCGACTGCGTATCGCCTGCGACGTCATGGTCGGGGCCGATATCGACGTGTTGATTGAACCGTTGAACCCGGACGATATGCCTGGTTATTTTGTCGATAGCTTTCCACTGGCTGAACGTCTTATTCGCGAAGTGAACAGAAAAAATATCGGCTTACAGTTTGACATTTACCACTGCCAAAAAATACACGGTAATGTTACGCATCTTATTGAACATTATTTACCGTTCATTAAACACTTTCAGATTGCTTCTGTACCCGGTCGCCATGAACCGGGAACGGGAGAATTAAATGAAACATGGCTTTTTGAATTTATTAAGCAAACAGGCTATCAGGGCTGGATAGGTTGTGAATATAAACCGTCAACACCAGGGCCCGAATCGTTACGTTGGATAACACCGTACTTATAATTTTAATATCTCTGTACCGGAAAACCGGAGGAACACATGTCGGATACTGTTATTATTTCGCTGGCACCCGTTGCCGCGGATTGCCCCAGAGTTATACCTGAAGAACTGGCGCAGGAAATACTGGCAAGCGTCGAACATGGTGCAGCCATCGTGCATTTACACGTTCGCGATAAGCAGGGGCGCCTGACGCCGGACACCACCGATTTTCAGGCGACGATCGACCACGTCATGCGCCATTCCGACCTGATTATTCAGGCCTCAACCGGTGGCGTCTCCGCCATGTCGATTGCCGAGCGCTGCGCGCCACTGGACTGTCCCGGTGTTGAAATGGCGTCGCTGAACGTCGGCTCCGTTAACCTCGGCGATGCCGTATACTTTAATCCCGGACCGGACGTCGAATATTGTTCGCAACAAATAACCCAACGTTCCATTATTCCTGAATTTGAAGTTTTCGAAATTGGCATGATTAATAACATTCTGGCGCTGGAAGAAAAAATACCGTTCAAGAAACCGATGTTATTTAATATCGTCCTCGGACACCGTGGAAGTTCACCCGCGACAGTTGATGCGTTAATTGCCTTGCGCAGTATGATCCCTCGCGACGCCTTATGGGGAATTACCCATTTTGGCCGCAAGAATTTCGATATTATTGCGGCAGCGGTCGGCATGGGCGCCAGTGAAGTAAGAATTGGTTTTGAAGACAGCTATTATTTAAGCGCCGAAGAGAAAGCTCAGCATAATTATCAGCAGGTTGCAAAACTCGCCACGCTTATTCGCAGTATGGATAAAAAGGTCGCCACGCCGGATATTGCGCGGCAAATGTTAGCTATTCCACCACGGCAGTAATAGCGAGAGAAAGGACATTTCACCATGACTATCACAACCGTTATTCACAAAACCGGACTGGGCGTCTGCATCGTCGGTGGCGCCCTGGCGGCAATTGGCGCGCTGATGCAGTCTCCCGCCCTCTGGCAGCCGGGGCTGGTGATGCTGACGACAGGCTTCGCGGCAGGCGCGGGCTACTGGACAAATCTTCGCAGCTACCAGTTTACCCTGTGGATCATTGCCGGCTTTGTCGCGGCGATGACCTGGTCAACCGATCTGATCGTCTGGGGCGGATTCAACATCACCCATAAATGGATCGTCTTTTTAGTGATCAAGGCGACCATGTTCAGTATGGGCACCAAACTCACGATTCAGGACTTTATCGACGTCGCTAAAATGCCCTGGGCGGTGTTTATCGGCACCTTCTGTCATTTCGTCATCATGCCTCTGCTCGGCCTGAGCATCACGCTGATCTTTGACTTTCCGCCGGAAGTGGCGGTGGGGATTCTGCTGATTGGTTCCTGTCCCAGCGGGCTCTCCTCCACCGTCATGGTGTATATCGCCAACGCCAACCTGGCGCTGGCGGTCTCGATCGCCGCCGTCTCGACGCTGGCGGCGACGGTCATGACCCCGCTGTGGGTGAATCTGCTGGCGGGTTCAATGATCGACATCCAGCTTACGGCGATGGTGATGGACGTCGTGAAAATCGTGTTGATCCCGATTGGCGCGGCGATTTTACATGACTACCTGAAAACCTATGCCGGCGTGCAGGGGCGTCGTACCGTGCAAACGCTGGCCGGGATCAGCGCCATCTGGCTGCTGTATATGCTTGCCGGCGGCTGGAACACGCTGTTTGGCAGCGCCAGCGCCGACGCGCAAATGTATGCAGTGGTGCTGAACTTTGTGGCAGGCGGGATCATCTGGGCGCTGTTCTATAACTGGCTGTATGGACGCGTGGCCGGCGTCAAGAAGATCATGCCGACCATCTCGATGATGGGCATCATTTTCTTCACCACTACGGCAGCGGCGGCCGGGCGCGACAACCTGGTTCAGGTCGGTTTCTTGCTCTGCTTCGCCATGCTGATGCACAACCTCGGCGGCTTCCTGATTGGCTATTTGATGAGCCGCTGGATCTTCCGCATGGATGTTCAGTCCGCCCGGACGGTAGCCTTCGAAGTCGGCCTGCAAAACGGCGGGATGGCATCAGGTCTTGCCGCCGCGATGGGAAAACTGGCCACCGTTGGTCTCGCCTCTGCGGTCATGACGCCGCTTGGCAACGTCAGCGGCTCGCTGCTGGCTAACTACTGGCGCAAAAAGGATGCCCGACAGGCGCAGGCCCAGAGCGAGTGTTCGCCTGCTCAGCCGGTATCAGAACCTCTGTCAAAAGGATAACTCACCATGATGACTTTAACCCTGCAACAGGCACGACGTGCGGTAGACAGCGCGCTCGATCTCACCGACACCCGTTATGCGCAACGTCCGCTCAGCGTGGCGGTATGCGACGCTCACGGCGAGTTACTGAGCTTTGCCCGTATGGATAACGCCAAACTGTTGACCATTGAGCTGACGCAGCGCAAAGCACGCACCAGCAGCCGTTTAGGTTGCACAACTCAGGCGTTTTTGCAACGTCTGCAAGATGAGTCACTGGATATCAGCTACTTTGCTGACCCACGATTTACCGCCCTGCCCGGCGGCGTACCGATTCTTCACAACGGTAAATGCGTGGGGGCCGTTGCGATTGGTGGACTGTCCGCCCAGGAAGATCACGATGCGGCCATGGCCGTTGCCGAATGTTTGCTCAAGGAGATCGCAGAATGAAAAAGATCGCTATGCTTCACACCAGTTCCGCCACGCTCGCCATGATGCAGCAACTGATCGGCGACATCATGCCAGAAGCGGACGTAATGCACCTGGTCGAAGAGTCGATGATTAAGCAGGTGATGAAGGCCGGAGGCGTGACGCGGAACATTGCGGCACGCATTGCCGACTACGTCCACATAGCCGAAAAAGCGGATTGTGAGATTCTCATCACCGCCTGTTCGTCCATTGGCACGGCGGTTGAACAGTGTCAGTTTATGACGCCGCTGCAGCTTGCGCGTATCGACTGCGCGATGGTGGAACAAGCCATTAGCCTGGGTGAGAATATTGCCGTGCTGGCCACCGTCGCCACGACCATGAAACCGACGCTGGAGTATGTGCAGCGCAAAGTACAGGCCAGTGGTAAGCAATGCACCGTGACGCCGATATTGATGGAAGAGGCCTTCCATGCCCTGCTGGCGGGCGATATGGAAACCCACGATCGCATCGTCAGCGAAGGATTGCACAGCGCGTATAAACAGGCTGATGTGGTTATGCTGGCGCAAGCGTCGATGGCGCGCGTTCTGCAACAGCTTCCGTCGCCGCCCGTCCCGGTGATGACCTCTCCGGAAAGCGGGATCCGTTGGCTGAAAACACTGGCGGAAAGCGCATAACCTGGCAAGTCAACACTCCCCGTAGGCGGATAAACGCCAGCGCCATCCGGCAAACAGACAGGCAAAAAAAAGGCCATCATCAGATGGCCAACCATGTCGAAAATGGACCAGCCCTTTCCCCTGCATCACGGGTAAATGCAGGGGTTAGGCTGTTTTATTGCTTTTACTTAATGACAGCTTTCAGCGCTTCGCCGATATCGGCCAGGCTGCGAACCGTTTTCACGCCTGCGGCTTCCAGCGCAGCGAATTTCTCATCCGCCGTGCCTTTACCCCCGGCGATAATGGCGCCTGCGTGACCCATACGCTTACCTTTCGGCGCGGTCACACCGGCGATATAGCCCACAACCGGCTTGGTGACGTGATCTTTGATGTAAGCAGCCGCTTCTTCTTCCGCGCTGCCGCCGATCTCACCGATCATCACGATCGCTTCAGTCTGCGGATCTTCCTGGAACAGCTTCAGGATGTCGATGAAGTTAGAGCCCGGGATCGGGTCGCCGCCGATGCCCACGCAGGTGGACTGGCCGAAGCCGTAATCGGTGGTCTGCTTAACCGCTTCATAGGTCAGCGTACCGGAACGGGAAACGATACCCACTTTACCCGGCTTATGGATGTGGCCCGGCATGATGCCGATCTTGCATTCGCCTGGGGTGATCACGCCCGGGCAGTTCGGCCCGATCATGCGCACGCCCGCTTCGTCCAGCTTCACCTTCACGGTCAGCATATCCAGCGTCGGGATACCTTCGGTGATGGTGATAATCAGCTTAATGCCCGCGTCGATCGCTTCCAGAATGGAATCTTTACAGAACGGAGCCGGAACGTAGATCACAGAGGCAGTCGCACCTGTTGCTTCTACCGCTTCACGCACGGTGTTGAACACCGGCAGGCCCAGATGGGTGGTGCCGCCTTTACCTGGCGTGACGCCGCCAACCATTTGCGTACCGTAAGCGATCGCCTGTTCGGAGTGGAACGTCCCCTGGCTACCGGTGAAGCCCTGACAGATAACCTTGGTGTTTTTATCGATTAAAACAGACATTATTTCCCCTCCACTGCGGCAACAACCTGCTGAGCTGCATCCGTCAGACTTTTCGCTGCAATAATATTCAGGCCGCTGTCAGCCAGTTTCTTCGCGCCGAGTTCGGCGTTGTTGCCTTCCAGACGCACAACCACCGGCACGTTAACGCCCACTTCTTCCACCGCGCCGATAATACCGTCTGCGATCAGGTCGCAACGGACAATACCGCCGAAGATGTTAACCAGCACGGCTTTCACGTTGTCGTCAGAGAGAATAATTTTGAACGCTTCGGTCACGCGCTCTTTGGTCGCGCCGCCGCCCACGTCGAGGAAGTTCGCCGGTTCGCCGCCGTGCAGCTTAACGATGTCCATGGTGCCCATCGCCAGACCCGCGCCGTTCACCATACAGCCGATATTGCCGTCCAGCGCCACGTAGTTCAGTTCCCACTGCGCAGCCTGCGCTTCGCGCGGATCTTCCTGCGACTGGTCGCGCATTTCGCGCAGATCCGGCTGGCGGAACAGCGCATTGCCGTCAGCGCCCAGCTTGCCGTCGAGGCAGATCAGATCGCCTTGTTTGGTGATAACCAGCGGGTTAATTTCGATCAGCGCCAGATCGCGCTCCAGGAAAATGGTCGCCAGGCCCATGAAGATCCGGGTGAACTGCTGCACCAGTTTGCCTTCCAGACCCAGTTTGAACGCCAGCTCGCGTCCCTGATACGGCATCGGTCCGGTCAGCGGATCGAGCGCCACTTTATGGATCAGGTGCGGGGTTTCTTCCGCCACTTTTTCAATTTCCACGCCGCCTTCGGTAGAGGCCATAAAGACCACGCGACGGGAGCTGCGGTCAACAACCGCGCCCAGATACAATTCTTTGTCGATATCGGTCGCCGCTTCAACCAGAATCTGGTTAACCGGCTGGCCGTTCGCATCTGTCTGGTAGGTCACCAGGCGTTTGCCCAGCCAGTGTTCAGCAAACGCGCGAATCTCTTCTTTGCTGTTAACGACCTTCACACCGCCCGCTTTACCACGGCCACCAGCGTGAACCTGACATTTTACTACCCACGGACCGGCACCGATTTTCGATGCCGCTTCTTCAGCCTGGCGCGGAGTAGTACAGGCATAACCCACCGGCGCCGGTAAGCCATAGCGGGCAAAAAGTTGTTTTGCCTGATATTCATGTAAGTTCATGTGTTCTGTCCATCCTTCAGGTAATCGTTATCTTTAAACCCGTAGACCAGAGCGGTATCTTTGCCGGACGGCGCTACGCTTAATCCGGCCTACGGGGCAGGTGACGCTAAAAAATGACTATACGTCCAGCAGCAGACGCGTTGGATCTTCCAGCAGCTCTTTAATCGCCACCAGGAAGCCCACGGATTCGCGGCCGTCGATCAGGCGGTGATCGTAAGACAGCGCCAGGTACATCATCGGCAGGATTTCAACCTTGCCCTCCACCGCCATCGGACGATCTTTAATGGCGTGCATCCCGAGGATCGCGCTCTGCGGCGGGTTGATGATCGGGGTGGACATCAGGGAACCGAACACACCACCGTTGGTGATGGTAAAGTTACCGCCGGTCAGGTCTTCTACCGTCAGCTTGCCGTCACGGCCTTTGACGGCCAGCTCTTTAATTTTCTTCTCGATGTCAGCCATGCCCAACGTATCCACGTCACGCAGGACGGGCGTCACCAGGCCACGCGGCGTAGACACCGCCATGCTCACGTCGAAATAGTTGTGATACACCACGTCGTCGCCGTCGATAGACGCATTCACTTCCGGATAACGCTTCAGCGCTTCAACCACCGCCTTCACATAGAAGGACATGAAACCCAGACGGATACCGTGACGTTTCTCGAACGCTTCGCCGTACTGCTTACGCAGATCCATGATTGGCTTCATGTTGACTTCGTTGAAGGTGGTCAGCATCGCGGTGGAGTTTTTCGCTTCCAGCAGACGCTCGGCCACGCGCTTGCGCAGTCGGGTCATCGGGACGCGTTTTTCACTGCGAGCGCCAAGCGCTGGCTGTGCCGCCGCAGCCGCAGCGGATGTGTTGGACGCTTCTTTCGCCGGCGCTTTCGCCAGATGTTTTTCTACATCTTCACGGGTGATGCGGCCACCGACGCCGGTGCCTTTAATGGCGCTGGCATCCAGGTTGTGTTCGGCCAGCAGGCGACGGATCGCCGGGCTGAGCGCATCGTTGTTTTGCTCTTCCAGAGACGCCTGCTGGCGCTGCGCCGGGGTGGACGCTTTCTCTTCGGATTTCGCGCTGGTTTCTTTACCGGCGCTGTTGCCTTCACGCAGGCGACCCAGGATCTGGCGAGAGGTCACGGTAGTGCCTTCGTCTTCCAGAACCGCATCCAGAATGCCGTCCGCTGATGCCGGTACTTCCAGTACCACTTTGTCAGTTTCGATTTCGACCAGCACTTCGTCACGAACTACGGCATCGCCTGGTTTTTTGTGCCAGGTGGCGACGGTCGCGTCCGCTACGGACTCAGGCAGGTCGGGAACAAGAATATCTACGCTACTCATTATTTATCCTTTATTTAATCGACGTTCAGCGCGTCATTAACCAGATCTTGTTGCTGCTTCTGGTGAACGGACATATACCCTACCGCCGGAGAGGCGGAGGCCGGGCGACCTGCATAACGCAGGGCGGACCCAAATGGAATCACTTCACGGAAATGATGCTGGCTGCAGTACCAGGCGCCCTGGTTGAGCGGCTCTTCCTGACACCAGACAAAATCATGTACGTGAGCGTACTGTTTCAGCACGTCCTGCATCGCCTGATGCGGGAACGGATAAAGCTGCTCGATGCGCACAATGGCGACATCTTTCTGATCGTTCTTACGGCGCTGTTCCAGCAGGTCGTAATAAACCTTACCAGAACACATCACCACGCGCTTCACGCCTTTCGGATTGATATCATCAATTTCGCCAATGGCCGGCAGGAAGGTGCCGTTGGCCAGCTCATCCAGGCTGGAAACCGCCAGCGGATGACGCAGCAGCGATTTCGGCGACATGACCACCAGCGGACGGCGCATACCGCGCAGCGCCTGACGACGCAGCATGTGGTACACCTGAGCCGGGGTGGACGGCACGCAAACCTGCATGTTCTGCTCGGCGCAAAGCTGCAGATAACGCTCCAGTCGCGCGGAGGAGTGCTCCGGCCCCTGGCCTTCGTAACCGTGCGGCAGCAGCATCACCAGGCCACACATGCGGCCCCACTTCTGTTCGCCGGAGGAGATGAACTGGTCAATCACCACCTGCGCGCCGTTGGCGAAGTCACCGAACTGCGCTTCCCAGATCGTCAGGGTACGCGGTTCCGCCGTGGCGTAACCGTATTCAAACGCCAGTACCGCTTCTTCAGACAGAACGGAGTCCCATACCCGGAAGCTGCCCTGGCCGTTATGCACATGCTGCAGCGGGGTGTAGGTTGAACCGTTAGACTGATTATGAATCACCGCGTGGCGGTGGAAGAAGGTGCCGCGACCGGAGTCTTCGCCGGACAGACGTACCGGGATACCTTCATCAACCAGCGTGGCGTAAGCCAGATTTTCGGCGCCGCCCCAGTCGAACAGTTTCTCGCCCGCCGCCATCGCCTGGCGGTCAGCGTAAATTTTGGCCACGCGGGACTGCATCTCAACCGCTTCCGGCACCGTACTGATGCGTTTCGCCAGCTCCTGCAGACGCTTCATCTCCACCTTGTTCGGGTATGCTTCGTCCCACTCGTGGTTGAGGTACGGCGACCAGGTAAAGGAGTGCATGTTCATCGGACGCCACTCTTTCACCACGCATTCGCCGGCGTCCAGCGCGTCACGGTAAAGGTTGACCATTTCGGTCGCGTCTTCCAGCGTGGCGACGTTGTCGGCTTCCAGTTTGTCGGCGTAGATCTTACGCGGGGTCGGGTGTTTTTTGATTTTCTGGTACATCAGCGGCTGGGTTGCGCTCGGCTCGTCGGCTTCGTTATGGCCGTGACGGCGGTAGCATACCAGGTCGATGAAGACATCACGTTTAAAGGTGTTACGGAAGTCCAGCGCCAGACGGGTGACAAACGCCACCGCTTCCGGATCGTCCGCGTTGACGTGGAAGATCGGCGCCTGCACCATTTTACCGATGTCGGTGCAGTACGGCGTGGATCGGGCATCCAGCGGATTAGAGGTGGTGAAGCCCACCTGGTTGTTGATAACGATGCGAACGGTCCCGCCCACTTCGTATCCCCGCGCTTTCGACATGTTCAGGGTTTCCTGAACCACGCCCTGCCCGGTCACCGCGGCGTCACCATGAATGGTGATCGGCAGCACTTTGTTGCTGCTCGGCTCGTCGAGTCTGTCCAGTCGCGCCCGCACGGAACCGATAACCACCGGGCTGACGATCTCCAGGTGCGACGGGTTAAACGCCAGCGCCAGGTGGACCAGGCCGCCTTCGGTTTCAATATCGGACGAGAAGCCCATGTGGTACTTCACGTCACCGGTACCGAGGTGTTCTTTATGTTTGCCCGCAAATTCGTCGAACAGATCCTGCGGTTTTTTACCCAGCACGTTGACCAGCACGTTCAGACGACCACGGTGGGCCATTCCCAGCACCACTTCACGGGTGCCGCTGTTGCCCGCATGGCGGATCATCTCTTTCAGCATCGGTATTAACGCGTCGCCGCCTTCCAGCGAGAAGCGTTTCGCGCCCGGGAACTTCGCGCCCAGATAACGTTCCAGGCCTTCCGCCGCGGTCAGTTCGCTCAGGAAACGTTTTTTCTCATCGGCGCTAAACGCCGCGCGTCCGGATTCGATACGCTGTTGCAGCCAGCGTTTTTCTTCGGTGCTGGTGATGTGCATGTACTCGGCGCCGATCGGGCCGCAGTAAGTTTGTTTGAGGGCGGAGAGCAACTCGCCCAGCTTCATCGTCTCTTTGCCGCCAGCAAAAGAACCTACGTTAAAGCTTTCCTGGAAGTCGGCCTCGGTCAGATCGTGGAAGGAAGGATCCAGATCCGCCACGGTTTCTTGCTTCCACAGTCCCAGCGGATCGAGATTCGCATGCTGGTGACCGCGGAAACGATAAGCGTTAATGAGCTGCAGGACTTTAACCTGCTTCACATTGGTGTCAGGGTCGGAAATCGAAGAAGAGTAACGTGAGGCATCCTTCGCCAGACGACGGAAATAATCACGCGTTTTTGAATGGAATTGATCCGGTTTGACCCCTGTACCAGGCAACTGCTGGAACGTGGAACGCCAGTTCGCGTCCACAGAGTCAGGATCGGTTAAGAAGTCTTCATAGAGCTGTTCTATCCAGCTCTGGTTTGCGCCAGAGAGGTAAGAAGAGTCCAGCCAGGCTTTCAAAGCGCTGTTCTGCATCGTGATCCCTTAAGCATTTTTATGCTTACTTTCGCCGTAGAAACTACCACGCACACCGAGTGTACGTGCCGGGGTTCACCTGCGAGCTCTTACTGGCCCGCGAAGGAACCTTTAAAAACTGCCATTCATCTTCTGCGTTCAGGCTGCGACGTTGTTGGCTGCCTTGTCTCGTCCTGTACGCCTCGATGACGGGTACTGCAATGTAGCGGTTTTTAAAGATTTCCTGCATCACCGGGGAATCGCTTCCCCGGCGTTTACACGTTATGCACTGCGCTGCAACAGCATCGACTTAATATGGCCGATGGCGCGCGTCGGGTTTAGCCCCTTAGGACACACACTGACGCAGTTCATGATGCTGTGACAGCGGAATACGCTGAATGCATCGCTCATTCCTTCCAGGCGGCTGTCGGTTTCGGTATCGCGGCTGTCGATCAGGAAGCGGTATGCCGCTAACAGACCGGCCGGGCCGATGAACTTATCCGGGTTCCACCAGAAAGACGGGCAAGACGTTGAGCAGCACGCACACAAAATACATTCATACAGCCCATCGAGTTTTTCCCGCTGCTCGGGCATCTGCAAATGCTCGCGCGCCGGAGGATTTTGCCCATTATTCAACAAGTAAGGCTTAATCTTCTCATATTGTGCGTAGAATTGCCCCATGTCTACCACCAAATCGCGGATCACCGGTAACCCTGGCAGTGGACGGATGACAATTTTCTTACCCGGCTGATTCAGCGCCGAAATGGGCGTGATGCACGCCAGGCCGTTTTTGCCGTTCATGTTCAGTCCGTCAGACCCGCAGACCCCTTCACGGCAGGAGCGACGGAAAGAGAGGCTCGGATCTTTTTCTTTCAGCTGCATCAGTGCATCCAGCAGCATCATATCGCGCCCTTCTTCGCCTTCCAGGGTGTAATCCTGCATGCGCGGAGCGTCATCAACATCCGGGTTATAGCGATAAATTGAAAACTCGAGTTTCATTGTCCTGTCTCCGCATTAGTAAGTACGAATCTTCGGCGGGAATGCCGGGCGCAGTTTCGGTTCCATATTGACCTGACGTCGCGTCATGGACTCCGTCTCTGGCAGATACAGGGAATGGCACAGCCAGTTTTCATCATCACGCTCCGGGAAGTCGAAGCGGCTATGCGCGCCGCGACTTTCGGTACGGAAGTTTGCTGAAACCGCCGTGGCGTAGGCAGTTTCCATCAGGTTATCCAGCTCCAGGCACTCAACGCGCTGAGTGTTGAACTCGCTGGAAGTATCGTCCAGACGGGCGTTTTTCAGCCGCTCGCGGATCGCCTTCAGTTGTTCCAGCCCTTTCGCCATCGCGTCGCCTTCACGGAATACCGAGAAGTTGTGCTGCATACATTCCTGCAGCGCTTTGCGAATCACGACCGGATCTTCACCGTCGCGGTTATTGTTCCAGCGGTTCAGGCGCGCCAGTGAGGCGTCGATTTCGTCGTCGGTCGCATCGCGCAGTGCGCCCTGCTCCGCGATAGACTCCTGCAGATGCAGACCCGCCGCACGGCCAAACACCACCAGATCCAGCAGCGAGTTGCCGCCCAGACGGTTGGCGCCGTGTACGGAGACGCAGGCGATTTCGCCCACCGCAAACAGGCCCGGAATCACCACGTCTTCGCCCTGCTCGTTCACGGTCAGCGCCTGGCCGGTCACTTTGGTCGGGATTCCACCCATCATATAGTGGCAGGTCGGGATAACCGGAATCGGCTCTTTCACCGGGTCGACGTGGGCAAAGGTACGGGAAAGTTCGAGAATACCCGGCAGACGGGACTCCAGAACCTCTTTCCCCAGATGATCAAGTTTCAGCTTGGCATGCGGCCCCCACGGACCGTCGCAGCCGCGACCTTCGCGAATTTCAATCATGATGGAACGCGCCACCACGTCGCGACCCGCCAGGTCTTTCGCATTCGGCGCATAACGCTCCATAAAGCGTTCGCCGTGTTTGTTCAGCAGATAGCCGCCTTCGCCGCGGCAACCTTCGGTGACCAGTACGCCCGCACCGGCGATACCGGTCGGGTGGAACTGCCACATTTCCATGTCCTGCACCGGCACGCCTGCGCGAATCGCCATGCCCACGCCGTCGCCGGTATTAATATGGGCGTTGGTGGTGGATTGATAAATACGGCCTGCGCCGCCGGTCGCCAGCACCGTGGCGCGGGCTTTGAAGTAAACCACTTCACCGGTTTCAATGCACAGCGCGGTACAACCCACGATCGCGCCGTCGGCGTTCTTCACCAGATCCAGCGCATACCACTCGGAGAAAATGGTGGTGTGGTTTTTCAGGTTCTGCTGATACAGCGTGTGCAGCAGCGCATGGCCGGTACGGTCAGCTGCCGCTGCGGTACGTGCCGCCTGCTCGCCGCCGAAGTTTTTCGACTGGCCGCCAAACGGACGCTGATAGATACGACCGTCATCAAGACGGGAAAAAGGCAGCCCCATGTGCTCCAGCTCCAGAATCGCTTCCGGTCCGGTCTTGCACATATATTCAATCGCGTCCTGGTCACCAATGTAGTCCGACCCTTTGACGGTGTCGTACATGTGCCATTCCCAGTTATCCTCATGGGTATTACCGAGCGCGACGGTAATGCCGCCCTGCGCGGAAACGGTATGGGAACGGGTTGGAAAGACTTTAGAGAGCAGCGCACAGGTTTGTCCGCTCTGGGAAATTTGCAGCGCCGCACGCATACCCGCGCCGCCTGCGCCTATGACCACTGCATCAAATTCTCTGACTGGCAATTTCATTACACACCCCACACCACAACAAATCCATAAATGACGTAAACCACCAGCGCAACGACGATAGCCAGTTGCAGGCCTAAACGAACGGCCAGCGGTTTAACGTAGTCGGTCAACACCTGCCACATGCCGATCCAGGCATGAATCAAGATGGAAAAAAGGGCCAGCAGAGTGAAGACTTTGGTGAAGGCCGATGAGAAGAAACCGGTCCAGACTTCCCAGGTCAGGTCGCCGCTCGTGGCGAAGAACCCCACCATGTAGATGATGTATAACGTCAGAACGATAGCGGTAGCGCGGACCAGGATGAAGTCATGTACGCCATTGCGTCCTAATGCGGAGGCGTTGCTTACCATACGAGGACTCCTGCGAGAAGTGAAAGCACGACAGTGATAACGAAAGAGATTTTGGCCGAGCGTTGACCCGCTTCGAATGTTTCTTCCAGATAGCCAAAATCCATTAACATGTGACGCACGCCGCCCACCACGTGGTACGCCAGCGCGGTGAGAATGCCCCACATGATAAATTTAACGAAGAAGCTCCCCATGATGGCGGACGCCTGCTGGAATCCTTCCGGGGAAGAGAGGCTGGTACCCAATAACCACAACAGAATCCCGACCGCCACGAAGGTGATCACGCCGGAAACGCGATGGAGAATGGACGCTATCGCCGTGATTGGGAACCGGATCGTTTGCAGATCCAGATTGACAGGTCTTTGTTTTTTCACATTTCTTATCATGAATAACGCCCACATGCTGTTCTTATTATTCCCTTTAGACTTCGGGTACAGAGGCTCATCCACCTGTAGCCTGAAAGACGACGGGATTTCCTTCCTCCGGTCTGCGTGCGGGTCAGACAGCGTCCTTTCTATAACTGCGCGTCATGTAAAACACTGCTTCCAGATGCTAAAACGACACGTTACAACGCTGGGTGGCTCGGGATTGCAGGGTATTCCGGAGACCTGGCGGCAGTATAGGACGTTCACAAAATCATTACAATTAACCTACATATAGTTTGTCGGGTTTTATCGCGAACAGTGACCTACGTCACGATAACAACATTTTTTTAATTTTTAATCATCTGATTTGACAATCATTAAACAAAGTTGTTACAAACAACACCAGAAAAAGCATATAATGCGTAAAAGTTATGGGGTCACTCTTTAACCTGCAAATAAGTTATGTAACAGTAAGAAGATATTGACCGATCCCTTCAGTACAGTTAATAGTGATAGACAGGTTGAATAATTCGGATTGCTAAGTTGTTGATTTGTTGCTATTTCACCATGAGTTAACTGATTTACCTGCAAGCGCCCATTGCTCTGTACCCTGGTTTTCTCCTCTCACGCAGAGCGGCGAGCCGAATAACAAACCGGTAACAGTTAATTTTATGTTTACACAAACTCATTCCCGCTGCGTCAACGCGGCACGCGTGAAGGACGATGTGTAGAAGACAGATCTCACCTGTGCAGTCTCAAGCAATAAGGCGCTAAGGAGACCGTAAATGGCTGATACAAAGGCAAAACTCACCCTTAATGGTGATGCTGCTATCGAACTGGACGTGCTGAAGGGCACGCTGGGTCAGGACGTTATTGATATTCGTAGTCTGGGTTCAAAAGGCATGTTCACTTTTGATCCGGGTTTCACCTCTACCGCATCCTGCGAATCCAAAATTACGTTCATCGACGGCGATGAAGGGATTTTGTTACACCGCGGCTTCCCGATCGATCAGCTGGCCACCGACTCCACCTACCTGGAAGTGTGCTACATCCTGCTGTACGGCGAAAAACCGACGCAGGCTGAATACGACGAGTTCAGAACCACGGTGACCCGTCATACCATGATCCACGAGCAGATCACCCGCCTGTTCCACGCCTTCCGCCGCGACTCACATCCCATGGCGGTAATGTGCGGGATCACCGGCGCGCTGGCGGCGTTCTATCACGACTCGCTGGACGTGAACAATCCGCGCCACCGCGAAATCGCGGCTTTCCGTTTGCTCTCCAAAATGCCGACGATGGCAGCGATGTGTTACAAGTATTCGATCGGTCAGCCATTCGTTTACCCGCGTAACGACCTCTCCTATTCCGGTAACTTCCTGAATATGATGTTCTCTACGCCGTGCGAAACGTATGAAGTGAACCCGGTGCTGGAACGTGCAATGGACCGTATCCTGATCCTGCACGCTGACCACGAGCAGAACGCGTCCACCTCCACCGTTCGTACCGCAGGTTCTTCCGGCGCCAACCCCTTTGCCTGTATCGCGGCGGGCATCGCTTCCCTGTGGGGACCGGCACACGGCGGCGCAAACGAAGCGGCCCTGAAAATGCTGGAAGAAATCAGCTCAGTTAAACACATTCCGGAATTTGTTCGTCGCGCGAAAGATAAAAACGACTCTTTCCGCCTGATGGGCTTCGGCCACCGCGTGTACAAAAACTACGACCCGCGCGCCACCGTAATGCGTGAAACCTGCCATGAAGTGCTGAAAGAGCTGGGCACGAAAGATGACCTGCTGGAAGTGGCCATGGAGCTGGAACACATCGCGCTGAACGACCCGTACTTCATTGAGAAGAAGCTCTACCCGAACGTGGACTTCTACTCCGGTATCATTCTGAAAGCGATGGGGATTCCGTCCTCTATGTTCACCGTGATCTTCGCGATGGCACGTACCGTCGGCTGGATTGCGCACTGGAATGAAATGCACAGCGAAGGCATGAAAATCGCCCGTCCTCGTCAGCTGTATACCGGCTACGATCAGCGTGATTTTAAGTCTGACATTAAGCGTTAATGCTTTACGCATCCGGCGTCCCCCACGCCGGATGCGTGCCAGCGCGCTCCGGCTCTCCCCCCTGCCGGATGGCCTGTTAACCGCACCATCCCCTCTTTTATTGACCCGCGTTATTTTAATCTGCTCACACTTTCTCTATGATTTCCTGAGATTTCGCTAAACGTTATTCAGGAGCAGGGAATGCCATCTTTGCAGTGGGGCGCCTTATTTGTCTTGTCGTTACTTCTTTCCCTGCTGTTCCTGTACGTTCATCTCCCGGCGGCGCTGTTGCTCGGCCCGATGCTGGCAGGCATTGTGTTTAGTCTGCGCGGGATGCCCCTGAAACTGCCCCGTACCGCCTTCCTCGCCGCCCAGGCGATCCTCGGCTGCATGATTGCGCAAAACCTTACCGGCTCCATCCTCACCACGCTTGCCCTTCACTGGCCGATGGTCCTGGCGGTGCTGTTGGTTACGCTGCTTTCCAGCGCGGTAGTGGGCTGGCTGTTGGTGCGCTACAGTTCGCTGCCGGGCAACACCGGCGCGTGGGGCTCTTCGCCCGGCGGTGCGGCGGCGATGGTCGCCATGGCGCAGGACTATGGCGCGGACATCCGTCTGGTGGCATTTATGCAGTATTTACGCGTGCTGTTCGTTGCGGGGGCGGCGGTGCTGGTCACCCGCCTGATTCTGGGCGACAGCGCAGAGGCCGTCAGCCAGCAGGTGGAATGGTTTCCGCCGCTAAGCATTAACTTACTGTCTACCCTGCTGCTGGCGGCCATTGCGGGTCTTGCCGGACGGCTGTTGCGGATCCCGTCCGGTACGATGTTGCTGCCGATGCTGGCAGGCGCGTTGCTGCATACCAGCGGGACGATGGTGATTGAACTGCCGGAGTGGCTGCTGGCGATTGCCTATATGGCGATTGGCTGGCGCATCGGTCTGGGCTTCGATAAACAGGTGTTTTTCATGGCGCTGCGCCCCCTGCCGCAAATACTCGCCTCCATCTTTTCCCTGATGGCGATTTGCGCGGCAATGGCCTGGGGCCTCGCGCACTACATGCAAATTGATTTTATGACCGCCTACCTCGCCACCAGCCCCGGCGGGCTGGACACCGTGGCGGTGATCGCCGCTGGCAGCAACGCCGATATGGCGCTGATCATGGCGATGCAAACCCTGCGCCTGTTCAGCATCTTGCTGACCGGCCCGGCGGTGGCGCGTTTTATTTCCACCTACGCGCCAAAACGGCCATCACAGCGCTGAAAAACGTCGCGTGGTCAGACTGCTCACTATTTTTGACAGTGCGGACACCAGTAAAATGGGCGCGACGAAAGCGTGGTTTTTTCAATGATCCCGCCACAGCGCTCGCACGTTTCACCGTCACGGTGGAACACATGAAAGCGAAACAGCGCGCCATGGTGTTTATTCTCATCCACCCGCCCACGCGTGGTATAGGACAGGCGTGGAATATCCAGCAGCGCGTGGGATAACGCGTCGAGTTGTATCGCATTCAACGCGTTCGCTTTGTGACTGCCGTTTAGTCCCACCTGCCAGAGGATCTCGACGCGCAGGTAGTTACCCAGCCCGGCGAGAAATGCCTGATCCAGTAGCAGCCCGGCAAATTGTCGATTGCGAAAACGGGGCGAAAGCAGACGTTCTTTTACCGCTTCAGCCGTCAGACGCGGATCGAGCACATCCGGGCCAACGCGCTGTAAAAAGGGATGGGTAGTAAGTTGCTCCGGCGTCAGCATCTCAATATCCGAGGCGCTGTAGAGCAGAATGGCTTTATCCGCCGTTTGCAGCCGCACACGCAGTACGCGGGTGGTCTGCGGCGCTTCACCGCTGTCCACCACTCGCCACACGCCGTAAAGCTGATTGTGGCTGTATAACGTCAGGCCGTCGGAAAAATGGGTCAACAGCGCTTTACCGCGCGTTTCCATTTCCGTCACTCGCTGCCCTTGTAGCTGTGATTCAAAGGGTTTTAACTGCGCAAAGGCAAACCAGACGTCCGTCAACGGTTTACCTTTGATCGCCGCCTCCAGGGTATCCGCCGCGCGGCGGATCTCCGGGCCTTCAGGCATGATACTGTCCTTATCGATAGTGTTAGTGGGTTGCGCCGCCCGTCACCACAAGATCCTTTTCGACCTGTAGCGCGGTCTCAATGGCGATTTCCAGTGCCTGACGCACCGTTTCCGCCGCCATGCTGGGCGCGCCCGGATGCGCCGCCGCCTGCTGCGGTAGATAAGGGATATGAATAAATCCGCCCTTCACCTCCGACAGGCCGCTTAATTTATGCAGCAGCCCGTACATGACATGGTTGCAGACAAAGGTGCCGGCAGTTTGCGATACCGACGCCGGCACGCCCGCCTCACGCATCGCGCTCACCATCGCTTTGATCGGCAGCGTGCTAAACCAGGCCGCCGGACCGTCGATCACTATCGGCATATCCACTGGCTGCTGGCCTTTATTATCCGCAATGCGGGCATCATCGACGTTGATCGCCACGCGCTCAACGGTGATATCCGAACGCCCCCCGGCCTGACCAACCGCCAGCACCAGCGCCGGAGAGAGCGCGTCAATCGCCGCATTCAGTACGCTGAGCGATTCGCCAAACACGCAGGGTAACTGGCGCGCAACCACGCGACATCCGCAGATAATTGCGTTGTCGAGGCGCGACACCACTTCCCAGGAGGGGTTAATCTGTTCGCCGCCAAACGGCTCAAAACCGGTGATCAATACCGTTTTCATCCTTCCTCCTTACAGGAACATCAGGAAATACATCAGGAACACGTTGACGATAAGCAGCAACACGCCGGTCGGCACCTGCGCTTTAATCACCGCGTTTTTATCCGGCAGCTCCAGCAACGCGGCAGGAACAATGTTGAAGTTTGCCGCCATCGGCGTCATGAGCGTACCGCAGTAGCCGGAAAACATGCCAATCGCCGCCATCACCGCCGGATTGCCGCCGTGCTGGAGCACCAGAATCGGAATGCCAATCCCTGCCGTCACGATCGGGAAAGCGGCAAAGGCGTTGCCCATCACCATCGTCAACAGCGCCATCCCGAGGGTATACACCGCCACCGCGATAAAGCGGCTGTCAACGGCGAGGTATTCCTGAGTCAGATACGAAATGCCGCTGCCCACGCCTGCGGCGGTGAACAACAGTCCCAGCGTCGCGAGGATCTGCGGCAGAATAAACGCCCAGCCGATGGAGTCGAGCAAACGCCGCGCTTCCTGAATCGGCTGATGGACCTTCTCGTGCGTCATTTTGATCGCCATGCCGAGGCCGATCAGCGAACCTGCGGTCATGGAAAACAGCGTGACCAGGGTAGCGTGGTTACCCGGCCCGAACAGCCCTTCCTGTAAACCGGGAATATGGTTGAACATCAGCACGCCGATCACCGTCACTACCGGAATCGCCAGCGCCGGATAAAACAGGCGGTTGCCGAGACGCGTCGCGCTCTCTTCACGTTGCTCACGGGTACGCTGATGATAGCTGCCGAGCTTTACGCCGCCAAATCCGGCAATCAGCGCCATCAACACCACGGCAATGCCAACGGCGATATTCACCGCGCGCTTGTCGCCCACTAACTGATAGGTCCAGTCGCCCAGTAAAAACAGCAGACCGTAGACACCCCAGAATAATCCCGTCGTCAGCCGTCGCGGGTTGGCTTTGTCCCGCCAGGACATCAGAGCGACAATCAACAGAATAACGCCTGCCAGCCAGTAGAGGTAGCTTTGCTGAAAATTCATTGCGCATCTCCTTTACCCGCGTTCGCCGCACTGGCTTTCGCCATCTCACGTTGCAGATAGTTATCGAGCCGCCACAGGCGCGCGCCGTGGATCAGAAACGCGCAGATCGCCGTGGGGATCCCCCACAGCGCAATGTGCAGCGGTTCGGTCTGGATCCCGCCGGATTCCAGCATAAAGTTGTGCATGAAGATGATCGCGCCGAACGCGACGAAGATATCTTCGCCAAAGAACAGCCCAACGTTATCTGTCGCCGCCGACATCGCCCGCAGGCGATAGCGTACCGCGCCAGGCAACTGACCGTAATTCTTCTCCGCCGCGCCTTCCGCCATCGGCGCCAGCAAAGGACGCACCATCTGCGGATGGCCGCCGAGGCTGGTCAGCCCCAGCGCCGCCGTCACTTCACGGATAAAGAGGTACACCACCAACAGACGACCCGCGGTGGCGCTGCGAATTTTCGCGATCCACGTCTGGGCGCGTTCTTTGAGACCGTGACGCTCCAGCAGACCGATCACCGCAAGCGGGATCAACAGAATAAACGGCAGATTGCGGGTATTGAGAAAGCCTTCTCCCAGTTTTTCGAGGATCGTGGCGATCGGCATCTGCGCCGCCAGTCCGGTGACGATCCCGGCCACAATGACCACCAGCACCGGGTTAAAGCGTAAAAGAAACCCGACCACAATGACGGCAATGCCCATCAGTGGCCAGAGAGTGATAGCATCTCCCATAATCCATTCCTTGTCTGTTGTGTTTTTGTTGTGTCGTACGTCAGCGCGTCGTCCTCTTTGGGACGACGTCATTGTTTAAGCTGTAATGTGAATACCGCGCGTCGTAAACGCTTCGCGCAGACGTCGGGCAAAAGCGAGTGCGTGCTCGCCGTCACCATGAATGCACACTGTCTGGGCGACCACGCTGGCCCACGCGCCGGTCACACTCTGCACGCGGCCGCTTTCCACCATCCCCAGCGTTTGCGCCAGCGACTGTTCCTCGTCGTCGATCAGCGCTCCCGGCTGGCTACGCGGCACCAGCGAACCGTCAGGCTGGTAGCCGCGGTCGGCGAATACTTCCTGGCGGGTGACAAGTCCGTAACGCTCACCCGCACGGATCAGTTCGCTGCCCGCCAGTCCGACCAGAACCAGCGCGGGGTCGCAGGCATGTACCGCTTTCGCGATCGCGTCCGCAAGCTGCGGGTCTTTCGCCGCCTGGTTGTAGAGCATCCCATGCGGCTTGACGTGACGCAGAACGCCGCCCTCCGCTTTCGCGATAGCCGCCAGCGCGCCGACCTGATACAGCGTCTGCGCGTAGACGGTTTCCGGCGGCAGGGTCATTGCCGTACGGCCAAAGTTTTCCCGGTCGGGAAAGCTGGGGTGCGCGCCAATGGCGACGCCGTTTTTCAGCGCATTTCGCACGCTCGACAGCATGGTTTGCGCATCCCCGGCATGAAACCCGCAGGCAATATTGGCCGAAGAGACCAGCGTTAACAGTTCCGCATCGCTTGCGCAGCCTTCGCCGAGGTCCGCATTCAAATCAATGTTCATTGCTCAACCGCCATGTCAGTTGTTCAAGATAGCGCCGCTGGTCCTGGCGCGCTTTCAGCGCGTCTTCCAGCGAACACTGGACAAAATGAATCGGCTGACCGAGCGGGATCTGCGCCAGATGGTACATATCCGCTTCGATAATACAGGCGATTCGCGGATAGCCGCCGGTGGTCTGAGCGTCGTTCATTAATACAATCGGCTGACCGTTGTGCGGCACCTGCACCACCCCGGGCAGCAAACCGTGGGACAGCAGTTCACGTTCGGTGGTGCGTTTTAGCGGCTGTCCCTGCAGCCGGTAGCCCATCCGGTTACTTTGCGGACTGAGGTACCACGGCGAACGCCAGAACGACGCCTGCGATGCCGTATCAAACTCGTGATATTCCGGCCCCGGCAGTGCGCGAAGCCGGTTTCCCCACAGCAGCTGTTTTACCCCCTGGGCGCCGAGGAATTGCCGCGCCGGTGCGCCAATGGCGAGGCGGTCGCCGTCCCGGAGCAGACGCCCTTCGAAACCGCCAATCCCGACTTTCAGGTCCGTACTGCACGACCCCATGACTTCAGGTACGGCAATGCCTCCGGCCACCGCCAGGTAGCTGCGCATACCGTGTTGCGGACGCTTTAACGTCAGACGCTGACCCGCTTTTACCGGCAGTCGCCAGCCTGTCCAGACCGGGTGCTCATCCAGTTTCGCTTCGCATCCTGCGCCGGTCAGGGCAAACCAGCCGTCGGCCTCAAATTCGACCACCAACTGTCCGAGCGTAATTTCCAGCACGGGCGCGTTGGCGTCGTTGCCGACCAGTAAATTGGCGATATGCATGGCGGGTCGATCCAGCGCGCCGCAGTGGCTGATACCGGACTGGCGAAAACCGTGACGGCCACCATCCTGTACCGAAGCGTACATTCCCGCGCGAATAATCTTCAACATACCCCCTCCTTCTGCGGGATAAAGCGCACGTTGTCGCCGGGACGCAGCAGGACCGGTTCATCCTGCGTCGGATCGAACAGTTTCCGCGGCGTGTGTCCGATGAGCTGCCAGCCGCCCGGCGTCGCGAGCGGATAAATGCCCGTCTGCGAGCCACCGATCCCGACAGAACCTGCCGGAACGATCAGGCGCGGTTCGGCGCGTCTGGGCGTATGCAACGGTTCCGGTAAGCTCCCAAGATAGGGAAAACCGGGTTGGAAACCTAAAAACCAGACCACGTACTCAACCGACGCGTGTAGTTCGACCACCTGCTTTTCGCTCAGCCCACTGTGACGAGCCACCAGAGCGAGATCGGGACCGCCCGCGCCGCCGTAAACCACCGGGATATCAATATTGCGCGAGTCGGGCTCCAGCGCCTCGCTTTCTTCCCACCAGCGCTGCAAACGCTCAATGGCATCCAGCGCCAGGGTTTGCGGCTCCCGCAGGATCACCGTGATATTGTTCATCCCTGGGATAGCTTCAATCACATTTGGCATGTCGACCAGACGCTGGGTCAGTCGCCAGATACGTTTCTGGCTCGCCAGCGTCACGGGGGGTTCCAGCTCCAGTACCACCGCCGTTTCGCCTAACAGATAACAGCGCGCTCGTTGCACTTGCGTTCCTCTTCGTCTTTTTTACGCGGGATTCGGTATGTCAATAAACGTCACATCCAGATCGGTATTTTCATTCAACCAGTCGCTGAGGGCGCGAATACCGCCGCGTTCGGTGGCATGGTGCCCGGCGGCGTAAAAATGCAGCCCCTGCTCGCGCGCTGAATGAATGGTTTGTTCAGAGACTTCGCCCGTAATGAACGCGTCTACGCCAAAGCGGGCGGCGCTGTCGATAAAACTTTGTCCGCCGCCGGTGCACCAGGCGACGCGGGTGACCGTCTCCGGCCCGGTATCGCCGCACCATAACGGTTTACGCCCAAGACGCGCTTCAATCCATGAGGCCAGTTCCAGTCCAGGCACCGGCATCGACAGTTCGCCCCAGGGCACCAAGGGTTCGATCTCCCCCATCACGTTGATGCCAAGCAGGGCGGCAAGCTGCGCGTTGTTGCCCAGTTCAGGATGCGCGTCCAGCGGCAGGTGCCAGCCGTAGAGGTTGATATCATTTGCCAGCAGCGTTTTCAGGCGGTTACGCTTCATGCCGCGAATCACCGGGGATTCGCCTTTCCAGAAGTAGCCATGGTGAACGATGACCGCATCAGCCTGCAGGCGTACCGCTTCATCCAGCAATGCCTGGCTGGCCGTGACGCCGGTGACGATTGTTTGCACCGTCGCTTTGCCTTCAACCTGTAAACCGTTAGGCGCGTAATCGCTTATCGCCGCGCTGTTGAGTTTCTCGTTGATCAGTTGTTCCAGTTCGGTGTTTTTCATCATCGCTCCCTTGTTCGTCTATGCGATACGTTAAAATAGCCTTCGGGCGTCCGTTCGTCGATAGCCAATTCACTGACACATTAAGAAACAATCCCGTCGTTTTTTAGCGTGAAAAGCGCGCCCTTCCGTGAGCGAATTCATGTATATTTATGCAATCAGACAGCATATTGCAAAAATAATCCTATCTGTATCGACATTGTAACGTTAAGGAACCCCCGCCGCGCGGCGTTTTATCCGCTGGGCGCGCAAGCTATTCTGGTATCACAATGAATAAAGCATCATCTCAACCGCGGGCGATTTACTACGTCGTCGCGCTGCAAATCTGGGAATACTTCAGTTTTTACGGCATGCGCGCCCTGCTGATCCTCTATCTCACCAACCAGCTTAAATACGACGATACCCACGCCTATGCGTTATTCAGCGCTTATTGTTCGCTGGTCTATGTCACGCCGATTCTTGGCGGTTTTCTCGCTGATAAAGTGCTCGGTAACCGCATGGCGGTAATGCTTGGCGCTTTTCTGATGGCGGTCGGGCATCTGGTCCTCGGCGCCAGCGAAATTGCGCCCACCTTCCTTTATTTGTCGCTGGCAATCATTGTTTGCGGCTATGGCTTGTTCAAGTCGAACATCAGTTGTCTGCTGGGTGAGTTATACCAACCGGACGATCCACGCCGTGACGGTGGGTTTTCGCTGCTATACGCGGCGGGCAATGTGGGTTCGATCGTCGCACCGATCGCCTGCGGGTATGTCCAGGAAGAATACAGTTGGGCGATGGGCTTCGCGTTGGCGGCCATCGGCATGATCGCCGGGTTGATCATCTTCCTGTGCGGCAATCGCCACTTCGCGCACACCAAAGGGGTGAACAAAGCCGCGCTGTGCGCCCGGCCGTTTCTCCTGCCCAACTGGGGCTGGCTGCTGGTCCTGTTGGTTGCCGCGCCGCTGGTCATTACCGTTCTGTTCTGGCAGGACTGGTCGGTTTACGCGCTGATTGCCGCCACCGTCATCGGTCTGGCGGTGCTGAGTAAAATTTATCGTCAGGCAGAAAACCAGAAGCAGCGTAAAGAGCTGGGCCTGATCGTGACCCTCACCGTCTTTAGCCTGCTGTTCTGGGCCTTTGCCCAGCAGGGCGGCAGCTCCATCAGCCTGTATATCGATCGCTTCGTAAACCGCGATATTTTCGGCTATTCGGTTCCTACCGCCATGTTCCAGTCGGTAAACGCCTTTGCCGTGATGCTCTGCGGCGTGGTGCTGGCCTGGCGGGTAAAAGAGAGTATGGGGGGTCGCCGCAGCGTACGCATCTGGGGCAAATTCGCTCTCGGCCTCGGTCTGATGAGCGCCGGATTCTGCATTCTGACCCTTAGCGCCCGTTGGTCCGCAGCCTATGGCCACTCTTCCATGCCGCTAATGATCCTCGGTCTGGCGGTGATGGGCTTTGCAGAGCTGTTTATCGACCCGGTGGCGATGTCGCAGATTACACGTATTGAAATCCCTGGGGTAACTGGCGTATTAACCGGCATTTATATGCTGCTTTCCGGCGCGATTGCCAACTATCTGGCGGGCGTTATTGCCAACCAAACGTCCCAGAGCGCGTTTGACGCCAGCGGCGCGATCAACTATTCCATCAATGCTTATATCGATGTGTTCAGTGACATCACCTGGGGCGCGCTGGCCTGCGTCGGGCTGGTACTGTTGATCTGGCTGTATCAGTCGCTTAAATTCAGAAACCGCCCGCTGGCGATTGAGTCCTGAGTTAACGGGCATGAGTGGCTGGGCGCCGTGACCCGATCGTCTTCGTTAAGGTCGGTTACCCGCAGCACCCAGCCACGCTCGCTTCCCTGTGTCTGCATGGTGTGGGCAATGCGTAGCGCCGCCTCCCGCTGACCTTCTTTTTTCCCTGCTGGCGTCCCTGCAATAAACCTTCCTGTAGCCCCTGGCTATGTCCTTCCAGGCTACCGGGTGACATAAATGACCTTACGCGCCTTTTCTTGCCGCTTCATAGGCGGCAAGCGTCGCCGCGCGGGCCTGTTTATGATCGACGATGGGCTGCGGGTAGTTAAGCGTGACGCCTGCTTTTTTTGCCCATTTCCACGGTTCGTGAATCGCGTTTCCAGGCACGTCGCGCAGTTCCGGGAGCCACTGACGAATAAACCTACCGTCGCGATCGAATTTTTCCCCCTGCGTTGTTGGGTTAAAAATACGAAAATAGGGTGCGGCGTCAGTACCTGTGGAGGCCGCCCACTGCCAGCCGCCGTTATTGGCGGCGAGATCGCCATCAATAAGCTGCGACATGAAATAGCGCTCGCCCTTGCGCCAGTCGATCAGCAGGTCTTTCACCAGGAAACTGGCGGTAATCATTCGCAGACGGTTATGCATCCAGCCGGTAGCATTAAGCTGGCGCATAGCCGCATCAACAATCGGAAAGCCGGTTTGCCCCGTCTGCCAGGCGCTGAAATGCGCCGCGTTATCCTGCCAGGCTACCTTTTCCGTCCAGCCGATAAATGGGCGGTATTTACACAGCGCAGGGTTCCAGGTCATCAGATGCCGATAAAACTCTCGCCAGATAAGCTCGTTCAGCCAGACGCTGCCCGGCCCGCCGTCCAGTGCGTCAGGCTGTTCGGCGAGCAGGCGGTGCAGACACTGGCGCGGCGATAACCCTCCCGTCGCCAGAGCGGCAGATAAACGGCTGGTGCCGTCGATAGCGGGAAAATCCCGCTGCTGTGCGTATTCACCCGCCCCCTGCTGGCAAAACTGGCGCAGTCGGGCTATCACCGTTTTTTCGTCCACCGGGAAAAGCGTGGTGTCTGCCTCCTGCTGCGGATAGGTAAACACGATTTTTTGACGCCGCTGCGCCAGGGGCGAATTTTCTCGCGCGGCTGGCGCCGCCACACATTCAGGCATGGCCTCTTTCAAGCGCTTAAGCCAGGCATTTTTAAACGGGGTAAAAACTTTATACATTTCCTGATTGCCGGTCATCACCGATCCCGGCGGCAGAATCACGCTGTCGTCAAACCCTTCACATACCACCTCAGGCAGCGCTTTTTCTACCGCCGCATCCCGTTCGCGTTCGTTGACCTCATACTGATAGTTGTAAAAAAGATGGCTGACATCATGCTGCCTGCAGACCGCTTTTACCGTTTCGACGCTGGCGGTAAAGTCGTCCGCTTCGGCGGTGAGCAGCGGGATGCCCTTCTCCGCGAGGGAGGCCTGCAACCCTTCGAGTTGCGCACGGATCACCCCCGCCTGACGCGGCGACATAGTGTGATCTGCCCATTGGCGGGGCGTGGAGATAAAGAGCGCCAGCACGTGCGCATTACGATGGCGACAGGCGGCGGCAAGCGCGAGATTGTCATGCAGACGGAGATCGCGGCGGAACCAGACCAGATGGGTGGGCATAGAACTCCTGTTAAAATAACGCGGTACGTTTCACGATAATGATTTTTATGTCCTTACTGCCGGGTCCTTCAGGCGCTAAGTGTAGACGCAGACATAAAAAAACCGCCACATGACTGTTGGCGGTTTTTTTGTCGGTCAATGATCAGTAAAAATCGCAGGTCGCTTTTTCTGCCTGGTCCATCCACACCGGCTTGTCGCTGGTTTTCGACCAGACGCGGTGCAGGTAGCTGTAAAAACGGGCGCGATCTTTCCAGAACAGCATGACCGGCAGCGCCAGGACTCCCGCCAACACGGCGAAAGTACGGCGTAAGAACACAACATGCGCGGGATAATCTTTATAGAGTCCCATACTTTCTCCCCTTTTATATCTTCGGTGAATTGCACCGTGAAAATGAATTTGGTTATCTGATGAAAATTGTACCGCCTTGCCTGTAATTTTACTACTCATCCGACCACTTATTTTTAGCGGTTTAGGCTTTATTTACCTTCATTACGTAATTAAGTTACACAAAGGTTAAATTAATACTAATCATTAGTTAAATAATGGTCTCTGCCATTTTTATACTTTTTTTACACCTTACCCGCCAATTTTTGCGAAATCTTTGCGGGCAGATATTTACCCTTTGATTATCACCATTATGCCACTGGAGGTGCACTGTGAGTGCAGGCGTGATAATCGGTATCGTACTGATTTTCTTATTATTAGGTTATCTGGTATATGCGTTAATCAACGCGGAGGCATTCTGATGGCTGCGCAGGGATTTCTACTTATTGCCACGTTCTTAGCGATGCTGTTCTTACTTGCCAGACCCCTGGGAGTCGGACTGGCGCGTTTGATTAACGATACGCCGCTTCCGGGCACAGCAGGCATTGAGCGTCTGCTCTGGCGGGCGCTGGGGATTTCCCAACGGGAAATGAACGCCCGGCAGTATGTGCTGGCTATTCTCGCGCTGAATGTGTTGGGGCTGGCGGTGCTGTTCGTCATGCTGATGTGTCAACAGCGCCTGCCGTTAAATCCGCAGCAGTTGCCGGGCCTGTCATGGCATCTGGCGCTCAATACGGCAGTAAGTTTTGTCACCAATACCAACTGGCAGGCTTACGGCGGAGAAACGACCCTTAGCTATTTCAGCCAGATGGTCGGCCTGACAGTGCAAAACTTCTTGTCAGCGGCCACCGGGATTGCCGTCGTGTTCGCGCTGATACGCGGGTTTATCCGTCAGAGCGCCAGCACCCTGGGTAATGCCTGGGTCGATCTGGTACGTATTACCTTGTGGATCCTGTTCCCCCTCGCGTTACTCATCGCGCTGTTCTTTATTCAGCAAGGGGCGCTGCAAAACCTGCTGCCGTATCAGCCGTTCACCACCCTCGAAGGGGTGCAACAGTCCCTGCCAATGGGACCCGTCGCCTCTCAGGAAGCGATAAAAATGCTGGGTACCAACGGCGGCGGCTTCTTTAACGCTAACTCGGCGCATCCGTTTGAAAACCCGACCGCGCTGACCAATCTGGTGCAGATGCTGGCGATCTTTTTGATTCCGGCGGCCCTGTGCTTTGCGTTTGGCGACGCGGCAGGCGATAGCCGCCAGGGGCGAATGCTGCTGTGGGCAATGTCGCTGATTTTTATCGTCTGCGTGGCGGTAGTGATGTGGGCGGAGGTGCAGGGTAACCCGCATCTGCTGCAATACGGCGCCGACAGCAGCCTGAATATGGAGGGGAAAGAGAGCCGCTTTGGCATTCTGGTCAGCAGTCTGTTTGCCGTGGTCACCACCGCCGCGTCCTGCGGAGCGGTCATTGCCATGCATGACTCCTTTACTGCGCTGGGCGGGATGGTGCCCATGTGGTTGATGCAGATCGGTGAAGTGGTGTTCGGCGGCGTCGGCTCAGGCCTCTACGGTATGCTGCTGTTCGTGATGCTGGCGGTATTCATTGCCGGCCTGATGATTGGCCGCACGCCGGAGTATCTCGGTAAAAAGATCGACGTGCGCGAAATGAAAATGACCGCGCTGGCGATTCTCGTTACCCCCGCGCTGGTCCTGCTCGGCAGCGCGCTGGCGATGATGACCGAGGCGGGACGCAGCGGCATGCTTAACCCCGGCCCTCACGGCTTTAGCGAAGTGTTGTATGCGGTCTCCTCGGCAGCCAATAACAACGGCAGCGCCTTTGCCGGTCTGAGCGCGAACTCACCGTTCTGGAACTGTCTGCTGGCCTTCTGCATGTTTGTCGGTCGCTTCGGGGTGATTATTCCGGTGCTGGCGATTGCCGGTTCGCTGGCGGTGAAACAGCGCCAGCCTGCCAGCCCGGGTACGCTGGCGACCCACGACGCGCTGTTTGTCGGGCTGCTGATTGGCACCGTACTGTTAGTCGGCGCGCTGACCTTTATTCCTGCACTGGCGCTTGGCCCAGTGGCTGAACACCTTTCCTTACGCTGAGCACGGAGCACATGACTATGAGTCGCAAACAACAGGCGCTTTTCGAACCGTCATTGGTCGCTCAGGCGCTGATGGACGCCGTGAAAAAATTAAGCCCCCATACCCAGTGGCGCAATCCGGTGATGTTTATCGTCTGGATCGGCAGCCTGCTGACTACCCTGATAGCCATCGCGATGGCTGGCGGGCAGATGCCTGGCAGCGCGCGGTTTACCGGCGCGATCGCCCTGTGGTTATGGATCACCGTGCTGTTCGCTAATTTTGCCGAAGCGCTGGCGGAAGGACGCAGTAAAGCCCAAGCCAACAGCCTGAAAGGGGTGAAAAAAACCGCCTTCGCCCGCAAACTGCGCGAGCCGAAATACGGCGCGCAAAGCGATCGTGTGGCGGCGGACCAACTGCGTAAAGGCGATATCGTCCTCGTGGAAGCCGGCGATATCATTCCCTGCGATGGCGAAGTCATTGAAGGCGGCGCGTCGGTGGATGAGAGCGCCATTACCGGCGAGTCTGCGCCGGTGATCCGTGAATCCGGCGGCGACTTCGCCTCGGTCACCGGCGGGACGCGTATCCTCTCCGACTGGCTGGTAATCGAATGCAGCGTCAATCCAGGCGAAACCTTCCTCGACCGGATGATCGCCATGGTCGAAGGCGCGCAGCGTCGTAAGACGCCAAACGAAATCGCCCTGACCATCCTGCTGATTGCCCTTACCCTCGTCTTTTTGCTGGCAACGGCAACGCTGTGGCCGTTTTCCGCCTGGGGCGGCCATCCGGTGACCGTGACCGTACTGGTGGCGCTGCTGGTGTGCCTGATCCCGACCACCATCGGCGGATTGCTCTCCGCGATCGGCGTGGCCGGCATGAGCCGGATGCTCGGCGCGAACGTTATCGCCACCAGCGGACGTGCAGTGGAAGCAGCGGGCGATGTGGATGTCTTGTTGCTGGATAAAACCGGCACCATCACCCTCGGCAACCGTCAGGCGTCACAGTTTCTGCCAGCCAGCGGCGTGGATGAACGCACGCTGGCGGACGCGGCGCAGCTTTCTTCGTTAGCGGACGAAACGCCGGAAGGCCGCAGTATCGTTATCCTCGCCAAGCAGCGTTTTAATCTGCGCGAGCGCGACGTGCAGTCGCTGCATGCCACTTTCGTCCCGTTCACTGCCCAGAGCAGGATGAGCGGTATTAACATCGATAACCGGATGATCCGTAAAGGATCGGTGGATGCGATTCGCCGCCACGTCGAGGCTAACGGCGGGCAGTTCCCGCCTGATGTCGAGCAAAAAGTGGACAGCGTCGCCCGCCTGGGCGCCACGCCGCTGGTGGTCGTGGAAGGCGCACGCGTACTGGGGGTTATCGCGCTTAAAGATATTGTCAAAGGCGGCATAAAAGAACGTTTCGCCCAACTGCGCAAAATGGGCATTAAAACGGTGATGATCACCGGCGACAACCGTCTGACCGCCGCCGCCATCGCCGCCGAGGCGGGGGTGGATGACTTCCTCGCCGAAGCCACGCCGGAAGCCAAGCTGGCGCTGATTCGCCAGTATCAGGCGGAAGGACGCCTGGTGGCGATGACCGGGGACGGCACCAACGACGCGCCAGCGCTGGCTCAGGCTGACGTCGCGGTGGCGATGAACTCCGGCACCCAGGCGGCGAAAGAAGCGGGTAATATGGTCGATCTCGATTCTAACCCCACCAAGCTGATTGAAGTGGTGCATATCGGCAAACAGATGCTGATGACACGCGGTTCCCTGACAACTTTCAGTATCGCTAACGACGTGGCGAAATACTTCGCGATTATTCCGGCTGCCTTTGCCGCAACGTACCCGCAGCTTAATGCACTGAATATTATGCGTTTGCATTCGCCGGATTCCGCGATTCTCAGCGCGGTCATTTTTAATGCGTTGATCATTGTCTTTTTGATCCCCCTGGCGCTGAGAGGCGTGCGCTACAAACCGCTCTCCGCCTCTGCGATGCTGCGCCGCAACCTGTGGATTTACGGTCTCGGCGGTCTGCTGGTGCCGTTTATCGGAATCAAAATCATTGATGTTCTGCTGACCCTGCTGGGTCTGGTGTGAGGGATATATGAATCAACTACGTCCATTCTTGTCGACGCTGATTTTTCTGATGCTGTTGACCGGCGGGGTTTACCCGCTGCTGACCACCACACTGGGACAGTGGTGGTTTGCGCCGCAGGCCAACGGCTCGCTGATTATTGACAATAACATCGTGCGCGGCTCCAGGCTTATCGGGCAAAACTTTACGGCGGAAGGATATTTCCACGGTCGCCCTTCCGCTACCGCCGACATGCCTTATAATCCGATGGCGTCTGGCGGCAGCAACCTTGCCGTCAGCAATCCTGAGCTGGATCAGCAGATCCAGCAACGGATAGCCGCCCTGCGCGCCGCCAACCCGCAGGCCAGCGCTACGGTGCCGGTTGAACTGGTCACGGCGTCCGCCAGCGGTCTGGATAACAACCTGAGTCCGGCCGCCGTCGCCTGGCAGATCCCGCGTGTCGCCAACGCGCGCAATTTACGCGTTGAAACGGTGAGGCAACTGGTCGCAAACTATACCCAAACGCCGCCGATTGGCTACCTCGGCCAGCCAGTGGTCAATCTCGTGGAACTGAATTTAGCGCTGGATAAGCTCTGATGGTTAATGAAGAACCGCTCCGCCCGGATCCCGATCGTCTGCTGGAGCAGACGGCGGCGCCGCACCGGGGAAAACTGAAAATTTTCTTCGGCGCCTGCGCGGGCGTCGGGAAAACCTGGGCAATGCTGGCCGAAGCGCAACGTTTGCGCGCCCAGGGGCTGGATGTTCTGATTGGGGTGGTGGAAACCCACGGACGCAAAGAGACCGCCGCCCTGCTGGAGGGGCTGGCGATTTTACCGCTGAAACGCCAGGCGCATCGCGGGCGTCACATCAGCGAGTTCGATCTCGACGCCGCCCTCGCCCGCCGTCCGGCGCTAATACTGATGGACGAACTGGCGCACAGCAACGCGCCTGGCTCACGTCATCCGCGACGCTGGCAGGACATTGAAGAACTGCTTGAAGCCGGTATCGATGTGTTCACCACCGTGAATGTCCAGCACCTGGAAAGTCTCAATGATGTCGTCAGCGGCGTCACCGGTATCCAGGTGCGCGAAACCGTTCCGGACCCTTTCTTTGACGCCGCCGACGAAGTGGTGCTGGTCGACCTGCCACCTGACGATCTTCGCCAGCGCCTGAAGGAAGGCAAAGTGTATATCGCCGGTCAGGCCGAACGCGCCATTGAACATTTCTTTCGCAAAGGCAATCTCATCGCCCTGCGCGAACTGGCCCTGCGGCGCACCGCCGACCGGGTGGACGATCAAATGCGCGCCTGGCGGGGACGCCCCGGCGAGGAAAAAGTCTGGCACACACGCGACGCCATTCTGTTGTGCATTGGACACAATACCGGCAGCGAAAAGCTGGTGCGCACCGCCGCGCGTCTGGCGTCCCGGCTGGGCAGCGTCTGGCATGCGGTGTACGTCGAGACGCCCGCCCTGCACCGTTTACCGGAAAAGCAGCGGCGGGACATTCTCAGCGCCCTGAGGCTGGCGCAGGAGTTGGGGGCGGAAACGGCCACCCTTTCCGATCCCCGTGAAGAGAAAGCGGTGGTTCGCTATGCCCGCGAGCATAACCTGGGCAAAATCGTGCTGGGACGCCCCCCGGGACGGCGCTGGTGGCACAAAGCGTCTTTCGCGGACCGGCTGGCGAAACGCGCGCCGGAACTGGACGTTATGATTGTCGCGCTGGACGAGTCGCCGCTACGCCCACTCTCCGCCCTGCCGGATACCCGCAGTTTTAAGGACAAATGGCGGGTGCAAATTCAGGGCTGTCTGGTCGCCGTCGCCCTTTGCGCGCTGACGACATTCATTGCCAGCCAGTGGCTGGCGGCCTTCGACGCCGCCAACCTGGTGATGCTGTATCTGCTGGGCGTGGTGGTGATCTCTCTTTTTTATGGCCGCTGGCCGTCGGTATTTTCTACCGTGATCAGCGTGGTCAGCTTTGACCTGTTCTTTATTGCCCCGCGCGGCACGCTCGCGGTATCCGACGTTCAGTATCTGTTGACCTTCGGGGTGATGCTCACGGTGGGTCTGGTGGTGGGGAATCTCACCGCTGGGGTGCGCTACCAGGCGCGCGTGGCGCGTTATCGGGAACAACGCACCCGTCATCTGTATGAAATGTCGAAAGCGCTGGCGATGGACCGCAGCGAGAAAGATATTGCCGTCACCAGCGAGCAATTTATCGCTTCCACGTTTCACGCCCGCAGCCAGATTCTGTTACCGGATGCGCAAGGCAGTCTGACGCCGCTGACCCACGCCAGGGGCATGACGCCCTGGGACGATGCGATCGCCCGCTGGAGCTTTGACAAGGGCCAACCGGCTGGCGCGGGCACCGATACCCTTCCCGGCGTGCCGTACCAGATCCTGCCATTGCGCAGCGCGGACAAAACGTACGGGCTGGCGATCGTCGAGCCGGGAAACCTGCGACAACTGATGATCCCTGAACAACAGCGCCTGCTGGAAACCTTTACGCTGCTGGTGGCGAACGCCCTTGAGCGCCTGACGCTCACCGCCAGTGAAGAACAGGCGCGTCTGACCAGCGAGCGGGAAAGCCTGCGTAACGCCCTGCTCGCTGCGCTCTCTCACGATCTGCGCACTCCGCTGACGGTGCTGTTTGGCCAGGCGGAAATTCTCACCCTCGATCTGGCCAGCGAAGGCTCCGCGCACGCGAAGCAGGCCAGTGAAATTCGCCAGCATGTGCTGAATACTACCCGGTTGGTGAATAATCTGCTGGATATGGCGCGCATTCAGTCAGGCGGCTTTAACCTGAAAAAAGAGTGGCTGACGCTGGAAGAAGTGGTGGGCAGCGCGCTGAAAATGCTGGAGCCGGGGTTACTTCACCCGGTCAATCTCTCCCTGCCAGCCCCGCTGACGTTGATCCATGTTGATGGCCCGCTGTTTGAACGGGTCCTGATCAATCTGCTGGAAAACGCCATTAAGTATGCCGGGCCGCAAGCGGAGATCGGCATTGACGCCCATGTCGAAGGCGACCAACTGCTGCTTGACGTGTGGGACAACGGACCGGGGATCCCCGAAGAACAGCAGCAGCCGATCTTCGACAAATTCGCCAGAGGTAATAAAGAGACCGCGGTACCCGGCGTCGGGCTGGGACTGGCGATCTGTCGGGCGATTGTTGAAGTGCACGGCGGCGCCATTGCCGTCTATAATCGCCCCCAGGGCGGCGCCTGTTTTCGTGTTACACTGAAGCAAGAAGCGCCACCAGAACTTGATGATTTTCATGAGGATATGTGACAAACGTTCTGATTGTAGAAGATGAACAGGCCATTCGCCGTTTTCTGCGCAGCGCGCTGGAAGGCGACGGACTGCGTGTATTCGAAGCGGAAACCCTGCAGCGTGGACTGCTGGAGGCAGCCACGCGGAAACCGGATCTTATTATTCTCGATCTTGGCCTGCCGGATGGCGACGGCATCGATTTCATCCGCGATCTGCGGCAGTGGAGCGCCGTCCCGGTGATCGTGCTTTCTGCCCGCAGCGAAGAGAACGATAAAATTGCCGCCCTTGACGCGGGCGCGGATGACTATCTGAGTAAACCTTTTGGTATTGGCGAACTGCAGGCGCGTCTGCGCGTGGCCCTGCGCCGTCATGCCGCAACCCCTTCCCCTGATCCGGTTGTCCGCTTTTCCGACATCGTGGTGGATCTCGCCGCGCATCTGATTCATCGCGGCGAAAGTGAAATTCACCTTACGCCGATTGAGTTCCGCCTGCTGGCCGTCATGCTCAACAATCCGGGAAAAGTGTTAACCCAACGGCAGCTGTTGAATCAGGTTTGGGGGCCGAACGCGGTCGAACATAGCCACTATCTGCGTATTTATATGGGTCACCTGCGGCAAAAGCTGGAGCAGGATCCGGCCCGTCCCCGGCATTTCATCACCGAAACCGGCATTGGCTATCGTTTTATGCCATGAATGGTTATTCATTATTTTTAAATAATTCTAAAAATTAATTTTTAATATACCGCACTGCCATAATAATAATTATGGCGGCATAAGTTTATTCTCACAAAAAATAACAAAATACAAACCTATAACATATAAAACACATTTTGATATCTTATCTGCCATCATGCATAAAAAACGACTAAATATTTTGCGAATGATCGTTTTTTGTTGATCTCCTTCACGGATCGGACTGTTTTCCTGGATAAAATACCCTCACCTTCTACTGATAAAGGAAAGGTAACCAAAATGGAAAACAATAACCGCTTAATGCCCCATATCAGGCGAACAACACATATAATGATGTTTGCCCACCGTAATAGTTTTGACTTTCATTTCTTTAACGCCCGTTAGTCGTTCGACTATGGGCACGTCAGCATACAGGTCTTCCTGACTCGCTGTATCACAGGCCTGCGCCTGTATCTCTAAGTGCTCACACTGCGTAAACCTGAATTTGCCTGTAACCGGACAGGTAAGGTTTTTTGCATCCTAAAAAAAGCAATTCACTGATTTTATTTATCAGGGGATGGACTTTGCTTTTATTCCGGCGCTATCAGTTTCTCATTTGAGAAATTGAGGACCTGCTATTACCTGAAATAAAGAGATGAACATGTCTGAATTAAAAATTGCCGTAAGCCGTTCCTGCCCCGACTGCTTCTCAACGCAGCGTAATATTGTAAATGTGGATGAAACCCATTTTATTGACGTGGCGGCGGTCGTGTTATCGGTCAATGATATTGAACGAGGTAAACTCGAAGAAATTGACGCCACCGGCTACGGTATCCCGGTGTTTGTCGCGACCGAAAATGAAGAGCGCGTCCCGGCGGAATTCCTGCCGCGTATCTCGGGTGTTTTCGAGTGCCATGAAGCCCGTAGCGCCTATTATGGTCGGCAACTGGAAACCGCGGCGAGCCACTATGAAACGCAGTTACGTCCGCCGTTCTTCCGTGCGCTGGTCGATTACGTTAACCAGGGTAACAGCGCCTTTGACTGCCCCGGACACCAGGGCGGCGAGTTTTTCCGTCGCCATCCTGCTGGCAACCAGTTCGTTGAGTATTTTGGCGAAACGCTTTTCCGCGCCGATCTGTGCAACGCTGACGTGGCGATGGGCGACCTGCTGATCCACGAAGGCGCGCCGTGCGTCGCCCAGCAGCACGCGGCAAAAGTGTTTAACGCCGATAAAACTTATTTTGTGCTGAATGGAACGTCATCATCGAACAAAGTGGTGCTCAACGCGCTGCTGACGCCGGGTGACCTGGTGCTGTTCGATCGTAACAACCACAAGTCAAACCATCACGGCGCATTATTGCAGGCGGGCGCCACACCGGTATATCTGGAGACCGCGCGTAACCCGTATGGTTTTATCGGTGGGATCGACGCCCACTGCTTTGAAGAGCGTTATCTGCGGGAACTGATCGGCGAAGTCGCGCCTCAGCGCGCCCGCGATGCGCGTCCGTTCCGCCTGGCGGTGATTCAGTTGGGTACCTACGACGGCACCATTTATAACGCACGTCAGGTGGTGGATAAGATTGGTCATCTGTGCGACTACATTCTGTTTGACTCCGCGTGGGTCGGCTATGAACAGTTTATTCCGATGATGGCGGACTGCTCACCGCTGCTGCTGGAACTGAACGAAAACGATCCGGGCATTCTGGTGACCCAGTCGGTGCATAAACAACAGGCTGGCTTCTCCCAGACCTCGCAGATCCATAAAAAAGACAGTCATATCAAGGGGCAGTCACGTTACGTGCCGCATAAGCGCATGAATAACGCCTTTATGATGCATGCCTCCACCAGCCCGTTTTATCCGCTGTTCGCAGCGCTGGATATCAACGCCAAAATGCACGAGGGCGCCAGCGGCCGCAATATGTGGATGGACTGCGTGGCGAACGGCATCGACGCCCGCAAGCTGATCCTTGAGAACTGTCAGTATATCCGTCCGTTTGTCCCGGAAACGGTGGACGGGAAACCGTGGCATGCCTGGCCAACGGCGACCATCGCCAGCGATCTGCGTTTCTTCCACTTTGTACCCGGCGAAAGCTGGCACGCGTTCGAAGGCTACGCAGAGCATCAGTATTTTGTCGACCCCTGCAAGCTGCTGTTAACCACCCCGGGCATTAATGCGCGGACCGGCGAATATGACGCCTTTGGCGTTCCGGCCACCATTCTCGCCAACTTCCTGCGCGAAAACGGCGTCGTACCGGAAAAATGCGATCTCAACTCGATCCTGTTTCTGCTGACCCCGGCAGAAGACATGGCGAAATTGCAGCAGCTTGTCGCACTGCTGGTGCGTTTCGAAAAACTGCTGGCGTCCGACGCGCCGCTGGCCGACGTGCTGCCCTCCATCTACAAGCAGCATGAAGCACGCTACGCCGGATACAGCCTGCGTCAGCTGTGTCAGGAGATGCACGACCTGTACGCGCGCCATAACGTTAAGCAGTTGCAAAAAGAGATGTTCCGTAAAGCGCATTTCCCACGCGTCAGCATGAATCCGCAGGAGGCAAATTACGCCTATCTGCGCGGCGAGGTGGAACTGGTGCCGCTGCCGGAAGCCGAAGGCCGTATTGCCGCGGAAGGCGCGTTGCCTTATCCGCCGGGGGTGCTGTGCGTCGTGCCCGGCGAAGTCTGGGGCGGCGCGGTGCTGCGCTATTTCAGCGCGCTGGAAGAAGGGATCAACCTGCTGCCGGGCTTTGCGCCGGAGCTGCAGGGGGTCTACATCGAAGAATGTGATGGTCGTAAGCAGGTGTGGTGCTACGTGATCAAAGCGAGACAAGAGCATGACGGTCTGCTGAAAGGAGAAACATTATGAGTAAAGCCAAAGCCAACAAAATGGGCGTGATGCAGCTTACCATTCTGACGATGGTCAACATGATGGGCTCCGGGATCATCATGCTGCCGACCAAGCTGGCGGAGGTCGGCACCATCTCGATTATCTCCTGGCTGGTCACCGCTGTCGGATCCATGGCGCTGGCCTGGGCGTTCGCCAAGTGCGGGATGTTCAGCCGCAAATCTGGCGGCATGGGCGGCTACGCGGAGTATGCATTTGGCAAGTCCGGTAACTTTATGGCCAACTATACCTATGGGGTGTCGCTGTTAATCGCCAACGTGGCGATTGCCATTTCCGCGGTGGGCTACGGGACCGAGCTGTTCGGCGCGACGCTCACGCCGGTGCAGATTGGCCTCGCCACCATCGGCGTTCTGTGGATCTGTACGGTTGCCAACTTCGGCGGCGCGCGGATTACCGGGCAGATCAGCAGTATTACCGTCTGGGGGGTGATCATTCCGGTGGTTGGCCTGTGCATCATCGGCTGGTTCTGGTTCAGTCCGACGCTGTACGCGAACTCATGGAACCCGCATCACGTGCCGTTCTTTACCGCCGTCGGGTCGTCTATCGCCATGACGCTGTGGGCTTTCCTCGGCCTGGAGTCCGCCTGTGCTAACGCGGAAGTGGTGGATAACCCTGAACGCAACGTGCCGATAGCGGTTCTTGGCGGTACGCTTGGCGCAGCGGTGATTTACATCGTCTCCACCAACGTGATTGCCGGGATTGTGCCGAACATGGATCTGGCCAACTCCACGGCCCCGTTTGGTCTGGCGTTTGCCCAGATGTTCACGCCGGAAGTGGGGAAAGTGATCATGGCGCTGATGATCATGTCCTGCTGCGGTTCCCTGTTGGGCTGGCAGTTCACCATCGCTCAGGTGTTTAAATCCTCTGCCGATGAAGGCTATTTCCCGAAAATCTTCTCGCGGGTGACTAAGGTCGATGCGCCGGTACAGGGGATGCTGACTATCGTGATTATTCAGAGCGGACTCTCGCTGATGACCATTAGCCCGTCGCTGAACAGCCAGTTTAATGTGCTGGTCAACCTGGCGGTGGTCACCAATATTATTCCGTATATCCTGTCGATGGCCGCGCTGGTGATTATTCAGCGGGTGGCGAACGTCCCGCCAGCGAAAGCGAAAATGGCAAACTTCGTGGCGTTTGTTGGCGCGATGTACAGCTTCTACGCGCTCTACTCGTCGGGGGAAGAAGCGATGCTGTATGGCTCGATTGTCACCTTCCTCGGCTGGACGCTATACGGACTGGTATCGCCGCGCTTTGAGCTGAAGAATAAGCACGGGTAAGTTAGCCCCCATCCTGAGACAAAAAAGGCGCCTTACGGCGCCTTTTCATTTGTCGGTAACGCCTGACGCATCAGGCGTTTTTCAGCACTTCGCTGACGATTTCAACCGCTTCTTTTTCGATCTGCTTGCGATGTTCTTCGCCGAGGAAACTTTCGCAATAGATTTTATAGGCGTCTTCCGTACCGGATGGACGCGCGGCAAACCAGCCGTTTTCCGTCATCACTTTCAGACCGCCGATCGCCGCGCCGTTGCCCGGCGCCGCGGTCAGGCGCGCGGTGATCGGATCACCAGCCAGCGTGCTGGCGCTGACCATTTCCGGCGACAGCTTCGACAACGCAGCTTTTTGCGCAGAGGTTGCGCCCGCCTGCAGGCGGTTATAGCTTGGCGCGCCGAAACGCGCCGCCAGTTCGTTGTAGTGTTCCTGCGGGTTTTTACCGGTGACGGCGGTAATTTCCGCCGCCAGCAGGCACATGATGATCCCGTCTTTATCGGTGGACCACGGCGTACCGTCGAAACGCAGGAACGATGCGCCCGCGCTTTCTTCACCGCCAAAGCCAAAGCTTCCGTCAAACAGGCCGTCAACAAACCATTTGAAGCCCACCGGCACTTCGACCAGTTTGCGGCCCAGATCGTTGACCACGCGGTCAATCATTGCCGAGGAAACCAGGGTTTTACCCACCGCCACCTCTTTGCCCCACTGCGGACGGTGCTGGAACAGATAATTGATAGCGACCGCCAGATAGTGGTTCGGGTTCATCAGCCCCGCCGGCGTGACGATACCGTGACGGTCATAGTCCGGGTCGTTGGCAAACGCCAGATCAAACTTATCACGTAGCGCCAGCAGGCCAGCCATCGCGCACTCCGAGGAGCAGTCCATGCGGATCGCGCCGTCTTTGTCCAGGTGCATAAAGCGGAAGGTCTGATCCACCTGATCGTTCACGAGGGTCAGGTTGAGCTTGTAGTGCTCCGCAATACGCTTCCAGTATTCAATACCGGAACCGCCCAGCGGATCGACGCCCAGCGTCAGGCCCGCTTTCTGAATGGCGGCCATATCAACAATTTCCGCCAGCCCTTCCACAAACGGCTGCACCAGATCCTGCTCTTTGACGTGACCAGACGCCATCGCCGCATCGAGAGAAATGCGCTTCACGCCCTTCAGACCGTCGGCCAGCAGCGCATTTGCGCGGTCTTCCACCACTTTCGTGACGTTGGTATCTGCCGGGCCGCCGTTCGGCGGGTTGTATTTGATGCCGCCGTCTTCCGGCGGGTTGTGAGACGGCGTGATGACAATACCGTCCGCCAGCGCCCCCCCTTTTTTATTGTGAACCAGGATAGCGTTCGACACCGCAGGCGTCGGGGTAAAACCGTTGTTCTCCTGAACAATCACGTCGACACCGTTGGCCGCCAGCACTTCCAGCACCGAGATAAACGCCGGTTCGGACAGCGCGTGGGTATCTTTCCCCACATAGCAAGGGCCGGTGATACCGTTTTTCGCACGTTCTTCGGCGATAGCCTGGGCAATCGCCAGTATGTGCGGCTCGTTGAAGCTATGGCGACCTGCACTGCCGCGGTGTCCGGAGGTACCGAACTTCACCGCGTGCTCGGCATTCCCTGCCTCGGGTTTCAGTACATAATATTGCGCCGTCAGTTGGGCGACGTTAATCAAATCACTTTGTTGCGCAGGTTGACCTGCACGGTTGTGGATTGCCATTGCCTGGTCCTTTTATGCAAGCATTAAATTGTTCCGCAAACCTTCTCAATCAATTCCGCCGGGAATTGCATTGACTGCATGATGTGTTCGACCATGCTGCATTTACGGCCGGTGTTGGTGTTCGTGATCACCCAGTACGGCGTGCCAGGCACATGTTTCGGCTTGGTCTGATTGCCGTTTTTCAGCAGCGTCTGTTCATCCGCCGCGAAATAGACGCGAGTGCGACCATGCAGCGAGTCGGTGGCATCGGCAAACGCCTGGTGATCCAGTGAGTAAAGTGTAGACAGCACCAGCATAAAGCGATTCACCGCTTTTTTCTGTTCGGCATATTCATCGGACAGCAGCAGCTCGCGCATAGCGCGCACTTTGTCTTTGACGGGATTGACGGGTTTCACTTCTGCGCTCACAGGCTGCGCGGCGCGTGCCTCTTTTGTCGCCGACGCGACGGGCTGCGATGCGGCGGAAAACTTCAACATACGCCGTAAAATGTCGGACGCGCTCTCGCCGATATGCTTGGTGTGGCTGGCAATATAGCTGTAGAGTTCATCATCAACTTCAATCGTTTTCATCTTAATCCAGTGCGGTGTCATAACTGATCTGAATACAAATCGTTGGAATTATAGGAGCAAATCCCAACAGCGGATAGCGTCAAACCTGGCTGAACAAAAAACTCGGAGTAAACCGTATCAGTTGCAGCCCAGTGGCAGAATGGTCAACATAATACCCTAACCCGACAGAGCGAAAAAAAGAACTTTGCCATGAAATTGAATATCCGAGCGCAAACTGCACAAAACCTGCACAATAATTCTCCCATCGTCCTCGTTCACGGTCTGTTTGGCAGCCTGGACAATCTCGGCGTGCTGGCCCGCGAGCTGGTCAGCGATCACGATATCCTCCAGGTCGATATGCGTAACCACGGCCTCTCGCCCCGCGATCCGCTGATGACCTATCCGGCGATGGCGCAGGATCTGCTCGACACTCTGGATGCGCAGCAGATCGAAAAAGCCACGTTTATTGGCCACTCGATGGGCGGCAAGGCGGTGATGGCCCTGACCGCGCAGGCTCCGGAACGCATCGATCGTCTGGTGGCGATCGACATCGCCCCGGTAGATTATAAGGTACGACGCCACGATGAGATTTTCGCGGCGATTAACGCCGTGACGGCGTCTCAGGGCACAACGCGCAAGGAGGCGGCTGCCGTCATGCGCGACCATCTCAGAGAAGAGGGCGTGATTCAGTTTCTGCTGAAGTCGTACGTTGACGGCGAATGGCGCTTTAACGTGCCGGTGCTGTGGGATCAGTATCCGCATATTGTCGGCTGGGAGCCGATTCCAGCCTGGGATCGCCCGGCGTTGTTTATCCCTGGCGGCAACTCCCCTTACGTCACCGAGGCGTATCGCGACGACCTGCTCGCGCAATTCCCACAGGCGCGCGCGCATGTCATCGCGGGCGCAGGCCACTGGGTTCATGCCGAAAAACCTGACGCAGTGCTGCGCGCCATTCGTCGTTATCTGAACGACAGCGCAAACTGATTAAAAACTCAGCGTCCGCGCGCGATTGCGCGCGCGAACGTTGGCGTGCCCCATCCACTGATGTATGATGGCGCGCTATCCATCCGGGCAGAGGCCTGGCTGATTGTTTCCCCGAAGTCACCAAAATCATGGCCAAAGAACAAACGGACCGTACGACATTAGATCTGTTCGCGCACGAGCGTCGCCCGGGACGACCTAAAACCAATCCGCTTTCACGCGATGAACAGCTGCGCATTAACAAGCGCAACCAGCTTAAACGCGACAAAGTTCGTGGCCTGAAACGTGTTGAACTTAAGCTCAACGCGGAAGCCGTCGACGCCCTGAATGAACTGGCGGAATCGCGCGACATCAGCCGCAGCGAGCTGATCGAAGAAATCCTGATGAGCCAACTGGCGACGTTGCGACGCCAGGGTTCAGTCTGAAACCCGCACAATTTATCACTATCATGTAGCAGGGAGTGCACTCGCGTGCGTTTGCTATTTCCGCATACCTGACTGTTCTGCTATGATTGCCCTTATCTGTGGGCAATTTGCCCCCACCATTTCAATAAGTTTCAAGAGGTTACTTTACTCATGGCAATCACTGGCATTTTTTTCGGCAGCGACACCGGGAACACCGAAAATATCGCAAAAATGATTCAAAAACAGCTTGGTAAAGATGTTGCCGACGTGCATGACATTGCAAAAAGCAGCAAAGAAGATCTTGAAGGCTATGACATCCTGCTGCTTGGTATCCCGACCTGGTACTATGGCGAAGCGCAGTGTGACTGGGACGACTTCTTCCCGACTCTGGAAGAGATTGATTTCAACGGCAAGCTGGTGGCGCTGTTCGGCTGCGGCGACCAGGAAGATTACGCGGAATATTTCTGCGACGCGTTAGGCACTATCCGCGACATCATTGTGCCGCGCGGCGCGACCATCGTCGGTCACTGGCCGACCGCGGGTTATCATTTTGAAGCGTCGAAAGGCCTGGCCGATGACGATCACTTTGTCGGTCTGGCCATTGACGAAGATCGCCAGCCAGAACTGACCGCCGAGCGCGTTGAGAAATGGGTTAAGCAGATTTCTGAAGAACTGCACCTGGATGAAATCATCAACGCCTGATGACCGTGCGGCGCAAAGACCATTTGCGCCGCATCAATAGACAAAACCAATCAAAATAATTGCTACAAATTTGTAACTTTCTTGCCCATCCCTGTACAATGTGCGGGAGTTATTAGGTGGCGCTCTCATTTCCAGGCAATACCACGTTTTTATTAACATTTGCCCGAGGCTTGCAGTTTTCATTTAAGGATGGCAGTCCTATAATGAGAGGCATTATCTCGAATGCAATTTCTGTCACTTCTCGTATGAAGTGAATCGTTTAGCAACAGGACAGATTCCGCATGACTGACAACAATACCGCATTAAAGAAGGCTGGCCTGAAAGTAACGCTTCCACGTTTAAAGATTCTGGAAGTGCTTCAGGAACCGGATAACCATCACGTCAGTGCGGAAGATTTATACAAACGACTGATCGACATGGGTGAAGAAATTGGTCTGGCGACCGTCTATCGCGTGCTGAACCAGTTTGATGACGCCGGTATCGTAACCCGCCACAATTTTGAAGGCGGCAAATCCGTTTTTGAGCTGACCCAGCAGCATCATCACGATCACCTTATTTGCCTCGATTGTGGCAAAGTGATTGAATTTAGTGATGATTCGATTGAAGCCCGTCAGCGTGAGATTGCGGCGAAGCACGGTATTCGTTTAACGAACCACAGCCTCTATCTCTATGGCCATTGCGCCGAAGGCGACTGCCGCGAAGACGAACACGCGCACGACGGCAAATAATTTTACGCTTGATGAAAGCCAGCCTGCGGGCTGGCTTTTTTGTGGGCGCGATCCCGCCGTTTTCCTTCCCTCCCCGCCCGTGTTGCTTTAATGTAAAAATTCCCTTCCCTGACCTGTCCGGAGAATCGAAATGGAACTTCGCCAGTTACGTTATTTTGTTCGTATTGTTGAAACCGGCAGCATGGGTAGCGCCGCGCTGGATCTCGACATTGGCGTCTCGGCGCTGAGCCAACAAATGACACGTCTGGAAAGCGAACTCGCCATCCGCCTGCTGCAACGAACGTCGCGCGGCGTCACGCCCACTAACGCGGGGCTGGCCTTTTATTCTCAGGCGCAACTGGCGCTACGGCATGCCGACGACGCCATTCTTGCTGCGCGTGAGGCGCGGTTATCCGGCCACGTTAGCGTCGGTATGGCGCCCAGTACGGCATCGGTGTTGGGCATTCCGTTTATTAACGCCATGCGGGAAAGCTACGCTGACGTGCGACTGCACGTCGTGGAGAGTCTCTCCGGCAATCTTGAGCGGATGATTAACACCCGCCAGCTTGATTTAGCGGTCGTCTTTCAGAAAGAGAAGATCCTGCGCTGGAGCGCGAAGCCGGTTCTGGAAGAGCGGCTGTTTCTGATCGGCCCCCACCCCCTGCTGGCTATATTTCCTGAAGACAACATCATGCCTGCTCAACTGGCGAATATTCCCCTCGTGATGCCCAGTCAGGGCCACGGTCTGCGCGGCAGACTGGAGGCTATCGCACAAGAGCACGCGCTGCAGGTTGATATCGTTGCGGAAATTGACGGTCTGACGCTACTGATGCGGGCGGTCCGCGACGGTCTGGGCGCCACCCTACAACCTGGCGCGGCGATTTCCCGACTGGACCAGGACGACCTGCGCGTGATCGGCGTCCATAATCCGGTCCTCAGCCGTCCCAACTTTTTGGTCAGTTTATCGGATGACGAACTGACCCCGGCGGGGCTGGCAGCTCGCGTCGTGCTGGGTAAAGTGATGCGTGAACTGGTTGAGGCTGACCGCTGGCCAGGCGCCACCCTTTACGTTAACTAAAGAGGGTTTTAGCAGTACCTCATAGCGCCCCCACAACCCATGCGTATACATTTTCATTACAAATTTAACATTTGTTAAAGCGTAATGGAGTCTACGATGGTTGATGTTCTGGTGATTGGCGGCGGCAATGCCGCGCTGTGTGCCGCCTTAACCGCCCGGGAGGCCGGTGCGTCGGTGCTGCTGCTGGAAGCGGCGCCGCGCGAATGGCGCGGTGGCAATTCACAGCACACCCGTAATTTGCGCTGTATGCATGATGCGCCGCAGGATGTGCTGGTCGACCGTTATCCCGAAGAGGAGTACTGGCAGGATCTCTGGCGGGTAACGGAAGGCAATACCAACGAAGCGCTGGCTCGGCTGGTGATCCGCACCTCTTCGCAGTGCCGTGACTGGATGCGCAAACACGGTGTGAATTTTCAGCCACCGTTATCAGGCGCACTGCACGTTGCGCGTACGAACGCCTTTTTCATGGGCGGCGGCAAGGCGCTGGTCAACGCCTATTATCGCAGCGCGGAGGCGCTCGGCGTCACCATCCGCTATAACACGCCGGTACAGGCGCTGGAGTTACATGACGGCGAGTTTGTCGCCGCGCTGGCGGGCGATGAACGCATCGAGGCCAGAACCTGTGTACTCGCCGCTGGCGGTTTCGAGTCCAATCGCGAATGGCTACGTGAAGCCTGGGGACAAAACGCGCGTGGGGAATGGCCCGCCGATAATTTTCTCATCCGCGGCACCCGCTTTAATCAGGGTGTCCTGCTTAAATTTATGATCGATGCCGGCGCCGACATCATTGGCGATCCATCCCAGTCGCACTGCGTGGCGATTGATGCCCGCGCGCCACTGTATGACGGCGGGATCTGCACGCGAGTGGACTGCGTCTCTTTAGGCGTGGTGGTCAACCGCGACGCAGCGCGTTTTTATGATGAAGGCGAAGATTTCTGGCCGAAACGCTATGCCATCTGGGGGCGCCTGGTCGCCCAACAGCCGGGGCAAATTGGTTATTCCATTATCGACAGCAAAGCCATTGGTCACTTTATGCCACCGGTATTCCCCGGCGCGCAGGCCAATACGCTGGAAGAGCTGGCCTGCCAACTGGGGCTGGATGCACAACGTTTTAGCGCTACCGTCAGGCAATACAACCAGGCCTGCCAGCCTGGACACTTTGATCACACCGTCCTGGATAACTGCGCCACCAGCGGGTTAACGCCGCCGAAAACGCACTGGGCACGCCCTCTCGATACGCCGCCTTATTACGGCTACGCCCTGCGGCCAGGGATCACGTTTACCTACCTCGGTCTGAAAGTGAACGAACGCGCGGCGGTGCATTTCGCCGGAAAACCCAGCCGTAACCTGTTTGTCGCCGGAGAAATGATGGCGGGCAATGTGCTGGGCAAAGGCTATACCGCTGGCGTTGGCATGTCGATTGGCACCACGTTTGGCTGCATTGCCGGTAAAGAAGCCGCCCAGGCCGCACGTAAGGAGGCGCACCATGAAGCAGCTTGAGAAATTAATTATTGAGGCACAAATCATTACCGAACCGGAAGCCGAAGTGGAACGGGTGATGCAGGTTTGTAACGCCTGCCGCTACTGCGAAGGCTTTTGCGCCGTCTTTCCGGCGATGACTCAACGTCTTGAGTTTGGCAAAGCGGACATCAACTACCTGGCTAACCTGTGCCATAACTGCGGCGCCTGTCTGCACGCCTGTCAGTACGCGCCCCCTCATGAGTTCGCCATTAACGTACCGAAAGCGATGGCGGAAGTGCGCCTCGAAACCTATCAGCATTATGCCCGGCCCGCCGCGTTTGGCGCGTTGTATCGCCGGGCGGGCATGACCGTCGCGCTAACGCTGGTCTTTGCGCTGATTTTCTTCCTGTTGTTGGCGATGAGTCTGAAAGGCTCCTTGCTGCACCCGCCGCTGGCTGGCGACTTCTACCAGATATTCCCGCATAACCTGCTGGCCTGGATGTTTGGTTCCGTCTTTATTCTGGCGATGGGGTTGTTGATGGCTGGCGTGATCCGCTTCTGGCGTGAGATCTCCCCCGGCGCGCCGCAGCCCGTGGAAATTGCCGAAGCGACGCACAATGCCCTGACGCTGAAGTACCTCGACGGCGGACACGGCAAAGGGTGTAACGAAGCCGATGATGCCTTTACATTGCTGCGCCGTCGCTTCCATCACTTGACCTTCTACGGTTTTATGCTCTGCTTCGCCGCCACCGTGGTGGCGACCGGCTATCACTATTTTGCAGGGTGGGAAGCCCCTTATCCGTTTTTCAGCGTGCCGGTGCTCCTCGGCACCCTCGGGGGGGTAGGTCTGATTATCGGTCCTGCGGGTTTGCTGTGGCTGAACGTAAAGCGCTCGCCGCTGCACGGTGACGCGCGACAAAAACCGATGGATCGCGGTTTTATTTTGCTGTTGCTGTTGACCAGCCTGACAGGGCTGGGACTGCTGGCAGGGAGGGATTCCACGTGGATGGGCGTTCTGCTTGCTGTCCATCTTGGCGTGGTGATGGCGCTCTTTTTAACCCTCCCGTACGGAAAATTTGCCCACGGATTTTACCGCTGCGCTTCGTTACTCAAATGGGCTATCGAGAAGCGGCGCGGAAAACAGGCGGGGGTCGCAGGCGATTGACCCGCAACATCTTACCTCAATAACTATTACGATAAGACAGTGGAGAGCAATCCCATGAGCCAACAACCATCGCGCGCCGGCACGTTCGGCGCAATACTGCGGGTAACCAGCGGTAATTTTCTTGAGCAGTTCGACTTTTTTCTGTTTGGTTTTTACGCCACTTATATTGCGAAAACGTTTTTCCCGGCAGAAAGTGAATTCGCCTCGTTAATGCTCACGTTTGCCGTCTTCGGCTCCGGCTTTTTGATGCGTCCCGTCGGGGCGATTGTGCTGGGTTCGTATATCGACAGAATTGGCCGCCGTAAGGGGTTAATGGTAACGCTGGCGATCATGGGTTGCGGTACGCTGCTGATCGCCCTCGTGCCTGGCTACCAGACCATTGGCGTACTGGCGCCAGTGCTGGTGCTGCTGGGCCGACTGTTACAGGGATTTTCCGCCGGCGTGGAGCTGGGCGGCGTTTCCGTTTATCTTTCAGAGATCGCCACGCCGGGCAATAAAGGTTTCTACACCAGCTGGCAGTCGGCCAGCCAACAGGTGGCGATTGTGGTGGCTGCGCTGATCGGCTACGGTCTGAACGTCACGCTCGGGCACGATGAAATCTCTGAATGGGGCTGGCGCATTCCGTTCTTTATTGGCTGCATGATCATTCCGCTCATTTTTGTACTGCGCCGTTCGCTACAAGAAACCGAAGCCTTTATCCAGCGTAAGCACCGCCCCGATACCCGGGAAATACTGACCACCATTGCGAAAAACTGGCGCATTGTCACCGCTGGTACGCTGTTGGTGGCAATGACCACCACTACTTTTTATTTTATTACCGTTTATACGCCCACCTACGGCCGTGCCGTTCTGCATCTGAGCGCGCGTGACAGCCTGATAGTCACCATGCTGGTCGGGATTTCTAACTTTATCTGGCTGCCTATTGGCGGCGCGATCTCCGATAAAATCGGCCGTCGTCCGGTGTTGATGGGGATTACTCTGCTTGCGCTCATCACGACCTGGCCGGTGATGCACTGGCTGACCGCCGCGCCGGATTTCACCCGTATGACCCTGGTGCTACTGTGGTTCTCGTTCTTTTTTGGCATGTATAACGGCGCGATGGTCGCCGCGCTGACCGAAGTGATGCCGGTCTACGTACGAACGGTGGGGTTTTCGCTGGCGTTCAGCCTTGCGACGGCCATTTTTGGGGGGCTGACTCCCGCAATTTCTACCGCGTTGGTTGAGATGACCGGTGATAAAAGTTCGCCAGGATGGTGGCTGATGTGCGCAGCGCTATGTGGTTTCGCCGCGACGGCTATGCTGTTTGTTCGCCTGAGCCGCAGTTACCACCCCGTGGAGAATTAAGCCAGAAAACAGGGGCGGAGACCCTCTCCGCCCCCTGGGTTATTTGGCGCTATTGTTGCTGCGGATTTCCTGCCAGATCTTGTCACAATCGGCTTTTACCGCCTGATCGTTACCGGTACGCATCGCCTGTATGCACTGCTGGTAATCCAGTACGCGAACGCTTTCCTGACGGGTAAACTGCTCGTGCTGTTTCTCTTTCTTCAGCACCGCTAAAACGCTCTGGCAGGCTTCGATTTTTTCTGGCGATCCCTGCGCCGTATTGATGCAGGCGCTGTACGCCTCTTTCAGACGGCTGTCTTCTTTTGGCGCCGTCGTCGTTGTGCAGGCCACCAGTCCCGAAGCCATCACGGCGATGAGTATCAGTTTTTTCATAGAACAGTCCTCAACGGTGCGGCAGGCGCATGGCCCGCCGCGTATGGGCATTAGAAGATGGTGAACGGGGCAATGACGATAAATTTCACGTCACGCTCATCCTGGAAGATGTTGCCGTAACCACCGCCCCAGCTTGGGATGTTGGAGTGGTTGTCATACTCAGTGAAGTGCAGTTTAAACATGGTGCCTTTGGCGCGTCCGTCCTGCAGGGTATAGACCGCATCCAGGCTGTAAGATGATTCCTCGATAGTGCGATTTTTGTCGTAGTACGCATCAGGATTGCTCTGCCAGGTGGACGGCTTCGCATCCCAGGCATACACATAAGACGCCCCCACTGCCCAACCCGGCAGGTTCCAGTTTTTCAGGTCATACATCGCGCCGAAGAAGACCGCTTTTTCGCCGTTGGCGTTGAAGTCAGAACGGTTATCCCACCAGATATCCAGACGACCGTTGGAGGAGGCATAAGTCGGGGTCATACGCTGCAGGAAGTAACCCTGCTGCCCTTCCGCTTTCACCCAGGTGCCTTCCAGACGCAGGTCAACCACTTCCGCGACCTTGTAGCCGAAGGTTAACGCCTGCAGCCAGGCCGTACCGTCGTAAATATCGTTTGTGCTACGGTCATCCACTTTGTCACGCGCACCGTAGAACTGGTAGCTGGTCGTCAGCGGGTTGCCGCCTAAATCAAACTTATAGCTGGCTTTCGCGAAGTACTGATCGACATAGCCTTCAGACTGTCCAAATGCCGCTTCCAGCACCAGGTCGTTTTTGAAATCATATTTCGCGCCGACGGAATGAAGGTAATCGACCTTAGTCTTTTTATCGGCCTGATAGAATTTGTCGACCTCGGTGTGCCACGGCGCTTTGTATTCGTTGGCCCACATATAGGAGAAGCTCAGCGCGCCCGCATCGCCGTAGTCAAAGTTCGCCCCGGCTTCGGCACCCTGATAGGTGCCCGGCATAAAGCTCCAGTGCGGTGCTAACAGCGTTTGTCCGGTTGGCTGAATATACCCCGCGCGCGCCCAGGCGGGGCCATACTTAAATTTCGCCGCCGCTTTATACAGGCTTACTCCGCTTTTATCGCCCGAGTAATCTTCGTCGTAGCCTTTATTCTTTTTCGAGAAGGCAATTTCGTTGGGGTGACCGCTGTCGCCGTTTTCCGCCATTTCGATAGCGGTGAAGGCCGCGATATCGAGGCCAAACATATCAGCCGCGTAGCCGGACTGGAAATCCAGGTTGGCGTTCCAGGTCGCATGAGAAAGGTTCGTTTTATATTTGTCTTCGTCGGTAACGTCTTTACGATCGCGCTCGCGCTGCCAGTAATAGATCCCGCCCGTCAGGGTGGAGTCATCAAAAAAACCTTCGGCATGAGCGTGTGGAACAACAACCAAGCCCGACATTGCTGTGATACCGGCGATAGCCAGCGCCAGCGCACTACGTTTGCCACTGAACGTACGCATGTGTTAATCCTCTTTGACGTTTTAAAGTGCTGTCGCCAACGGCTAACAGCCAAAAAATAAAAGTGAAAAGTAGCATTGAGAAAGACCTCGCTGACTACAATGAATAGACTATTTTTCGCGACGCGAATTATCAATACCTTTCTGTAACGAGAATGTAAGAGTATGAGCAACCGCACATATTTCATCGCGTTCTGTTACATTTCATTCATTTGATCAAAAAAGCGGAATATCAGAAAAAATTACTTGTTTTCCAGAAAGATGAAATCGGTTACATCACGATAAGCATTGATGAAATCAATTTGTTATGTAAAAAGATTTGTTAAGCAGAATATTTAAGAAACGATAATTAATTCGCTTCGAAAAAAGAGAGTTGAGGGCAAAAAAAAACGCCGCTGAACGCGGCGTTTGAGAGACAAGTTGCGGCTTATTCGCCGACTTTCGCCCAGGTGTCACGCAGGCCGACGGTACGGTTAAAGACCAGTTTCTCGGCGGTAGCATAACGGCTGTCCAGACAGAAGTATCCTTCGCGCTCAAACTGGAACGCTTTACCGGCGACCGCCTCTTTCAGCGATGGTTCGGCATAACCCTGTTTGATGACCAGCGATTCCGGGTTCATTACGGACAGGAAATCTTCCGCCGCGCCAGGGTTCGGCACGCTGAACAGACGATCGTAGAGACGAATTTCAACCGGCAGCGCGTGCGCCGCGCTCACCCAGTGAATCACGCCCTTCACTTTACGGCCATCTGCCGGATCTTTGCTAAGGGTGTCGGCGTCGTAGGTACAGAAGATGGTGGTGATAGTGCCTTCGGCATCTTTTTCCACGCGCTCAGCTTTCACCACGTAGGCGTTACGCAGGCGTACTTCTTTCCCCATGACCAGACGCTTGTACTGCTTGTTCGCTTCTTCACGGAAGTCCGCGCGGTCAATCCAGATCTCGCCGCTGAACGGCACTTGACGACTGCCCATTTCCGGTTTGTTCGGATGATTCGGCATCGTGACCTGTTCGCTCTCGCCCTGCGGGTAGTTTTCGATCACCAGTTTCACCGGATCGATTACCGCCATCGCGCGCGGCGCGTTTTCATTAAGATCTTCGCGAATGCAGGATTCGAGCGACGCCATCTCAATGGTGTTGTCCTGCTTGGTCACGCCGATACGTTTGCAAAACTCGCGAATCGCGGCGGCGGTATAACCACGGCGGCGAAGACCGGAAATGGTCGGCATACGCGGGTCGTCCCAACCTTCCACATGCTTGTCGGTCACCAGCAGGTTCAGCTTACGCTTGGACATCACCGTGTATTCCAGATTCAGGCGCGAGAATTCATACTGACGCGGGTGAACCGGAATCGTGATGTTGTCCAGCACCCAGTCGTACAGGCGACGGTTGTCCTGGAATTCCAGCGTACACAGCGAGTGGGTAATACCTTCCAGCGCATCGCTGATGCAGTGGGTGAAGTCGTACATCGGATAGATGCACCACTTGGTGCCGGTCTGGTGATGCTCCGCGAACTTAATACGGTACAGCACCGGATCGCGCATCACGATGAACGGCGACGCCATGTCGATTTTCGCGCGCAGGCAGGCTTTGCCTTCTTCGAAACCGCCGGTACGCATTTTTTCGAACAGCGCGAGGTTTTCGTCCACGCTGCGATCGCGGAACGGGCTGTTCTTACCCGGCTGAGTCAGGGTGCCGCGGTATTCGCGGATCTGCTCTGGCGTCAGTTCATCAACGTAAGCCAGACCTTTGGTGATCAGCTCAACCGCGTAGGCATGCAGCTGATCGAAGTAATCGGAGGAGTAGCGAACCTCGCCAGACCAGTGAAAACCTAACCACTCAACGTCGTTTTTGATCGAATCAACGTACTCGATATCTTCTTTTACCGGGTTAGTGTCATCGAAACGCAGGTTGCACTGGCCCTGATAATCTTGCGCGATGCCAAAGTTCAGGCAAATGGATTTCGCGTGGCCAATGTGCAGATAGCCATTTGGCTCCGGCGGAAAACGGGTATGTACCGTGGTGTGCTTACCACTGGCCAGATCTTCATCGATGATCTGACGAATAAAGTTACTCGGGCGGGCTTCAGCCTCACTCATCGTGGATTCCTCAAAGCGTAAACAACGTATAACGGCATATGATCTTATAAGCCGGACAGACTGACAACCTTTAGTTACGCAAAATACGTCTCAAACGAAAATATGGGGACCATTTGCTGCAAAAAAAAGCGGCGAAGGTTTGCCTCCGCCGCTTAAGGTCGCTGTGATGTTGTCGGAACCCGGTTTTCGCCTTATCCGACCCGGACCTTTTTATTTACCTTTGATTTCATACAGTGGAGTTTGACCCGCCACGACGTGACCTTCGGCTTTCACTACCAGCGCGCTGAAGTCGTCGATGTTGCTGCACACCACCGGACTTATCATGGAGCGCGCGTTCGCGTTCAGATAGTCCAGATCCATTTCCAGGATCGGCTGGCCTGCAGTCACTTCAGCCCCTTCTTCAACCAGGCGTTTAAAGCCCTGGCCGTTCAGCGCAACGGTATCGATCCCCATGTGGACCACGATTTCCGCGCCTTTCTCTGTTTCCAGGCAGAATGCGTGGTTGGTATTGAAGATTTTCACGATGGTTCCCGCTGCCGGAGAAACCACGGTTTTGTCCGTCGGTTTAACCGCCACGCCGTCACCGACCGCTTTGCTGGCGAACGCCTCGTCAGGCACCTGATCTAACGCCACCACGTCACCGGTAATCGGGGAAACCAGTTCAGCAATGGTCACCGCATTGGGTACCGCCTGCGGCTTCTGGGCCGGGGTTGCTGTTGCAGCAGGCGCGGCATCCGCCGAGGCTGCGGCAACCGGACCACGCGCAACGACTTTTTTCATCGCGTCGCCAATGGATTCTGCTTTCGCCCCGACAATAACCTGAATGGTTTGTTTGTTCAGTTTCACCACGCCGGACGCGCCCAGGCGTTTACACATTGCATCGCTCACCCTGGCGGAGTCGCCAACGGTCAGACGCAGACGGGTGATACAGGCATCAATGGCTTTCAGGTTATCCGTACCGCCGACCGCTGCGATGTAGCTGGTCGCCAGTTGCGTCAGACCTTCTTCCGTATTGCTGTTCGCTTCTTCAGTCACCACCTCGTCTTCTTTATCTTCGCGGCCCGGCGTTTTCAGGTTAAACATACGAATAACCGCGCTGAACAACAGGAAGTAAATGACGAAGAACGCCAGCCCCATAACCAGCAGCATCCAGACGTTCTGGCTCGCCGCGGGCAGGCTGTACATCAACACGTAGTCGATAGCGCCCGCAGAGAACGAGAAGCCAGCGTGGATCCCCAATAGCGTGGCGATAAACAGGCTGATGCCGGTCAGAATCGCGTGCAGGAGATACAGCAGCGGCGCAAGGAACATAAACAGGAATTCCAGCGGCTCAGTCACGCCGGTCAGGAACGCGGTGATGGCGACGGACAGCAGCATACCGCCTACCATCGGACGACGCGCTTTCGGGGCAGCGAAGTACATCGCCAGTGCCGCGCCCGGCAGACCAAACATCATGATCGGGAAGAAGCCGGACATGAACATCCCGGCAGTGCCGTCACCCGCGTAGAAGCGGTTGATATCGCCGTGGAAAACGGTACCGGCAGCGTTGGTGAATTCACCAATCTGGAACCAGGCGATGGTGTTCAGCACCTGATGCAGACCGGTTGGGATCAGCAGACGGTTGATGAAACCAAAAATACCGGAGCCGAGCGCGCCTGCGGACACGATCCATTCACCGCCAGCATGAATAGCATGCTGAACCGGCGGCCAGACGTAGCCGAAAATCGCCGCCAGCACCAGGCAGAAAAAGCCCGTAGCAATCGGCACAAAGCGTTTGCCGCCGAAGAAGCTCAGGAAGTCAGGCAGCTTGATATCCGCCCAACGGTTGTAGACAGCGCCGCCCACCAGGCCGGTAATGATACCCGCCAGCACACCCATGTTGATTTCCGGGTTGATGGTGACCATCGCTTTAGTCAGTACGAAATAACCGACCGCCCCTGCCAGCGCTGCCGCACCCGCGCTGTCTTTGGACCAGCTGGATGCCACACCGATGGCGAAGATCAGCGCGAGGTTATCAAAAATCGCCCCACCCGCCTGCGCGATAAAGGCGACGTTCAGTAAATCTGGTTGGCCGAATCGCAGCAACAGCGCCGCCACCGGCAGCACCGCGATAGGGAGCTGTAACGCCCTACCCAGTCGCTGGAAAAAACCTAGAATGTTCATCTTATTCCCCCTACGAGACCCCGATATGGCCATTCAGGCCGTATTTTTATGTGTGTAGCTCAACTTCTCAGCGTGATGTTCCGGCAAATACGTTGTTAGATCATCTCCTGCAAGAGTGTGTGAAAATTTAATTCGTATCGCAAATTAAAAGCGTGTTTTTTGTGAGTACAGTCACCAAATATCGTTATTATCTCTCCCTGTCACTGGCTAACTTTGAAAACTTATTTTATCATTCAAAAAATCAAGACGGATTGACTCCAATCGCGACAGACCAGGTTACGCTTTAAGGTGCACAGACGCGCAATCCGCCAACGGCTTACATTTACTTTCTGAGGTGAAGAATGAGACTGATTCCCCTGACTACCGCTGAACAAGTCGGCAAATGGGCTGCCCGCCATATCGTTAACCGTATCAATGCGTTCAAACCGACAGCCGATCGTCCGTTTGTGCTGGGTCTGCCGACGGGCGGCACGCCAATGACCGCTTACAAAGCCTTAGTGGAAATGCACAAAGCGGGCCAGGTCAGCTTCAAACATGTGGTGACGTTCAATATGGACGAATATGTCGGCCTGCCAAAGGAACATCCGGAAAGCTACCACAGCTTCATGCACCGTAATTTCTTTGATCACGTTGATATTCCAGCAGAAAACATCAACCTGCTCAATGGTAACGCGCCAGATATTGACGCGGAATGCCGTCAATATGAAGAAAAAATCCGTTCTTACGGTAAAATCCACCTGTTTATGGGCGGCGTCGGTAACGACGGTCATATCGCATTTAACGAACCGGCTTCTTCCCTGGCTTCCCGTACCCGCATTAAAACCCTGACCCACGATACGCGCGTGGCAAACTCCCGTTTCTTCGACGGTGATGTGGATCAGGTGCCTAAATATGCGCTGACCGTTGGCGTGGGGACTCTGCTGGATGCCGAAGAAGTGATGATTCTGGTGCTGGGCCATCAGAAAGCCCAGGCTCTGCAGGCCGCCGTTGAAGGCAACGTCAACCACATGTGGACCATCAGTTGCCTGCAGCTGCACCCGAAAGCCGTGGTGGTCTGCGATGAGCCGTCAACGATGGAACTGAAAGTTAAGACGCTGAAATATTTCAACGAGTTAGAAGCCGAAAATATTAAAGGTCTGTAATGTTGTCTCCGCCCTGCCACTGCGTTCAGGGCGGCATATTTTTGAAATCGGGGGTCGGAATGTATGCTTTAACCCAGGGTCGGATCTTTACCGGCCACGAAATTCTTGATGACCATGCGATTGTTGTCGCCAATGGCCTGATTGACAGCGTTTGTCCGGTGGCGGAACTGCCGCACGGGATCGAACAACGTTCACTGAACGGGGCCATTCTTTCCCCCGGTTTTATCGACGTTCAGCTTAACGGCTGCGGCGGCGTACAGTTCAACGATACCGCAGACGCCGTTACCGTTGAAACGCTGGAAATCATGCAGAAAGCCAACGAGAAATCGGGCTGCACCAACTATCTGCCAACGCTGATCACCACCAGCGACGAACTGATGAAGCAAGGCATTCGCGTTATGCGTGAATACCTGGCGAAACACCCGAACCAGGCGCTGGGTCTCCATCTGGAAGGCCCGTGGCTGAATCTGGTTAAAAAAGGCACCCACAACCCGAACTTTGTTCGTCAGCCGGACGCTGCGCTGGTGGACTACCTGTGCGATAATGCCGACGTCATCACCAAAGTTACGCTGGCGCCGGAAATGGTGCCTGCTGAAGTCATCAGCAAACTGGCGAATGCCGGCATCGTGGTTTCTGCCGGACACTCTAACGCCACGCTTAAAGAAGCCAAAGCCGGTTTCCGCGCAGGTATCCGCTTTGCCACGCACCTGTTTAACGCTATGCCGTACATTACCGGCCGTGAACCGGGTCTGGCGGGGGCTGTTCTCGACGATGCGGACATTTATTGCGGCGTGATTGCCGACGGCCTGCACGTTGACTACGCCAATATCCGCAACGCCAAACGTCTTAAAGGCGATAAGCTGTGTCTGGTAACGGATGCGACAGCGCCCGCAGGTGCGAATATTGAACAGTTCATTTTTGCTGGTAAAACAATATACTACCGCAATGGATTGTGTGTGGATGAAAACGGTACGCTAAGCGGTTCATCGTTAACCATGATCGAAGGCGTGCGTAACCTGGTTGAGCACTGCGGCATTGCGCTCGACGAAGTGCTGCGCATGGCGACGCTCTATCCGGCGCGCGCGATTGGCGTAGAAAAACAGCTCGGCAGCATCGCGCCGGGTAAAGTGGCGAACCTGACCGCGTTTACCCACGACTTTAAAATCATCAAGACCATCGTTAATGGTAACGAGGTCGTTACTGAGTAAGAGAAAGTATGACACCAGGCGGACAAGCTCAAATAGGTAATGTTGATCTCGTAAAACAGCTTAACAGCGCGGCCGTTTACCGCCTGATTGACCAGCATGGGCCAATCTCGCGGATTCAGATTGCCGAACAAAGCCAGCTTGCTCCCGCCAGCGTAACCAAAATTACGCGTCAACTGATTGAACGCGGGCTGATCAAAGAAGTCGATCAGCAGGCCTCCACCGGGGGCCGCCGCGCGATCTCTATTGTTACCGAAACCCGCGGTTTCCACGCCATCGGCGTACGTCTGGGACGCCATGACGCGACCATTACCCTGTTCGATCTCAGCAGTAAAGTGTTGGCGGAGGAGCATTACCCGCTGCCCGAACGTACTCAGGAGACGCTGGAACATGCGTTGCTCAATGCAATTACAGCCTTTATTGACGGCAACCAGCGCAAAATTCGCGAACTGATCGCCATTTCGGTGATCCTGCCGGGCCTTGTCGATCCGGAAAGCGGCATGATTCATTACATGCCGCATATTCAGGTTGAAAACTGGGGACTGGTCGATGCGCTGGAAACCCGTTTTCGCGTTACCTGTTTTGTCGGTCACGACATCCGCAGCCTCGCGCTGGCAGAGCACTATTTCGGCGCAAGCCAGGACTGTGAAGACTCCATTCTGGTGCGCGTGCACCGCGGCACCGGCGCCGGGATCATCTCCAATGGCCGAATTTTCATTGGCCGTAACGGCAACGTCGGCGAGATCGGCCACATTCAGGTTGAGCCGCTGGGCGAGCGTTGCCACTGCGGCAACTTCGGCTGTCTGGAGACCATTGCGGCTAACGCCGCGATCGAACACCGTGTGCAAAACCTGCTCAAACAGGGCTATCAGAGCCGTGTTTCGCTAAATGACTGCAACATCAAAACCATCTGTAAAGCGGCAAACAAAGGCGACAGCCTGGCCTCGGAAGTGATCGAGCACGTAGGGCGACATTTGGGCAAAACTATCGCCATTGCCATTAACCTGTTTAATCCGCAGAAGATTGTGATTGCCGGTGAAATTACCGAAGCGGATAAAGTCCTGTTGCCCGCAATCGAAAGCTGCATCAATACGCAGGCGCTGAAGGCGTTTCGCCAGAATCTGCCAGTGGTGCGCTCTACGCTGGATCACCGCTCCGCTATCGGCGCATTCGCCCTTGTGAAGCGCGCCATGCTGAACGGCATTTTGCTCCAGCATTTGCTGGAAAACTGATGCGCTTTTATAGTATCGGATTCATAACCATTTCCCTGGGTAGTTCATGACCATTAAAAATGTCATTTGTGATATCGATGGCGTGCTGATGCACGATAACGTCGCCGTCCCCGGCGCAGCAGAATTTCTGACCGGCATTATTGAAAAAGGTCTGCCGCTGGTGCTGTTGACCAATTACCCGTCGCAAACCGGGCAGGATCTGGCGAACCGCTTCGCCACCGCTGGCGTCAATGTCCCTGACAGCGTGTTTTATACCTCAGCCATGGCCACCGCCGACTTCCTGCGTCGTCAGGAAGGGAAAAAGGCTTACGTGGTGGGCGAAGGGGCGCTGATCCACGAACTGTATAAAGCCGGGTTCACCATCACCGACGTCAACCCGGATTTTGTGATTGTGGGCGAAACCCGTTCCTATAACTGGGACATGATGCATAAAGCGGCATACTTCGTGGCGAACGGCGCACGCTTTATCGCCACCAATCCGGACACCCACGGTCGCGGTTTTTACCCGGCCTGCGGCGCCCTGTGCGCCGGTATTGAGAAAATTTCCGGACGTAAGCCGTTCTACGTCGGCAAACCCAGCCCGTGGATCATTCGCGCCGCGTTGAACAAAATGCAGGCGCACTCAGAAGAGACGGTGATTGTCGGTGACAATCTGCGCACCGACATTCTTGCCGGATTCCAGGCGGGACTTGAAACCATCCTGGTGCTTTCCGGCGTTTCTACGCTTGATGATATTGACAGTATGCCGTTCCGTCCGAGCTGGATTTACCCCTCCGTCGCCGAGATCGACGTTATTTAACGCCAACCGTTGCCTGATGACGTTTCGCTTATCAGGCCTACGGTCAAGCCACGCCGTAACTAATAAAATCACCTAAAAATTGTCGATTCATTAATAAATCCGTTCATTACGTACTCTTTTTTCATCATTCCATAATCGCTGTTGCGTTTTTTCTTTTTTACCCGGCAAAAGTATTGCGCCCTGCTCTCCTTTGCGGCATTTTTTAAATCAAGCACACACAAAATGTATTCAGACAGGGTAACGGAGAAGGTTATGTGTTCAATTTTTGGCGTATTCGATATTAAGTCAGATGCAGGGGAACTGCGGAAAAAGGCGCTCGAGCTGTCACGCCTGATGCGCCATCGCGGCCCGGACTGGTCCGGTATTTTTGCCTGCGACAAGGCCATCCTCGCGCATGAACGTCTGTCCATTGTCGACGTCAACGCGGGCGCTCAGCCACTGTATAACGAAAAGAAAACCCACGTATTGGCTGTCAACGGCGAAATCTACAACCATCAGGCGTTGCGTGCAGAATATGGCGATCGCTATGCGTTCCAGACCGGCTCCGACTGCGAAGTTATCCTCGCGCTGTACCAGGAAAAAGGCCCGGAATTTCTTGACGATCTGCAAGGAATGTTCGCTTTCGCCCTGTACGATACCGAGAAAGACGCGTATCTGATTGGTCGCGACCACATCGGGATTATCCCGCTGTATATGGGTTATGACGAACACGGTAACCTGTATGTTGCTTCGGAAATGAAAGCGTTGGTGCCGGTTTGCCGCACGATTAAAGAGTTTCCGGCGGGCAGCTATTTGTGGAGCCAGGACGGTGAGATTCGTCAGTACTATCAGCGCGACTGGTTCGAGTACGATGCGGTAAAAGATAACGTTACCGACAAAGCGGAACTGCGCCAGGCACTGGAAGACTCGGTAAAAAGCCATCTGATGTCAGATGTGCCGTACGGCGTGTTGCTCTCCGGCGGTCTGGATTCTTCAGTGATTTCCGCTATCACCAAAAAGTTCGCCGCGCGTCGCGTGGAAGATCAGGAAAGATCTGAAGCCTGGTGGCCGCAACTACACTCCTTCGCCGTCGGTCTGGAAGGTTCTCCGGATCTGAAAGCCGCGCAGGAAGTCGCGAACCATCTGGGCACGGTGCACCATGAGATTCACTTCACCGTGCAGGAAGGGTTAGATGCGATCCGCGATGTAATTTATCACATCGAAACGTACGATGTGACCACGATTCGCGCGTCAACGCCAATGTACTTAATGTCGCGTAAAATCAAAGCGATGGGCATCAAAATGGTGCTATCCGGCGAGGGATCTGACGAAGTGTTCGGCGGCTATCTTTACTTCCATAAAGCGCCAAACGCCAAAGAACTGCACGAAGAAACGGTACGTAAACTGCAGGCGCTACATATGTTTGACTGCGCGCGCGCCAACAAAGCGATGTCAGCCTGGGGCGTGGAAGCCCGCGTCCCGTTCCTCGACAAGAAATTTCTCGATGTGGCCATGCGTATCAATCCGGAAGATAAGATGTGCGGCAACGGCAAGATGGAAAAACATATCCTGCGTGAATGTTTCGAATCTTACCTGCCGGCAAGCGTCGCATGGCGTCAGAAAGAGCAATTCTCCGATGGCGTGGGCTACAGCTGGATCGACACCCTGAAAGAAGTGGCGGCGCAGCAGATATCCGACCAGCAACTGGAGACCGCCAGCTTCCGCTTCCCTTACAACACGCCAGGCTCGAAAGAAGCGTATCTGTATCGTGAGATCTTTGAAGAACTGTTCCCGCTCCCGAGCGCCGCGGAATGCGTGCCGGGCGGCCCGTCTGTCGCCTGCTCTTCCGCCAAAGCGATCGAATGGGATGAAGCGTTCAAAACCATGAACGATCCTTCCGGACGCGCGGTCGGCGTACATCAGTCGGCATACAAATAAATCTGCATGATGAAATGGGTCCGCAAGGGCCCTTTTTTTGTTCTAAAATCTTGCCCATAAAGTGTTTCATAACCAATAATTGCCGATTATTGCGTCACGCTGTTCGCAACCTAACCAAACAGTCACATTCACGCTGTTTTCGATGAAAAAGAGGTTGACGCTTCAAGGCTCAATACGCATAATGCGCCCCGCAACGCCGATAAGGTAACGCGAAAAAAGAGGGCTACGTAGCTCAGTTGGTTAGAGCACATCACTCATAATGATGGGGTCACAGGTTCGAATCCCGTCGTAGCCACCATCTTTTTTGCGGGAGTGGCGAAATTGGTAGACGCACCAGATTTAGGTTCTGGCGCCGCAAGGTGTGCGAGTTCAAGTCTCGCCTCCCGCACCATTCACCAGTACGCGTTGCACGGATGGGGTATCGCCAAGCGGTAAGGCACCGGTTTTTGATACCGGCATTCCCTGGTTCGAATCCAGGTACCCCAGCCATATTTCTTCGAGTTTGCGGATCACCGCGACGGTCATTGGGGTATCGCCAAGCGGTAAGGCACCGGTTTTTGATACCGGCATTCCCTGGTTCGAATCCAGGTACCCCAGCCATCGAAGAAATACTCTGGCTACGTAGCTCAGTTGGTTAGAGCACATCACTCATAATGATGGGGTCACAGGTTCGAATCCCGTCGTAGCCACCATCTTACGAAATGTCGATTGATTCGGCAGATTCAGAAAAATTTGTTGGGGTATCGCCAAGCGGTAAGGCACCGGATTCTGATTCCGGCATTCCGAGGTTCGAATCCTCGTACCCCAGCCACATTTTTCAGACGTTCCGCTAACGAACGTAAGAAGTACGCCAATTGGGGTATCGCCAAGCGGTAAGGCACCGGATTCTGATTCCGGCATTCCGAGGTTCGAATCCTCGTACCCCAGCCACGTTAAAAAAGCTCGCTTCGGCGAGATTTTTGCTTTTATGAATTCCGAAAGTCCCAGCCAGCCGTATACATGTTCTGCCTCTGTCGCTAGATTAAGCCACGGCAGATAAAGGGACGTTACGATGAACTACCAGATTTTTCCGTTTATATTTACCCGGACGGCAACGCTGTTCCTTTTTGTTTTCGCCGTCGTGCTAACTTTCTTTGACCTTTCCGCGTTGCTAACCTACCTCATTCTGGTCGATTTACTCTTTCCCATCGGCATATCAATGCGCCTGCACCAGCTCAACGAAACGGGAGTAGCGCTCACGCTAACGGAGAAGACCCACAATATCACCTACATTCATGGTTTACCGGCGCATGAACAGCGGGTGGTTATTAAAAACCCCTGTTTCTGGTCGAAAAAACGTATCCAGCAATTTTATATCTTCAGCTTTCTTGGGAAGCTAATTTTACAGGGGTTCTGTATCGCGATATTGGCACGCGAATATCTCCTGACAGGAACAAATGCCGCAACAGACATCGTCGCCCTGCTCATACTTGTGTATATGCTATCGATGTCAGGGAGAAGCGCCTATATGCTATATCGCATCGCCACCCATCGTTGGCGCTGTGAACCCCTGACGACCAGCAGCGGAAGCGTCTGGTATCAGGGATTTTTATTCGAAGGAAACAACAGAGTAACGCTGTTCGAGCGGCTACTTTAAGCGCGTGTTACAACCCTAACGCATACTTCAGCGCCTGGCGTTTAACGACACCCGCACGTTCAGCAGCCATCAGGCCGAGGTTGCGCAGCATACGCAGCGGCGGCAGGTTATTACTGAATCCAGCGTAAAACAGATCCATGCCACTCTGCATCATAAAGTTATCCGCCATGCGCCGCATTTGGTAGCGCTTCAACACCGGCTGGCTGGCCCAACGTTCCCCATAGCTGCGCGCATTTACCAGCACATCGATCAGCGCATCGACATCGCGATAGCCGAGGTTCACCCCCTGCCCGGCCAGCGGATGAATGGTATGCGCCGCATCGCCCACCAGCGCCAGGCCCGGCTGAACATACTGCAACGCGTGTCGACGGGTCAGCGGGAACGCACCTGCGGCCAGCGGCGTCACCGGCCCCAGCCGCGCCGGGAAATGTTTTACGATTTCCGCCTGCAACTGCGGCATGCTCAGGGTCTGCAACTGGCGAATACGCGCTGGCGCGTCATACCATACCAGCGACGCCCAGCGATCAAAGAGCGGCAGAAAGGCGCGCGGGCCATCCGGCGTAAACTGCTGCCAGGTACTGTCCCCCGGCGCCTGCTCGCACTGAACGCTGATCAGCATGCATGACTGCGCATACTGCCAGGCGTGAATGCCAATGCCAGCCCGTTGGCGCACCTGTGAATTCGCCCCGTCAGCGCCGACCACCAGCTTCGCCATAATATGCTCGCCATCTGCCAGCTCCAGTACCTGACTGTCGTGATGACGGTGTAGCGCCGCAAGCGACGCAGGGACTCGCAGGGTAACGTTCGGATGCGCCTCCAGCGCCTGCCACAGCGCCTGCTGCAAAACAGTGTTCTCGACCATATAGCCCAGCAGCGGAAGCTTCAGTTCCGCAGCGTCAAAAACAACGTGGGCATTTTCCCATTCCCAGGTTTCCAGCCGACGATAAGGATGGCTGCGCATCCCTTGTACCGCATCCCAGACGCCCAGGCTTTTTAACAGCGAAACAGACGCGGCGCTGATCGCGGAAATACGCACGTCGGGCCGGCTGTCCGCCGCAAAGGGCGCTGGCGCGGCATGTTCAATCACCGTGACCGTAAATCCGTTCTGCGCCAGTCCCAGCGCCAGCGCGCCGCCGACCATTCCTCCGCCGACAATGGCCACTTCCGTTGGTTGATTTGTCATGGTCATTCATCCTGTTACGTGAATCAGATAAGTTTACAGGATTTTTTACCCCTTGAGGCTGATAACGGTCATACTGGTCACAACCGCGGCAAAGCATTACACTATGCGCCCTGCAATTCAGCCACTATTTCGCAAGAGCAAGTCGATGACCAAAAAACTCCATATTAAAACCTGGGGCTGTCAGATGAACGAATACGATTCATCGAAGATGGCCGATCTGCTGGATGCCACTCACGGGTATCAACTGACCGACGTGGCGGAAGAAGCGGATGTGCTGCTGCTGAATACCTGCTCTATCCGCGAGAAGGCTCAGGAAAAAGTCTTCCACCAGTTAGGCCGCTGGAAGCTGCTGAAAGAGAAAAACCCCGATCTGATTATCGGCGTCGGCGGCTGCGTAGCGTCTCAGGAAGGCGAACATATCCGTCAACGCGCTCACTATGTCGACATTATTTTTGGCCCGCAGACGCTGCACCGTCTGCCGGAGATGATCAACTCCGTTCGCGGCGATCGCAGCCCGGTGGTGGACATCAGTTTCCCGGAAATCGAGAAATTTGACCGTCTGCCGGAACCGCGCGCGGAAGGGCCGACCGCTTTCGTTTCTATTATGGAAGGCTGCAACAAATATTGTACCTACTGCGTGGTGCCGTACACCCGTGGTGAAGAGGTCAGCCGTCCGTGCGATGACATCCTGTTCGAAATTGCCCAACTGGCGGCTCAGGGCGTGCGTGAAGTGAACCTGCTCGGTCAGAACGTTAACGCCTGGCGCGGTGAGAACTACGACGGCACCACCGGATCTTTCGCCGACCTGCTGCGTCTGGTCGCCGCCATCGACGGTATCGATCGCATTCGTTTTACGACCAGCCATCCGATCGAGTTTACCGACGACATCATTGAGGTTTACCGTGATACGCCGGAACTGGTGAGCTTCCTGCACCTGCCGGTGCAGAGCGGCGCGGATCGCGTACTTAACCTGATGGGACGCACCCACACGGCGCTGGAATACAAAGCGATTATCCGTAAACTGCGCGCGGCGCGCCCGGATATTCAAATCAGCTCCGATTTTATCGTCGGCTTCCCGGGGGAAACCACTCAGGATTTCGAGCAGACCATGAAACTGATTGCCGACGTCAATTTTGACATGAGCTACAGCTTTATCTTCTCTGCGCGTCCGGGTACCCCGGCAGCCGACATGGTGGATGACGTGCCGGAAGAAGAGAAAAAGCAACGACTGTATATTCTTCAGGATCGCATTAACCAGCAGGCAATGGCCTGGAGCCGCCGTATGCTCGGCACCGTTCAGCGCATTCTGGTCGAAGGCACGTCGCGTAAGAGCATCATGGAACTGTCCGGTCGTACTGAAAATAACCGCGTGGTCAACTTTGAAGGCACGCCGGATATGATCGGTAAGTTTGTCGACGTGGAAATCACCGACGTCTGGACCAACTCCCTGCGCGGTAAAGTGGTACGTACCGAAGACGAAATGGGCCTGCGTATCGCTGAAACGCCGGAATCGGTCATTGCCCGCACCCGTAAAGAAAACGATATTGGCGTCGGGTTCTACCAGCCTTAACGCCTTCAGGCCCGCTACGCTGGCGGGCCTTGTAATTCTTCTCGCCGCCCCCATTTCTACTGCAATGCTTGCGCCTTTATCCACTGGCGTGAATAATTTCCTTATCAGCCGGTGAACGTTCATCTTCCGGCTACCTATGCATAAGAGGAACAGTTTGAACACAGACACTCGCGAAATTACCCTTGAGCCCGCAGACAATGCCCGCCTGCTGAGCCTTTGCGGCCCGTTTGACGACAACATCAAACAGCTGGAACGCCGTCTCGGCATCGAGATTAACCGCCGTGACAACCACTTTAAACTGACCGGTCGCCCAATTTGCGTTACCGCTGCGGCAGATATTTTGCGCAGTCTGTATGTTGATACCGCGCCGATGCGCGGCCAGATTCAGGACATCGAACCGGAACAGATTCATCTCGCCATTAAAGAGGCGCGCGTGCTTGAGCAGAGCGCCGAAAGCGTGCCGGAATACGGCAAAGCGGTGAACATTAAAACCAAACGTGGCGTCATTAAACCTCGCACGCCGAACCAGGCGCAGTACATCGCCAATATTCTCGACCACGATATCACCTTCGGCGTCGGGCCGGCGGGTACCGGTAAAACCTATCTGGCGGTCGCGGCGGCGGTCGATGCGCTGGAACGTCAGGAAATTCGTCGCATTCTGTTGACCCGCCCAGCGGTTGAAGCGGGTGAGAAACTCGGCTTCCTGCCGGGCGATCTCAGTCAGAAGGTCGATCCGTATCTGCGCCCGCTGTATGACGCGCTGTTTGAAATGCTCGGCTTTGAGAAAGTGGAAAAGCTGATCGAGCGCAACGTGATTGAAGTCGCGCCGCTGGCCTATATGCGCGGACGCACCCTGAATGACGCGTTCATTATTCTTGATGAAAGCCAGAACACCACCATCGAACAGATGAAGATGTTTCTGACCCGTATCGGCTTTAACTCAAAAGCGGTGATCACTGGCGATATCACACAGATTGACCTGCCGCGCAACACGAAGTCCGGGCTGCGTCACGCGATTGAAGTGCTGGCGAACGTCGAAGAGATCAGCTTCAACTTCTTCCACAGCGAAGACGTAGTGCGCCATCCGGTGGTCGCGCGCATCGTGAACGCTTATGAGGCCTGGGAAGAAGCGGAACAAAAACGCAAAGCCGAACTGGCGGCGGAACGCAAGCGTGAAGCGCAGGAGCAAGAGCAGAAATGAATCCGGTGATCCTTGATTTACAGCTGGCGTGTGAAAACAACGCGGGCCTGCCGGACGAAGTCCAGTTTCAGACATGGCTGAATGCGGTAATCCCGCAGTTTCAGGAAGAATCAGAAGTGACGATTCGCCTGGTCGATACCGCGGAAAGCCACGATCTCAACCTGACCTACCGGGGAAAAGATAAGCCGACCAACGTGCTCTCCTTTCCGTTTGACGCGCCGCCGGGTATTGAGATGCCGTTGCTGGGCGATCTGGTTATCTGCCGTCAGGTGGTTGAACAGGAAGCGCAGGAACAGGGCAAGCCGCTGGAAGCCCATTGGGCGCATATGGTGGTACACGGCAGTTTGCATTTACTCGGCTACGACCACATCGAAGACGATGAGGCCGAGGAAATGGAAGCCCTCGAAACAGAGATTATGCTTGCTCTGGGCTATGAGGATCCGTACATTGCCGAGAAGGAGTAGCACTCCTTCATTTTGCATGCCTGAGACGCGTAGCGCCATCAGGCGGTAAATGCCGTCAGCGGCTGAGTTTACGCCTGACGCGCGTTCGATTAACTAACATGAGAACCCATACGACGCCATGAGCGACGACAATTCACACAGTAGTGACACGTTAAGCAACAAGAAGGGATTTTTCTCCCTGTTACTGAGCCAACTTTTCCACGGTGAACCGAAAAACCGTGATGAACTGCTGGCGCTGATCCGTGATTCCGGGCAAAACGAGCTGATCGATGAAGATACGCGCGACATGCTCGAAGGGGTAATGGATATTGCGGACCAGCGCGTTCGCGATATCATGATCCCCCGCTCCCAGATGATTACCCTGAAACGCAACCAGACGCTGGACGAATGCCTCGATGTCATTATCGAGTCCGCCCACTCGCGTTTTCCGGTGATCAGCGAAGACAAAGATCACATTGAAGGGATTCTGATGGCGAAGGATTTGCTGCCGTTTATGCGCAGCGACGCCGAAGCCTTCAGCATGGAAAAAGTGTTACGCCAGGCCGTTGTCGTCCCGGAGAGCAAACGCGTTGACCGGATGCTCAAGGAGTTCCGCTCACAGCGTTATCATATGGCTATCGTCATCGACGAGTTCGGCGGCGTCTCTGGTCTGGTGACCATTGAAGACATCCTTGAACTGATCGTGGGTGAAATCGAAGACGAGTATGACGAAGAAGACGATATCGACTTCCGCCAACTCAGCCGCCACACCTGGACCGTCCGCGCGCTTGCGCCGATTGAAGATTTTAATGAAGCTTTCGGCACCCACTTTAGCGATGAAGAGGTCGATACCATCGGCGGCCTGGTGATGCAGGCGTTTGGTCACCTGCCCGCCCGCGGTGAAACCATTGACATTGATGGTTACCAGTTCAAAGTGGCCATGGCCGACAGCCGCCGTATTATTCAGGTTCATGTCAGAATTCCGGATGACTCCCCCCAGCCAAAACTGGACGAATAAAACCGAACGGGAAGAAGAACTCAATGGCATTTGCCTCTTTACTTGAACGCCAGCGCATTCGCCTGCTGCTGGCGTTATTATTCGGGGCCAGCGGGACGCTGGCATTTTCTCCGTATGACATCTGGCCCGCGGCGATAATTTCGCTTATGGGCCTGCAGGCGTTAACCTTAAACCGACGTCCGCTCCAGTCCGCCGCTGTCGGCTACTTCTGGGGACTGGGGTTGTTCGGCACCGGTATCAACTGGGTGTACGTCAGCATCGCGCAGTTTGGCGGGATGCCTGGTCCGGTCAACGTCTTTCTCGTGGTGCTGCTCGCCGCTTACCTTTCTTTGTATACCGGCCTGTTTGCCGGGATCCTGGCGCGCCTGTGGCCGGAAACCCGCTGGCTGCGCGTGGCGATTGCCGCGCCAGTGGTCTGGCAAATCACCGAGTTCCTGCGCGGCTGGGTTCTGACCGGCTTCCCGTGGCTGCAGTTTGGCTACAGCCAGATTGACGGCCCGCTGAAGGGGCTGGCGCCGGTAATGGGCGTCGAGGCGATCAATTTTATACTGATGATGACGAGCGGCCTGCTGGTGCTGGCCCTCGTCAGCCGAAACTGGCGTCCGCTGGCGGTGGCGGCGATACTGTTTGCGCTGCCTTTCCCGCTGCGATACATCCAGTGGTATACGCCGGAACCCGAAAGGGCGACCCAGGTTTCTCTGGTGCAGGGGGATATCCCGCAGTCGCTGAAGTGGGACGAAAGCCAACTGATCAATACGCTGAAAATCTACCTTGATGCCACCCAACCGCTGATGGGGAAATCGCAGCTGATCATCTGGCCGGAATCCGCAATTCCGGATCTGGAAATTAACCAGCAGCGCTTCCTCGGCATGATGGACGATTTGTTACGTTCAAAAAACAGTACGCTCATTACCGGCATCGTTGACGCGCGCCTGAACAAGCAGAACCGTTACGACACCTACAACACGATTATTACGCTGGGTAAAGACAATCCTTACAGCTACGACTCAGGCAATCGCTACAACAAAAACCACCTCGTGCCGTTTGGCGAGTTTGTGCCGCTGGAGTCGATCCTGCGTCCGTTAGCGCCCTTTTTTGATCTGCCGATGTCCTCATTCAGCCGCGGTCCGTATATCCAGCCGCAGCTGCACGCCCATGGCTTTGCCCTGACGGCGGCCATTTGCTACGAGATCATTCTGGGCGAACAGGTGCGGGATAACTTCCGTCCGGACACCGACTACCTGCTGACCATCTCTAACGACGCATGGTTCGGCAAGTCGATTGGCCCGTGGCAGCACTTCCAGATGGCGCGGATGCGTTCGCTGGAGCTGGCAAGACCGCTGCTGCGTAGCACCAATAACGGGATAACCGCGGTAATTGGCCCGCAGGGCGATGTCCAGGCGATGATCCCTCAGTTTACGCGTCAGGTGCTGACCACCACCGTGACGCCGACCACAGGCTTAACGCCGTATGCCCGTACCGGCAACTGGCCGCTGTGGGCGATAACCGCCCTGTTTGGTTTTGGCGCACTGCTAATGAGCTTGCGTCAACGCCGGAAGTAACCCTCCCGCGTAATCTCGCCGGATGGCGGCCCTGGCCCGTCTCCGGCGTTTCCTTTCTCCTGCTATTCCATTCTGGCACGTCTATTGCTTTGTAATACAAGGCAAACCTGTTTTAAGCCCAACGTGCAACCGGGACGCACCAACGCGGTTCATCGGTAGCACCGAAACAGTGCAATGAAAGATTTTTGCCTCCGGATGGTGCGGCGCACTTCGCAAAAATAAACAATAACGCAGCAATATCTTTACATTCAGCCAAACTAAATGTTAACAAACAGGTACAACACTGCACGCGCAAGTTGCAGACGATAACAACATCACAATGGGTATCAATGCGCCGATGGCGCAGACGATAAAGGAGTTGGATATGCAATTACGTAAGCTAGCCACAGCAATGCTGGTTATGGGGCTGTCTGCCGGTGTGGCGCACGCGGAAGACGCCGCGCCTGCTGCGGGCAGCACGCTGGACAAGATCGCCAAAAACGGCGTCATTGTCGTGGGTCACCGTGAGTCATCCGTACCGTTCTCGTATTATGACAATCAGCAGAAAGTGGTGGGTTATTCTCAGGACTACTCCAACGCCATCGTTGAAGCGGTGAAGAAGAAGCTGAATAAGCCTGACCTGCAGGTGAAGCTGATTCCGATTACCTCCCAGAACCGTATTCCGCTGCTGCAAAACGGCACTTTCGATTTTGAGTGCGGCTCTACCACCAACAACGTTGAGCGCCAGAAGCAGGCCGCATTCTCTAACACCATCTTTGTCGTCGGTACCCGCTTGCTGGCGAAAAAAGGCGGCGACATTAAAGACTTCCCGGATCTGAAGGGCAAAGCGGTGGTGGTGACTTCCGGTACCACCTCGGAGATTCTGCTGCATAAGCTGAACGACGAGCAAAAAATGAATATGCGCATCATCAGCGCCAAAGACCACGGTGACTCCTTCCGCACGCTGGAAAGCGGTCGCGCAGTCGCGTTCATGATGGATGATGCCCTGCTGGCGGGCGAACGCGCGAAGGCGAAGAAACCGGACAACTGGGAAATCGTCGGCAAAGCGCAGTCCGAAGAAGCTTACGGCTGCATGCTGCGTAAAAACGATCCGGATTTCAAAAAATTGATGGATGAGACCATCGCCCAGGCGCAAACCTCTGGCGAAGCGGCAAAATGGTTTGATAAATGGTTTAAAAACCCTATCCCGCCCAAGAACCTGAACATGAATTTCGAACTCTCTGACGAAATGAAGGCCCTGTTCAAAGAGCCAAACGACAAAGCACTTAACTAACAACAATGAAATAGGGCGAGATCTCCTTGCCCTCTCGATTGCTGGTCAGCACGGACAGACTATACGCCTGATGGTCGTTCCCCATCAGGCCTGAAAACCGAAACACGCTGATCAACAATCTTCGAGGGTAGCGCTGCTACCCTTTTTTTTCGGAGTAGATGTATGTCAATAGACTGGAACTGGGGTATTTTTTTACAGGAAGCCCCCTTCGGCAACACCACCTATCTCGGCTGGCTCTGGAGTGGCTTTCAGGTCACCGTGGCGTTATCCATCACCGCCTGGATCATTGCTTTTCTCGTCGGCTCGTTATTCGGCATTCTTCGCACTGTGCCGAACCGTTTTCTTTCCGGTATCGGCACGCTTTACGTGGAACTGTTCCGTAACGTTCCGCTGATCGTGCAGTTCTTTACCTGGTATCTGGTCGTGCCGGAACTGCTGCCGGAAGATCTCGGCATGTGGTTTAAGGCAGAACTGGATCCCAACATTCAGTTCTTCCTGTCGTCAATGATCTGTCTGGGGCTGTTTACCGCCGCCCGCGTTTGTGAGCAGGTACGCGCGGCAATACAGTCGCTGCCGCGCGGGCAAAAGAATGCGGCGCTGGCCATGGGACTGACGCTGCCGCAGGCGTATCGTTACGTGCTGCTGCCTAACGCTTACCGGGTGATCGTACCGCCGATGACCTCAGAGATGATGAACCTGGTGAAAAACTCGGCCATCGCCTCCACCATCGGTCTGGTCGATATGGCGGCGCAGGCGGGCAAGCTGCTCGATTACTCCGCCCACGCCTGGGAATCCTTTACCGCCATTACCCTGGCATACGTATTAATTAATGCCTTCATCATGCTGGTGATGAACCTGGTGGAACGGAAAGTCCGCCTGCCTGGCAATATGGGAGGCAAATAATGTACGAATTTGACTGGAGTTCCATTGTCCCTTCCCTGCCGTATCTGCTGGACGGCCTGCTGATTACGCTGAAAATCACCCTGACAGCGGTGGTCGTGGGGATTGTCTGGGGCACGCTGCTCGCGGTAATGCGCCTCTCAAGCTTTGCGCCGATCGCCTGGTTTGCCAAAGCCTACGTTAACGTTTTCCGCTCCATCCCGCTGGTGATGGTACTGCTGTGGTTCTACCTGATTGTGCCGGGGCTACTGCAGGATGTGCTGGGCCTGTCGCCGAAAACCGATATCCGTCTGATCTCGGCGATGGTGGCTTTTTCGATGTTCGAAGCGGCGTATTACTCCGAGATTATCCGCGCCGGTATCCAGAGTATTTCCCGCGGACAGTCAAGCGCTGCGCTGGCGCTGGGGATGACCCACTGGCAGTCGATGAAGCTCATCATTCTGCCGCAGGCGTTTCGCGCGATGGTACCGCTGCTGCTCACGCAGGGCATCGTCCTCTTCCAGGACACCTCCCTTGTTTACGTTTTAAGCCTTGCGGACTTCTTCCGCACCGCGTCCACGATTGGCGAGCGTGACGGCACGCAGGTTGAAATGATCCTGTTTGCTGGCGCCGTCTACTTTGTTATCAGCCTGAGCGCGTCGTTGTTGGTCAGCTATTTGAAGAAAAGGACAGTTTAATGATTACCCTGAAAAATGTTTCGAAATGGTATGGTCACTTTCAGGTGTTGACCGACTGCTCCACGGAAGTAAAAAAAGGCGAAGTGGTGGTGGTTTGCGGTCCCTCGGGTTCCGGTAAGTCAACGCTGATTAAAACCGTTAACGGCCTGGAACCCGTGCAAAAAGGCGAAATTACCGTCAACGGTATAATGGTCAACGACAAGAAAACGGATCTGGCGAAGCTGCGCTCGCGCGTCGGCATGGTGTTCCAACACTTTGAGTTATTTCCACATCTGTCGATCATCGAAAACCTGACGCTGGCGCAGGTCAAAGTGCTTAAGCGCGATAAAGCCCCTGCCCGTGAAAAAGCGCAGAAACTGCTGGAGCGCGTCGGCCTTGCCGCCCACGCCAACAAGTATCCGGCGCAGCTTTCCGGCGGCCAACAGCAGCGTGTGGCGATTGCCCGCGCGCTGTGCATGGATCCGATCGCGATGCTGTTTGACGAACCCACGTCGGCACTCGACCCGGAGATGATCAACGAAGTGCTGGACGTCATGGTCGAGCTGGCCAACGAAGGGATGACCATGATGGTGGTCACGCACGAAATGGGCTTTGCGCGTAAAGTGGCGAACCGGGTGATTTTTATGGACGAAGGAAAAATTGTCGAAGACTCGCCAAAAGAAGCGTTCTTCGCTAACCCGCAATCCGAACGCGCAAAAGACTTCCTTGCGAAAATCCTGCATTGATCCTGACGGCGCGCACGGCAGAGTGCGCGCCATCTCACGCTTTCTTGTTTCGCTCCTCGAATCCTTTTCAGCCCGGCGTTACCCTTGCCACAAAAGTAGCGCTTACAAGGAGCAACAATGGCACTTCCGATTTTGTTTGATTGCGATCCGGGTCATGACGACGCTATCGCAATGGTTCTCGCCCTCGCCTCACCAGAACTTGATGTTAAAGCCATTACCGCCTCCGCCGGCAACCAGACGCCAGAGAAAACACTGCGTAACGTGCTGCGTATGCTGACGTTGTTGAAACGTACCGATATTCCGGTCGCGGGCGGGGCGGTGAAGCCATTAACGCGCGAGCTGATCATCGCCGATAACGTTCATGGCGAAAGCGGGCTGGACGGTCCGGCGCTGCCGGAACCGGCTTTTGCGCCGCAGCCCTGCACCGCCGTCGAGTTAATGGCGAAAACCCTGCGCGAAAGTCCACAACCGGTCACCATCGTCTCGACCGGTCCGCAGACCAACGTTGCGCTATTACTGAATAGCCACCCGGAACTGCACGCCAACATTGCGCGAATAGTGATCATGGGCGGCGCGATGGCGCTGGGTAACTGGACGCCCGCCGCCGAGTTTAATATTTTTGTCGACCCGGAAGCGGCGGAAATCGTCTTCCAGTCGGGCATTCCGGTCGTGATGGCGGGACTGGACGTCACGCACAAAGCGCAGATCCATGCTGATGATACCGAACGTTTTCGCGCCATCGGCAACCCGATCGCGACCATCGTCGCTGAACTACTCGATTTCTTCCTCGAGTATCATAAAGATGAAAAATGGGGATTCACCGGCGCGCCGCTGCATGACCCCTGTACCATCGCCTGGCTGCTGAAGCCGGAGCTGTTTACCACCGTGGAGCGCTGGGTCGGCGTCGAAACGCAGGGTAAGTACACGCAGGGAATGACAGTCGTGGATTACTATTTCCTGACGGGCAATAGACCGAACGCCACCGTGATGGTGGATGTCGATCGCGAAGGGTTTGTGGATCTTCTGGCTGAACGCCTGACGGCTTACGCGTAATGTTTGCCGGATGGCGACACCGCCATCCGGCAATGCGAATCACGGCTCGAACGGTCTGCGCTGAAACTGATCGTGACCGCATTTTGGACACAGCGGCAGTACGTCTGGCGTATACACGGCTAAATGGAAATGGCATTTTTCACACACCAGGTTGCCTAACCCCACCACCTCGCCGCTGTGATAAACCCCGTGATGGCTGAGATCCTGGAACACCTCACGCCATTCCAGCTGCGTTTTGTCGGTAATATCCGCCAGTTCCTGCCACAGGCTCTCTTTAATTACCCGCATAAAGACGCTGTCGGACTCCTCCTCTAGGCTCTCTTCGTAGCTCATGGCGAACTCTTCCAGGTCGCGTCTGACCGCGCGGATCAGTTCGTCCGCCTCGGTTCGCGTTAACTCCCCTGCCTGCAATACCCGCTGCCGCGCCTGTTCCACCAGCAGGTCGATATCGCGTTCGCCGTTACGCAGGCGTTCGCTTAATGACGCCACCAGTTCACGGTAATATTGAGCAACCTTGTTCATCGTTTCGCCTCCTGGGTCGTTAACTGTCTATAATAATAGACGTTATTTGCACACTGCTTTGTAAGATCGCCCGCAGAGTGAGTAAATCAATGCGCGGATTAACCCTGCGAAAGACTGTTTTGACGCGGGCGTTTGGGCTATGCTATGCGGATCTAAAACACCACCTCTAAAGCTACGTTTGTAGCTGTATTGAAAACAGGACCACTGGCTGCCATGCAAGAGCAATACCGCCCGGAAGAGATAGAATCCAAAGTACAGCTTCACTGGGATGAGAAGCGCACATTTGAAGTAACCGAAGACGAGAGCAAAGAGAAGTATTACTGCCTGTCTATGCTTCCCTATCCTTCTGGCCGACTACACATGGGCCACGTGCGTAACTACACCATCGGTGACGTGATCGCCCGTTACCAGCGCATGCTCGGCAAAAACGTGTTGCAGCCTATCGGTTGGGACGCTTTCGGCCTGCCTGCGGAAGGCGCAGCGGTGAAAAACAACACCGCGCCGGCGCCGTGGACTTACGACAACATCGCCTATATGAAAAACCAGCTTAAAATGCTGGGCTTCGGCTACGACTGGAGCCGTGAACTGGCGACCTGCACCCCGGAATACTATCGCTGGGAACAGAAATTCTTTACCGAGCTGTATAAAAAAGGTCTGGTTTACAAAAAGACCTCTGCGGTGAACTGGTGCCCGAACGATCAGACCGTGCTCGCTAACGAACAGGTGATCGACGGCTGCTGCTGGCGCTGCGACACCAAAGTTGAGCGTAAAGAGATCCCGCAGTGGTTTATCAAAATTACCGCTTATGCGGACGAACTGCTGAACGATCTGGACAAGCTCGATCACTGGCCTGACACCGTCAAAACGATGCAGCGCAACTGGATTGGCCGTTCTGAAGGCGTGGAAATCACCTTTGATGTGACCGGTTATGAAGATACGCTGACCGTTTACACCACCCGCCCGGATACCTTTATGGGCGCCACTTACCTGGCCGTTGCCGCCGGTCACCCGCTGGCGCAGAAAGCCGCGGCGAACAACCCGGAACTGGCTGCCTTTATCGACGAATGCCGCAATACCAAAGTCGCGGAAGCCGATATGGCGACCATGGAGAAGAAAGGCGTCGATACCGGCTTTAAAGCGGTACATCCGTTAACCGGCGAAGCGATCCCGGTCTGGGCGGCGAACTTCGTGCTGATGGAATACGGCACCGGCGCGGTCATGGCGGTTCCGGGTCACGATCAGCGCGACTACGAATTTGCCACCAAATACGGTTTAACCATCAAACCCGTCATTCTTGCCGCCGACGGTTCCGAACCGGATCTGTCCGAACAGGCGCTGACCGAAAAAGGCGTGCTGTTTAACTCCGGCGAATTCGACGGTCTGGCCTTTGAAGACGCCTTCAACGCGATTGCCGACAAACTGGCGGCGCAAGGCGTGGGCGAGCGCAAAGTGAACTACCGTCTGCGCGACTGGGGCGTTTCCCGTCAGCGCTACTGGGGCGCGCCGATCCCAATGGTCACCCTGGAAGACGGCACCGTCATGCCAACCCCGGAAGATCAACTGCCGGTTATCCTGCCGGAAGACGTGGTCATGGACGGCATCACCAGCCCGATCAAAGCAGATCCTCAGTGGGCGAAAACCACCGTTAACGGTCAGCCAGCGCTGCGTGAAACCGACACCTTCGACACCTTTATGGAGTCCTCCTGGTATTACGCGCGCTACACCTGCCCGCAGTATCAGGAAGGCATGCTGGATTCCAAAGCCGCCAACTACTGGCTGCCTGTGGATATTTACATCGGCGGTATTGAACACGCCATCATGCATCTGCTCTACTTCCGCTTCTTCCATAAGCTGATGCGCGACGCGGGCATGGTGAACTCTGACGAACCGGCGAAACAGTTGCTGTGTCAGGGCATGGTGCTGGCGGATGCGTTCTATTATGTCGGCGAAAACGGCGAGCGTAACTGGGTTTCTCCGGTAGATGCCATTGTTGAGCGTGACGAGAAAGGCCGTATCGTGAAAGCGAAAGACGCGGCAGGCCATGAACTGGTGTACACCGGCATGAGCAAAATGTCGAAGTCGAAAAACAACGGTATCGACCCGCAGGTGATGGTTGAGCGTTACGGCGCCGACACCGTACGTCTGTTCATGATGTTCGCCTCCCCGGCGGATATGACCCTCGAATGGCAGGAGTCCGGCGTTGAAGGGGCAAACCGCTTCCTGAAACGCGTCTGGAAATTGGTTTACGAGCATACTTCACGTGGCGACGCTGCGCCGCTGAACGTTGCCGCGCTGAGTGAAGATCAAAAAGCATTGCGTCGCGACGTACACAAAACGATCGCCAAAGTGACCGATGATATTGGTCGTCGTCAGACCTTCAACACCGCTATCGCCGCGATCATGGAACTGATGAATAAGCTGGCGAAAGCGCCGCAGGAAGACGAACAGGACCGCGCCCTGATGCAGGAAGCGCTGTTGGCGGTTGTGCGTATGCTTAACCCGTTCACTCCGCACGTCTGCTTTACGTTGTGGCAGTCGCTGAAAGGCGAAGGCGATATCGACAATGCGCCGTGGCCGGTGGCTGACGACGCCGCGATGGTTGAAGACTCCACCCTCGTCGTGGTGCAGGTCAACGGCAAAGTGCGTGGCAAAATCACCGTTCCGGTGGATGCGACCGAAGAACAGGTTCGTGAACGTGCGGGTCAGGAACATCTGGTCGCAAAATATCTTGAGGGCGTGACCGTGCGTAAAGTGATTTACGTACCGGGTAAACTTCTCAATCTGGTCGTTGGCTAAGCGCGGGAGGAAGCGTGCGATATCTGGCAACAGTGTTGTTATCTCTGGCGGTGTTAACCACCGCCGGGTGTGGCTGGCATCTGCGTAGCACTACGCAGGTTCCGGACACCATGAAAACCATGATCCTCGACTCCGGTGATCCTAACGGCCCACTGAGTCGTGCGGTGCGTAATCAGTTGCGCCTGAACGATGTTGAGCTGCTGGAAAAAGGCTCAATGCGTAAAGATGTCCCATCGTTACGTCTGGGCGCCGTCAGTATTTCTCAGGATACGGCGTCGGTCTTCCAGGACGGTCAGACGGCTGAGTATCAGATGGTCATGAACGTTAACGCCTCGGTGCTGATCCCGGAACACGGTATTTACCCGATCAACACCAAAGTGTACCGTTCATTCTTCGACAACCCGCAGATGGCGCTGGCGAAGGATAACGAACAGCAGATGATCATCAACGAAATGTATGACAAAGCGGCTGAACAGCTGATTCGTAAGCTGTCCAGCGTAAAAATCGCTGATGTCCGCTCTGTTCAGGAAGAAGAAAAAACTGAAAATACCGCGGCCACACCTGCGGCTTCTTCCTCACGCGTTTCAACCACGCTGGGTAACTGATGATTCGGTTGTACCCTGAACAACTCCGCGCGCAGCTCTCCGAAGGGCTGCGCGCGGCGTATTTATTACTCGGTAACGACCCTCTTTTGTTGCAGGAAAGCCAGGACGCCATTCGTCAGGCAGCGGTAGCGCAGGGGTTCGAAGAACACCATACCTTTTCGCTCGACAACAGCACCGACTGGAATGCGCTGTTTTCACAGTGTCAGGCGATGAGTCTGTTCGCCAGTCGACAGACGCTGTTGCTGTTGCTGCCGGAAAACGGTCCAAACGCCGCCATCAACGAGCAGCTGGCCCACCTCACTCAGTTACTGCATGACGATCTCCTGCTTTTGGTGCGCGGTAATAAGCTCACAAAAGCCCAGGAAAATGCCGCGTGGCTCAGCGCGCTGGCCGATCGGAGCGTACAGGTCAGTTGCCAGACGCCGGAGCAGGCTCAGCTTCCGCGCTGGGTGGCCGCCCGGGCAAAACAAAAGAATCTGCAACTGGATGACGCGGCAAATCAGCTGCTGTGCTATTGCTATGAAGGCAACCTGCTGGCGCTGGCGCAGGCGCTGGAACGCCTGTCATTGCTGTGGCCGGACGGAAAACTCACGCTACCCCGTGTCGAACAGGCGGTGAACGATGCCGCGCACTTTACCCCGTTTCATTGGGTCGATGCGCTGGTGATGGGCAAGAGCAAACGCGCACTGCATATTCTTCAGCAATTACGCCTGGAAGGCAGCGAGCCGGTCATTTTATTGCGTACCCTGCAGCGTGAACTTTTACTGCTGGTCAACCTCAAGCGCCAGGCCGCCCATACGCCCCTGCGCGCGCTGTTTGATAAACACCGCGTCTGGCAAAACCGCCGTGCCATGACGAGCGAAGCCCTGAACCGACTAAGCCTGACGCAACTGCGCCAGGCGGTGCAGCTACTGACACGTACAGAAATAACGCTGAAGCAGGATTATGGCCAGTCAGTCTGGGCGGAACTCGAAGGTCTTTCGCTGCTGATTTGCCATAAGGCGCTGGCAGACGTTTTTATTGATGGTTGATATGAAATCGTTACAGGCACTTTTTGGCGGCACCTTTGATCCGGTGCATTATGGTCACCTCAAGCCCGTGGAAACCCTGGCCAACCTGATTGGCCTGTCACGGGTGATTGTGATGCCGAACAATGTTCCCCCGCATCGTCCACAGCCGGAGGCCACCAGCGCCCAGCGGAAAACGATGCTCGAGCTGGCCATAGCCGATAAACCGCTGTTCACCCTTGATGAGCGTGAGCTGCTGCGCGATACGCCTTCTTATACCGCGCAAACGCTGAAAGAATGGCGAGAGGAGCAAGGTCCGGATGCGCCGCTGGCGTTTATCATCGGCCAGGATTCACTGCTAACCTTTCCCACGTGGCATGACTACGAAACCATCCTTGATAACACCCATCTGATCGTCTGCCGCCGTCCAGGTTACCCACTGGAGATGGCGCAGGAGCAGCATCAACGCTGGCTGGAAAAGCATCTGACGCATACTCCGGACGATCTGCACCGGCTGCCCGCGGGCAAAATCTATCTTGCCGAAACACCGTGGTTTAATGTCTCCGCCACCCTTATTCGCGAGCGTCTGGAAAACGGCGAATCCTGCGACGACCTGATGCCGAAAGCAGTATTGGACTATATTAATCTGCACGGTTTGTATCGTTAAGCACATCCGCTAACGCCGCCAGCAGGCGGTCGTTTTCTCCGCTACTGCGTATCGCCACCCGAAAATAACGCGCATCAAGCCCTGGATAATTGGCGCAGCTACGGATCAAAATATGCCGTTCGAGGAGCGCGCGCTGCAGATCCCTTTCGCATTTCAGCAGCAGATAATTTGCCCGGCCAGGATAGACGCTCAAACCCGACAGCGCGCTCAACTGCTGATAAACGCGTTCCCCTTCCTCTTTCAGCCACTGCCAGGTCGCCTGCTGCCAGGCGATGTCATCCAGCAGATGTTCTCCGGCAAGCGCCGCAAACGCATTGATCGACCAGGGCATCTGCCGGGCGCGTACTCTGGCGACCGCCTGCTCGTCGCTGTTGACCAGATACCCCAGACGCAGCCCCGGAATGGCATAAAACTTGGTCAACGAACGCAGCACCCAGATATGCGGGTTAGCCTGCAAGGTGGGAATAAACCCCGGCTCGTCGGGGATGAAATCGAGAAAGGCTTCATCCAGAATCAGTGCGATATTCAGCGCCTTACAGCGTCGCGCAATGGCCTCGAGCAGCGACCGCTCCGGCAGCAGGCCGGTAGGATTATTAGGCGTACAGAGAAACAGGCAGTCATGCTCAGCGCGGAGCGCGCCAAGGATAGCGTCGGTGAGCTGCCAGCCGTCCGCCTCACGCAGGGCGAACAGGTCAATCTGACATTCGCCGCGGCGTAAGGCGCGACCGTATTCGGCAAAGCCGGGCGTGACAATCATTGCCCGTCGCGGTTTAAGGCCGTCCACCAGCGCGAAAATCGCCTCCGTCTCGCCGTTTGTCGCCAGGATCCAGGATGCGGGGATCTGATGATGTTTCGCCAGCGCCTGATGAAGATGGCGGTACTCAACGTCCGGATAGCGCTCGGCAAGATGAAGATTGTCGACGATGGCGCGTTTTACCGACGCCGGCATACCCAGCGGGTTAATATTCGCGCTAAAATCCAGCAGCCGATCGGCTGAAATACCGAGTAGCTCGGCGGCCTCGCGGGTATTCCCGCCGTGTGCGCTTGAAAACAGAGACATCGTGCCGCTCCTGGCAAAAAACGTTATTTTAAAGAAAACAGCGCGCGCAATCAGGGCCAATATCATGTTTTGCGCGAATACGTTCACGAGGAAAAAATGCGACTCTGGTTAGTTCGTCATGGTGAAACCGAAGCCAATGTAGCCGGTCTGTACAGCGGCCATGCTCCCACGCCGCTGACGGCGCGAGGCATTACTCAGGCGCAGACGCTGAACACACTGCTCAAGCAGGTTCCCTTTGAGCAGGTACTGTGCAGCGAGCTGGAGCGGGCGCAGCATACGGCGCGCTTAGTCTTAGCCGGGCGAGATCTTCCTCTCCTGACCCGCCCCGAGCTGAATGAAATGTTTTTCGGCGACTGGGAAATGCGCCATCACCGGGATCTGTGCGAAGAAGATGCGAGCAATTACGCGGCGTGGTGCAACGACTGGCAAAATGCGATCCCCACCAACGGTGAAGGATTTCAGGCGTTTTCAGGCCGGGTGGATCGGCTGATAAGCCAGCTTGCCGACTACCAGCATCATACACATGTGCTGATGGTCAGCCATCAGGGCGTACTTAGCCTGCTGATTGCAAAGCTGCTTTCTATGCCCGCGACCGCCATGTGGCGCTTTCGCGTTGAGCAAGGCTGCTGGAGCGCCATTGATTTCCACGACGATTTTGCCACACTGCGGGTACTGAACAGCAGAGCGGTATGGCAGCCGGGAGAATGAAAGGTCTGTTTTTTAGCGCCAGACACGCTTCGACCATTGACACCCCCTGACAGGCTGCTATTCTCCGCTGCCAGACTTTTCCCGCCCTTCAGCCCTTTGCAGAAATTGTTTTACAAAAATGGCGATGCATTCTGTTGCATGGGGTGGGATGATAGCCCACTTTCCGCACCTGAGCCGGTGACATTTGTCCCGTACCCGTGTGGGTTCAGGTATACTGACAGACTTATTTGTTTTATGCATTCATGCCCCAGGAGGAAAACTTGCAGGGTAAAGCACTCCAGGATTTTGTTATCGACAAAATTGATGACCTTAAAGGTCAGGACATCATCGCCTTAGACGTTCAGGGCAAATCCAGCATCACTGACTGTATGATTATCTGTACCGGCACCTCCAGCCGCCATGTGATGTCTATCGCCGATCACGTTGTGCAGGAATCCCGCGCGGCGGGCATGCTGCCGCTGGGCGTGGAAGGCGAAAGTGTTGCCGACTGGATCGTCGTTGACCTGGGTGAAGTGATTGTCCACGTGATGCAGGAAGAAAGCCGTCGCCTGTATGAACTGGAAAAACTCTGGAGTTAATGCGTGAAGCTTCAACTTGTCGCGGTAGGCACGAAAATGCCCGACTGGGTACAAACCGGTTTTACCGAGTACCTGCGGCGTTTTCCAAAAGATATGCCTTTTGAGCTTATCGAAATTCCAGCGGGCAAACGCGGCAAGAACGCGGATATTAAGCGTATTCTCGACAAAGAGGGTGAACTGATGCTGGCCGCCGCAGGCAAAAACCGCATCGTCACCCTGGATATTCCGGGTAAACCCTGGGACACGCCGCAGCTGGCAACGGAACTGGAACGCTGGAAGCTGGACGGGCGTGACGTCAGCTTGCTCATCGGCGGGCCGGAGGGCCTCTCTCCCGCCTGTAAAGCAGCGGCGGAACAAAGCTGGTCGCTCTCCGCGCTGACCCTTCCCCACCCGCTGGTTCGGGTGTTGGTCGCCGAGAGCCTGTATCGGGCATGGAGCATTACCACTAATCACCCCTATCACCGTGAGTGATCGTTGAGCTTGAGTAGACTACGCAGCGGATGAAACTACAGAATTCTTTTCGCGACTATACGGCTGAGTCCGCGCTGTTTGTGCGCCGGGCGCTGGTCGCCTTTTTGGGTATATTGCTGCTCACCGGCGTGCTTATCGCCAACCTGTACAATCTGCAAATCGTCCGGTATACCGACTACCAGACCCGCTCAAATGAAAACCGCATCAAGCTGGTGCCCATTGCCCCCAGCCGCGGCATTATATACGACCGTAACGGCATTCCGCTGGCCCTGAACCGCACGATTTACCAGATCGAAATGATGCCGGAAAAGGTAGACAACGTGCAGCAAACGTTAGACGCCCTGCGCAACGTCGTGGATCTCACCGACGACGATATCTCGGCCTTTAAGAAAGAACGCGCCCGTTCGCACCGTTTCACCTCCATTCCCGTGAAAACCAACCTGACCGAAGTGCAGGTCGCGCGTTTTGCTGTAAACCAGTACCGTTTCCCTGGCGTCGAAGTGAAAGGCTATAAGCGCCGCTACTACCCTTACGGCTCCGCACTCACTCACGTTATCGGCTACGTGTCGAAGATCAATGATAAAGATGTCGAACGGCTGGATAAAGACGGCAAGCTGGCGAACTATGCCGCCACCCATGACATCGGTAAGCTGGGCATTGAGCGCTACTACGAAGATGTGCTTCACGGCCAGACCGGCTACGAAGAAGTTGAAGTCAATAACCGGGGCCGCGTCATCCGCCAGCTTAAAGAAGTGCCGCCGCAGGCCGGGCACGACATCCACCTCACCATAGATTTAAAACTGCAGCAGTATATTGAGACGCTACTCGCAGGCAGCCGCGCGGCGGTGATCGTGACCGACCCACGCACCGGCGGCGTGCTGTCGCTGGTGTCAATGCCCAGCTATGACCCGAACCTGTTTGTCGACGGCATTTCCAGTAAAGACTATTCCGGTTTGCTTAACGATCCGAACACGCCGCTGGTCAACCGCGCCACGCAAGGGGTTTATCCACCGGCCTCGACGGTAAAACCGTATGTCGCCGTCTCCGCGTTAAGCGCAGGCGTGATTACCCGCAATACCAGCCTGTTCGACCCGGGGTGGTGGCAGTTGCCGGGGTCTGAAAAACGCTACCGCGACTGGAAAAAGTGGGGCCACGGACATCTGAACGTCACCAAATCGCTGGAAGAATCCGCCGATACCTTCTTCTATCAGGTCGCGTATGACATGGGTATTGACCGCCTGTCCGAGTGGATGGGTAAATTTGGCTACGGGCACTATACCGGTATCGATCTCGCGGAAGAGCGCTCCGGTAACATGCCGACCCGCGAATGGAAAATGAAGCGCTTTAAGAAGCCGTGGTATCAGGGCGATACCATTCCGGTGGGTATCGGACAAGGTTACTGGACGGCCACGCCGATTCAGATGAGCAAAGCGCTGATGATCCTGATTAACGACGGCGTAGTAAAAGTGCCACATCTGCTGATGAGCACTTCCGAAAACGGCAAGCAGGTTCCGTGGGTACAGCCCCACGAACCGCCGGTTGGCGACATTCACTCTGGTTACTGGGAACTGGCGAAAGACGGTATGTACGGCGTGGCAAACCGCGGTAACGGTACTGCGCATAAATACTTTGCCAGCGCGCCGTATAAAATCGCGGCCAAATCCGGTACGGCCCAGGTCTTTGGCCTGAAAGCCAACGAAACCTATAACGCGCATAAAATTGCCGAACGCCTGCGCGATCACAAGCTGATGACGGCCTTCGCGCCTTATGATAACCCACAGGTTGCGGTCGCCATGATCCTCGAAAACGGCGGCGCTGGCCCGGCGGTGGGGACAATTATGCGTCAGATTCTTGACCACATTATGTTGGGTGACAATAACACCAGTCTGCCAGCTGAAAACCCGGCGGTTGCGGCGGCGGAGGATCAATAACGATGACGGATAATCCGAACAAAAAAACATTCTGGGATAAAATTCATATCGATCCCACCATGTTGCTGATTCTGCTGGCGCTGCTTGTGTACAGCTCGCTGGTGATCTGGAGCGCCAGCGGCCAGGATATTGGCATGATGGAGCGTAAGGTCGGGCAGATCGCCATTGGTCTGGTGATCATGGTGGTAATGGCGCAAATTCCGCCTCGCGTTTATGAAGGCTGGGCGCCCTATCTTTACATTGTCTGCATCATATTGCTGGTGGCGGTCGATGCCTTCGGGGCAATATCAAAAGGGGCACAGCGCTGGCTGGATCTCGGCATCGTGCGCTTTCAGCCATCCGAAATCGCCAAGATCGCCGTTCCGCTAATGGTCGCGCGCTTTATCAACCGCGACGTTTGCCCGCCATCGCTGAAGAATACCGCCATTGCACTGGTGCTGATTTTTATGCCGACCCTGCTGGTGGCGGCGCAGCCTGACCTGGGCACCTCAATTCTGGTCGCCCTTTCCGGCCTGTTTGTGCTGTTCCTTTCGGGCCTGAGCTGGCGTCTGATTGGCGTGGCGGCGCTGCTGCTTGCCGCGTTTATTCCGATCCTGTGGTTCTTCCTGATGCATGATTATCAACGCCAGCGCGTCATGATGCTTCTCGACCCGGAAACCGATCCGTTAGGCGCGGGCTACCATATTATTCAGTCTAAGATCGCGATTGGCTCAGGCGGCCTGAGCGGTAAAGGCTGGCTGCATGGGACGCAGTCGCAGCTGGAATTTCTTCCGGAACGTCATACCGACTTTATCTTCGCGGTACTGGCCGAAGAACTGGGCCTGGTGGGGATCCTTATCCTGCTGGCGCTGTACATCCTGCTGATCATGCGTGGCCTGTGGATTGCCGCCCACGCGCAAACCACCTTTGGTCGCGTCATGGCCGGTGGTTTAATGTTGATATTATTCGTTTATGTCTTCGTTAATATTGGTATGGTGAGTGGTATTCTGCCTGTTGTAGGCGTTCCGCTGCCACTGGTCAGTTACGGAGGCTCGGCGCTGATTGTGCTGATGGCCGGGTTCGGGATTGTCATGTCGATCCATACCCACAGAAAAATGTTATCGAAAAGCGTGTAAGGGGTGCGCAATGCGTAAGCAGTTGCCTGGAGTCTGCGTCGCAGCAGGAATTATGCTGCTCGCGGCATGTACGAGCGATGATGGTCAGCAAGCGACCATCGTTGCGCCGCAGCCAGCGGTATGTAATGGACCGGTGGTGGAGATCGGCGGAGCGGAGCCGCGTTACGAGCCGCTCAGCCCGACCGCTAATCAGGATTACCAGCGAGACGGTAAGCATTATAAGATTGTGCAGGATCCGTCGCGCTTCAGTCAGGCCGGGCTTGCTGCGATTTACGATGCCGAACCGGGCAGCAATCTCACCGCTTCGGGCGAGATGTTTGATCCGATGCAGCTGACGGCTGCGCATCCTACATTGCCGATCCCTGGCTATGCGCGAATTACTAACCTCGCCAATGGCCGGATGATCGTCGTACGCATTAACGATCGTGGCCCTTACGGCAACGATCGGGTGATTTCGCTGTCGCGCGCCGCCGCCGACCGTCTGAACACCTCGAATAACACCAAAGTGCGCATCGATCCGATCGTGGTCGCCCAGGACGGTTCCCTGTCGGGTCCCGGCATGGCGTGTACCACAGTGGCAAAACAAACCTATGCCCTGCCCGCGCGACCAGACCTGAGCGGCGGCATGGGAAGCGCCTCCTCCGCACCACAGGCTATCCAGCCTCAGGGCGATGTTCGCGCGATCAGTAACGCCACGCTGAAAAGCGAAGACAGCGCTGGCGCGCCGGTAAACAGTAGCGGTTTCCTCGGCGCGCCAACGACCTTAGCGTCAGGCGTTCTGGAAGGCAGTGAACCGACACCGGCTGCGCAACCCACCACTGCCGCGCCGGTAACCGCTCCTGTGAGCGCGCCAACTGCAACGGTACCTGCCGCAGCGCCTGCTGCAGCATCCGGTCATTATGTTGTTCAGGTCGGGGCAGTCAGCGATCAGGGGCGCGCGCAACAGTATCAGACGCGGTTAGCACAGCAGTTTAACGTGCCTGGACGCGTGACCCAGAACGGCGCCGTGTGGCGAATTCAGCTCGGTCCTTTCGCCAGTAAAGCGGAAGCCAGCGCGCTACAGCAGCGTTTACAATCCGAAGCCCAGCTGCAGTCATTCATCACCGGCGCGCAATAACGTAAAAGCGGCATCTGATTTGTCAATTTCTGTAAGTGACGTTAACAACGTTAACAAAAGTCACCCGGAAAGTCAGATGCCTGCCGGTAGTGCATTTGCTATAGTAAGGCACTTTTTTCAATTCCATCACGGATGTCGTAGTTCAGACCATGAAGACCACTTTTTCCGCTCGTTTCATGCAGCGCATGGCGCTCACCACGGCTCTCTTCACAGCCGCTATCTCAGGCGCGCATGCCGATGACCTGAATATTAAAACCATGATCCCGGGTGTTCCGCAGATCGATGCGGAGTCTTACATCCTTATTGATTACAACTCCGGCAAGGTGCTGGCTGAACAAAATGCCGACACCCGTCGCGATCCGGCCAGTCTGACCAAAATGATGACCAGCTATGTTATCGGTCAGGCAATGAAAGCGGGAAAATTCAAAGAAACCGATCTGGTCACGATTGGCAACGATGCCTGGGCGACCGGTAACCCGGTCTTCAAAGGCTCTTCTCTGATGTTCCTGAAGCCAGGAATGCAGGTGCCGGTCTCACAGCTGATTCGCGGCATCAACCTGCAGTCCGGTAACGACGCCTGCGTGGCGATGGCGGATTTTGCCGCAGGGAGCCAGGACGCGTTTGTAGGTCTGATGAACAGCTATGTGAACGCGCTGGGACTGAAAAACACCCACTTCCAGACGGTACATGGTCTGGATGCGGAAGGTCAGTACAGCTCCGCCCGCGACATGGCGTTGATTGGCCAGGCGCTGATCCGCGATGTGCCGAACGAATACTCGGTGTACAAAGAAAAAGAGTTCACCTTTAACGGCATTCGCCAGATGAACCGCAACGGCCTGTTATGGGATAACAGCCTGAATGTGGACGGTATCAAAACCGGACATACGGCAAAAGCGGGCTATAACCTTGTCGCCTCCGCGACCGAAGGGCAGATGCGTTTGATCTCCGCAGTGATGGGGGGACGCACCTATAAAGGTCGTGAAACCGAAAGTAAAAAGCTACTGACCTGGGGCTTCCGTTTCTTCGAAACCGTCAACCCGCTGAAAGCCGGTAAAGAGTTCGCCTCTGAACCCGCCTGGTTTGGCGATACCGATCGCGCCTCCTTAGGCGTGGATAAAGATGTGTATCTGACCATCCCGCGCGGACGCATGAAAGATCTGAAGGCCAGCTATGTTCTGAACAACGCGGAACTCCACGCGCCGTTGCAGAAAAATCAGGTGGTCGGCACCATTAACTTCCAGCTCGACGGCAAAACCATTGAGCAACGTCCGCTGGTTGTGCTGCAGGAAATCCCGGAAGGCAACTTCTTCGGTAAAATCATTGATTACATTAAATTAATGTTCCATCACTGGTTTGGTTAAAAATCGAACACTTGAAAGTGTGATTTCCATCCCCATATACTAAGCATCAGTAAAACTCCCGCCTTGCCGCGGGAGTTGTCATTTTTTTACGTTACGCCGGAGCTGACATGAAAACCAAACTTAACGAACTGCTTGAATTCCCTACGCCTTTTACTTACAAAGTTATGGGGCAGGCGTTACCTGAGCTGGTCGATCAGGTGGTTGAAGTGGTACAGCGCCATGCGCCAGGTGATTACTCTCCGACGGTAAAACCAAGCAGCAAAGGCAATTACCACTCGGTTTCTATTACCATCAACGCCACGCATATTGAACAAGTTGAAACACTGTACGAAGAGCTCGGCAACATTGAGATCGTCCGTATGGTGCTGTAAATCTGTTAACGTTACCCGGCATTGTCCGGGTAACCCCTCTCCTCTCTCGCTGTGATATACTTTTTCCCTCTTTTGTTTTCTCTACGGAGATGCTGTTTTGTCTCAGGATAAAATATTGGTCCGCCAGCTCGGCCTTCAACCCTACGAGCCCGTCTCCCAGGCCATGCACGAATTTACAGACACCCGCGATGAGCACACCGCCGACGAAATCTGGCTGGTAGAACATCACCCGGTCTTTACCCAGGGCCAGGCGGGAAAAGCGGAACATGTCCTGATGCCCGGCGATATCCCGGTGATTCAAAGCGATCGCGGTGGACAAGTGACCTATCATGGCCCCGGCCAACAGGTGATGTATGTCCTGTTCAATCTCAAACGCCGCAAGCTGGGCGTCCGGGAACTGGTCACCCTGCTGGAACAAACCGTCGTGAATACGCTGGCGGAAGTCGGTATAGACGCACATCCCCGCGCCGATGCCCCAGGTGTCTACGTCGGCGAAAAGAAAATTTGCTCCCTCGGATTACGTATTCGCCGCGGCTGCTCGTTCCACGGCCTGGCGCTGAACGTAAATATGGACCTTTCGCCATTTTTGCGTATTAACCCATGTGGTTATGCGGGAATGGAAATGACAAAAATATCGCAGTGGGATAAACAAGCCACCACTGAAAATATTCGGCCACGTTTATTGGCAAATATTTTAGCCCTGCTAAATAATCCTCCTCACGAATATATTACTGCTTAACCAATTGATAATAATGACCCACAAATTAGCTGGGTCATTAATCCAGATCCCTTGAAGGCTTTACAAAACCGCCTGGTTTCTATATTTTCATTATCTCTGTGTTTGAATCGTTAACGAAATATTTCGTTTCGTCGTCATTCTATTTTTCATCGACGCGCGTTAATTATTCAATCGTCATTCTTTTTGCAATCATTTTTCGCAATGGCAAGATGAGTAAGGGTGGAGAAAATATATGCAGCTCATAAATATAACTCACGCAATTATTCATAAAACAAATAAATCTGGAGTGTGAGCGTGAGTGAGAATAGTCAGCCGAAAGGTCATTGTTACGAACACCGGCCCGAAGATAAACCGCAAATTTTCAGAACGCTAAGAAATATCGACCTGAATCTGTTGACTATCTTTGAGGCTGTTTATGTTCATAAAGGTATCGTTAACGCCGCCAAAATACTCAATCTGACGCCTTCGGCCATCAGCCAGTCTATTCAGAAACTGCGCACTATTTTTCCCGACCCGCTGTTTATTCGCAAAGGACAAGGTGTTACGCCAACCGCCTATGCCACTCATTTGCACGAATATATCAGCCAGGGTCTTGAGTCGATTCTCGGCGCTCTCGATCTTACCGGCTGTTATGACAAACAGCGAACCATTACCATTGGCACCTCGCCGTCCGTCGGCGCGCTGGTGATGCCCACCCTCTACCAGGCGATCAAAACCCGCTTTCCGCAACTGCTGTTGCGGAATATTCCCGTGCATGACGCCGAAGCCCAACTCAGCCAGTTCCAGACCGATTTGATTATTGATAACCACGTCTACAGCAATCGCGTGGTCCAGCATCAGGTTCTCTTTTCCGACAACATTGAACTGGTTTGCCGGCAGAACCATCCATTCCTGACCGGCGCGTCCACCCCTGAGCACGTCGACAATGCGGAACACAGTCTGTTGATGATAGAAGGGCAAAGCTTCACGCTGCTGCGCCAGCGGATCCAGGAGATTTTCCCGAACCGGAAAATCAGCTTCAGCAGCTATAACATATTCACCCTTGCCTCGCTGATCGCACACAGCGATCTTGTCGGCATTATGCCAGCCCGCTTTTTCACGCTGTTCAACCAGTGCTGGTCGCTACAGCGGCTGCCGCACCCCGCCCTGAACCGCGAGCAGGTCGACTACTCGCTCCATTACAATCGACTGAGCCTGCGCGATCCCATTCTGGAAAACGTGATTACGGTTATTCGTGATGCTTTTTGAAAAGGAAATGTTGCTGTCGGGTCACAACTGAGGTTGGGCATATGGCACAAAACAACAACTATTTTACATTTTACCGACCACTCAGGCTGCTTTAAGGGCCGTTTCAATGATATACTGCCTGTAGTGAATTCAAAAATAGTTGATAAATACAACATTTCATTGAATTAAAACGCTTTCCTTCGTATTCGCAACTGGAACACGCACGCTATGAGTAAACCCATTGTGATGGAACGCGGTGTTAAATACCGCGATGCCGATAAGATGGCCCTTATCCCGGTCAAAAATGTGGCGACAGAGCGCGAAGCCCTGCTGCGCAAACCGGAATGGATGAAAATTAAGCTTCCAGCGGACTCCACACGTATCCAGGGCATTAAAGCCGCCATGCGCAAAAACGGCCTGCATTCCGTCTGTGAGGAAGCCTCCTGCCCGAACCTGGCGGAATGTTTCAATCACGGCACCGCCACCTTTATGATCCTCGGCGCAATTTGCACCCGTCGCTGCCCGTTCTGTGATGTTGCTCACGGTCGCCCTGTTGCCCCTGACGCCAATGAGCCGGTGAAGCTGGCGCAAACCATTGCTGATATGGCGCTGCGCTATGTGGTGATCACCTCCGTGGATCGTGACGATCTGCGTGACGGCGGCGCGCAGCATTTTGCAGACTGCATTACCGCAATCCGTGAAAAGAGCCCGAACATAAAAATTGAAACACTGGTGCCTGACTTCCGTGGCCGTATGGATCGCGCACTGGATATTCTGACCGCCACCCCGCCGGATGTGTTCAACCATAACCTTGAAAACGTACCGCGTATCTATCGTCAGGTTCGTCCGGGCGCGGACTACAACTGGTCGCTGAAGTTACTGGAACGCTTTAAAGAAGCGCACCCGGAGATCCCGACCAAGTCAGGCCTGATGGTGGGTCTGGGCGAAACGAATGCTGAAATCATTGAGGTGATGCGTGATCTGCGCCGTCACGGCGTTACCATGCTCACTCTGGGTCAGTATCTGCAGCCGAGTCGCCACCATTTGCCGGTACAGCGCTACGTCAGCCCGGATGAGTTTGACGAGATGAAAGCGGAAGCGTTGGCAATGGGCTTTACCCACGCCGCCTGCGGTCCGTTCGTGCGTTCCTCTTACCATGCTGACCTGCAGGCGAAAGGAATGGAAGTGAAGTGATTCAGTAACGAATCGTTACATTTCAGCCATAAAAAAAACCCGCCAGCGTGCGGGTTTTTTCTCGTCAGCATAAAACGGATGAGCATCCTGCTCCGGGCATTACTCTTTATGAGAGAGTTTTTCAGCCTGAACGTTACCGTCTACGTCTCTTTTTGCAGTCGCATCGTCATCGTTCATGGCTTTTTTAAAGCCCTTGATTGCCGTGCCCAGGTCTCCACCCAGCGTGCGTAACTTCTTGGTACCAAACAGCAGAACAACCAGTGCGGCAACCACCAGCAGTTTGGTAATACTAATCTCACCCATAAATACCTTCTCGAATTAAAACAGGCAGCAAAGCGTGCCTTGATAACCGGATAACATTAACGGTCATTTGACGCGCGCACACAATAGCAATCTGTAACAAGGTGAATCAAGCAGTGTTTAAAAAAACGTCATAATAATTGCGGTGGCGCAAATCTGCGATTACGTAACACCGGCAACTGCGCGCGCACCTGGCGGATCCGCGCGGCAGAAATCTCTGCCATGATCAGCGCCGGGCACTCTGCCGCCGCCGCGACGGTTACGCCAAACGGGTCGATAATCCGGCTCTGACCAATATTTTTATTTCCGCACTCACCGGCAGCGACCATATAACAGGTCGTGTCCAGCGCCCGGGCCGCCAACAGCGTTGACCAGTGGTGCTCTTTCAGCGGCCCACGTACCCAGGCAGCCGGAAGTACCAGTACGTCCGCCCCTTGTAGCGCCTGGGCGATCGACAGCTCAGGAAAGCGCAGATCGTAGCAGGTCATCAGCCCGACCTTAAACCCTTCCACCTCAATCAGCGGCGCAATCGTCTTTCCGGCGTCGACGTTTCGCGATTCCTGTATCGAAAACGCATCGTAAAGATGCAGCTTAGCGTAGCTCGCCACGATTTTCCCGGCGCGCAGCGCCACCAACGTATTCACCGCGCGTCCGGGAAGCGAAGGAACGTGGATAGTCAGGATAGTGGTCAGGGTATTGTTTGCGCTTTCCTGCAAAAGCCGCTGCAGGAACTCCCCTTCCAGTCGCTGGGCGGATTTAACCGATAAATCGGGATCCGCATCATCGCGCGCCAGCAGCGCTTCTGGCGGAACGAGCAGCGAGACGCCGCGTTTGACCGCTTGCGTCATCAACGATACGCAGGTTTCTGCGTTTTCTTCCCATACGGGACTGACGGCAAATTGCCCGGCAGCAGCGAACATACACCCTCCAGTCAGGTTGGTTACACTCGCCAACCCTGTTTATTCAGCGTTACACTCATACCCATTACTCATCAAATAACAGGATTACGCAGTGTTACAACTTCTTTTAGCAGTTTTTATTGGCGGTGGTACAGGAAGTGTAGCGAGATGGATGCTCAGTATGCGGTTTAATCCGGTACATCAGGCGATCCCTGTGGGTACCCTGACCGCGAATTTACTGGGGGCATTTATCATTGGCATGGGACTGGCGTGGTTTAGTCGGATGACCCATATCGATCCTGTGTGGAAAGTGCTTATCACCACGGGGTTTTGCGGCGGGTTAACGACCTTCTCAACCTTTTCCGCGGAAGTGGTTTTTCTGCTTCAGGAAGGACGTGTTGCATGGGCAATGCTGAATGTGCTGGTCAACCTGCTCGGCTCGTTTGCCATGACCGCACTGGCGTTCTGGTTAGTTACCGCCGCCAGCAGCCACTGAAGATCAAAAAAAACCCGCTGATTAAGCGGGTTTTGAATTCTTGCTGACGTAGGCTTACAGAGCGGTTACGTTTGCAGCAGAAGGGCCTTTGGCACCGTTAGTGATTTCGAACTCTACGCGCTGACCTTCAGCCAGAGTTTTAAAACCATTGGTCTGGATTGCAGAGAAGTGTACGAACACGTCTTTGCTGCCATCTTCCGGAGTAATGAAACCGAATCCTTTGGACTCATTAAACCACTTAACGTTACCTTTAATCTTAGACATCAAAATTACCTTTACATGAAAAATAGACACAAATGCTGTGTCGGGTACCAGTACACCAATTGTGGTACGCTTTGTCCAGTCGAACTTTGGTAAAAAGTGATAAATATCGCGTTATTTTTTAGCATAAGCATATAGCTTATTGTTTTATCTACTCTTTTTAATCACTTATCGCTTCAGAACTGAAAGCGCATCCAGGCAAAATAGACGTTACCATTATTGTAGGTACCGGGGATGTAGGTCATCTGAAACGTTGCCGGTCCGTACCCAATGGACGCCAGCGGCAGCAGCACCGGGACAGGAATGTAATTCCAGTTATCGCGCGCCGTAACGCCTGCGGTAAAGCCCAGCCCCAGTCGGAAGTTATCGTCCGGCAGTGGGCGCCATGTGCTTTCCCAACCATAGCCGCCAATGGGCTCCCATTTATTCCAGGAGTCTTTAAAGGCCATGATATACAGGCCATGCCAGTTTCCTTTTTCATCCCAACGTGACTGACCAAAACCGCCGCCCCACGGACGCTCATTATAACGATCGGTTTTTTCTTTATCGTAAGCGAAACGCGCATGCCAGGTGATCGCAGGAATATATAAATCATAATGTTCCGGCTCCCGCCAGGTCTCCGCGACATTGTCGGTAAACGTCGTAAACCATCCTTTCTCTTCAGCCAATGCCTGCTGTTGCAGGCCGGATTGAATAAAAAGAAAAACAATAAGGAAAAAGAATTTTTTAGCCACCATCACAATATTTATTACCCTGCTTAAGTACAGCTTAAATTGTACCAAAAAAAAGTTTAATGGGACCTTAACAGCGGTGATTTAAACCAGAATCAGATTGTTCTAAGATTTATTTTCACCCAAATAACCTTATTATATTTGGGTATATTTATTGCTGTGTTATCAGCGAGATATCGCTGTTTTTTTGTTCTGCTTCGCGCGTTGTTCTCCTGCCCCGCAAATTATTAACATTGATGCATCATAATTTGCACAAATATAAAACAAACACCCATAACAGGGATAAAGCCGGCTGAGATATATTGAACCGGTAGCATTATTGTAAAAAAAGCCGATAACTCAGATTTAATTCGTCTGTTTCTTGATTTTAATCAGCGAGTGTCGCAGGGTTATTCGGCACATTTTTACACCACTTAATTGGTATTTTCTTATTTTCATATCTGGGTGTCCATGCGACAGGGGAAACAATGTTAACAGTGATTGAACTCCTTATTGGAGTAGTGGTTATCGTGGGCGTCGCCCGCTACATAATTAAGGGGTATTCCGCGACCGGCGTACTCTTTGTCGGCGGTCTGGCGCTGTTGATTATCAGCGCGTTGATGGGACATAAGGTTCTGCCTGCCAGTGAATCGACAACGGGTTACACGGCGACCGATATTGTCGAGTACATCAAGATCCTGCTAATGAGCCGCGGCGGCGATCTCGGCATGATGATCATGATGCTCTGCGGTTTCGCCGCCTATATGACCCATATCGGCGCAAATGATATGGTGGTGAAGCTGGCATCCAGGCCGCTGCAGTACATTAACTCGCCTTACCTGCTGATGATTGCCGCCTATTTCGTGGCCTGTCTGATGTCGCTGGCGGTGTCTTCTGCTACCGGCCTCGGCGTATTGTTGATGGCGACGTTGTTCCCGGTCATGGTTAACGTCGGGATCAGCCGCGGCGCCGCAGCGGCAATTTGTGCGTCCCCTGCCGCAATTATCCTTTCGCCTACCTCCGGCGACGTGGTTCTGGCAGCGAAAGCCGCCGAAATGCCGCTCATCGACTTTGCCTTTAAAACGACGTTGCCGATCTCCATAGCCGCCATTATCGGTATGGCGGTAGCGCACTTTTTCTGGCAGCGTTATCTGGATAAAAAAGAAAACATCGCCCATGAAATACTGGACGTGAATGAGATCACCACCACAGCCCCGGCATTGTATGCCATCCTGCCGTTTACACCGATTATTGGGGTACTGATTTTTGACGGTAAGTGGGGACCGCAGTTGCACATCATCACCATTCTCGTGCTGTGTATGCTAATTGCGGCAGTACTGGAGTTTGTTCGTGGCTTTAATACCCAGAAAGTCTTCTCCGGGCTGGAAGTCGCGTATCGCGGCATGGCGGATGCTTTCGCCAACGTGGTGATGCTGCTGGTGGCCGCAGGCGTTTTCGCGCAGGGTCTGAGCACGATTGGCTTTATCCAGAGCCTGATCTCCATCGCCACGTCGTTTGGTTCGGCGAGCATCATTCTGATGCTGGTGCTGGTCATTCTGACCATGCTGGCAGCGATGACCACCGGCTCCGGTAACGCGCCGTTTTATGCGTTTGTCGAAATGATTCCCAAGCTGGCGCATTCGTCCGGCATCAACCCGGCGTACCTGTCGATTCCGATGCTGCAAGCCTCCAACCTGGGACGGACGATTTCTCCGGTTTCCGGCGTGGTGGTCGCGGTAGCCGGAATGGCGAAAATTTCGCCGTTTGAAGTGGTAAAACGCACTTCCGTACCGGTCATGGTGGGGCTGTTAATCGTGATTATCGCCACCGAAGTGATGGTGCCAGGCACGTCTTCCGCCGTCACTGGCGGCTGATATTATCCGGGGGAGATCAGCGCCGGATAAGACGCGGGGAAATCCCCAGGAGCATAATAACGATGTGACTGGGGTTTTGAGCGTAGCGAACAGTGAGGCAGCGTGAAGGTTGACGTGTATCACCCGTGGTAACTGCGCTGCGGCCGTCCTACCTTTCCATGCACTATTTCCGCTGTAATCAGATGCCGACTGGCGCAATACTCAAGGTACCGTCTGGCAGTGGTTCGGCTGATGGTCAGCGCCTGAGCGACGGTTTCGGCGGTGTGCTGTACCTGTGGGTCGGCGAACAGCTTCTTCACCGCGTTTAGGGTCAGCGCATCAATTCCGGTTGGCAGATCGTCTTTCGGCTCCCCACGGGCATAAGCATTAAACATCTCATCAATCTGTCGCTGGCTGGCGCTGTCATTACCCTCCAGCATCCGTTTGCGCTGCTGGTAGCGCGTCAGAGTCTGTCCCAGTCGCTCATAAGCGATGGGCTTGATCAAATAGTCAAACGCCCCGCTGCGCACCGCTTCCGATACCGTTTCCATATCGCTGGCGGCCGTGGTAAACACTACGCCGCCAGGATAGCGCGACTCGGTCAGCTCGTGCAGCAGGGTGATCCCTTTCCCGTCGGGCAGGTAATTATCCAACAGAATGAGTCCCGGTCTGAAGCGTTCGATCATCATTCTTGCCTGCGCCAGGTTGCCCGCTAACCAGATCTGGTTAAAACCGGGAATATGGCGGATGTATTCTGCATGCATTTCCGCAAGCAGCATTTCATCCTCAACGATTAATAGGGTTAATGGTTCCGTCATTGTTCTTTTTCACTTTCGGAATAAAGAGAGAAAATAGAGTGCCGCAGGGGGAATTGTCTTCCAGCGTTATCATCCCGCCACAGCGTCTCACATAGCTGGCAATCAGATACAGGCCAATGCCGTGCTCACCCGGCTCATCGGTACGGGTGCTGACACCCTGTTCAAATATTTTGTCGCGAAGCTCCTCTGGCACGCCGCAGCCCTGGTCGGCGACTTCTATCACCACCTCGTCACCTTCGTCGCTCAGATACAGTTCCACCACGTTATTGCCTTCCACTGTGCGTAAACTCGCTTCGAAGGCATTATCCAGCAGATTGCCGACAATCGCCGCAAATTCAGTGCTGTCCAGCCCTTGCGGCAGGTGATGCAGTTGGCTGCCAGGGACAATCGTCATTTTAAGCCCCAGTTCACGCGCGCGCTGTACCTTACCAAACAGCAATCCCGCTACCTGGCGGTCGGCAAAGGCGTCGCGCAGACTGTCGATAAGCTGCTGCTGCGCCTGGGACTCGCCCTGCACCATCTCCCTGACCCGATCGTACTCCTTCATCTGTAAAAGGCCATTGAGCGTCGACATCCAGTTAAGATGTTCGTGGCGTAACGTTCTGAGACTCTCTACGTATTGCTTGATCTGGGTTAACTGGGCGTTCAGGGTGGCGATTTCGTCTTTACTGCGAAAGCTGATAATCGCCCCCAGCAGTTCCTCGCCGGAACGGATCGCTTCGCGATTAGCAATCACGCTCAGGCCGTTGAAATTCATCATGACGTCAACGCGTTTTTCAGCAATGCGATCGGTAAAGAAATCGGACGGCGACACCACGTCCTCGATACGCCTGCCTAACCACTGTCGTCCTGGCGAGCGCAGACCAAGCATTTTTCTCGCGCTACGGTTAATCGCCGTGATAAAACCGTCCGGATCCACCGCAATCAGCCCTTCATACACCGAGCTAAACAGCGCCTCCTGCTGGCGCACCACCCGGGCGATCTGCCGGGGTTCCATGCCCATCATCTGACGACGAATATGGGTGGCGAACAACCACGAAAGTAGCATCAGAACCACCAGCAACAGCACAAACACGCCCGCCATCGGCAGAATAAAGTCCAACCGCCAGCTGTCTATTTTACTGACCAGATAACCGATGGAGACGACGCCGATAACATTGCCTTCATTATCAAAGATCGGCGTTTTGGCGCGCATGGCATTGCCGATTGAGCCGGTACCAGAGATGAAATAGCTTTCCCCTTTCTCCAGCGCGCCTGGCTTGATGAACTGCATCGGGTAGCCGATTTTTTTCGGGTTCGGGTGATAAAGGCGAACAGAGTTGCGATCGCCAATCACCACGTAGTCAAAGTCCGTGTCGATTTGCAGCTTATCGGCAATGGTTGCCAGTCGCTTGTAATCACGGGTTTTCACCGCCGCAATGATGCTGTCGTTCGCGGCGATGATCTTCGCCTGGTTCATCGCCATATCACGAACGTGGCGGGTCAAATAGTCTTCAAAGCTGGCGGAAAAATATTGCGCCAGCGCGGCGATAATGAACACCGAGAAAACCAGAATAAGCAGAAAAATACGCAACGGAAATGCCAGTTGTCAAAAAAAAGAAAACGGCTTTTTATTTTTTTGAACCAACATTGCTGTTCCTTTACCGGCATTATAAACAGAGCACGCACGCTAAATGTAATAAAAATGTTTTACTCCCACGCAAGCGGAATAAGAGTGATCGTTACAGATTCATCACCTTAAATCAATTAAACAACTTAAAACCACATCTCAAATTGTGATTAGAATAATTAAAAAACTTAAAACCATTAAACCCATAAAAACCATCTAAGTGTTTGTGAAATAAATCAAAATTTACCCCCTAAATACTCCTTACGATGTATGTGTTCAGGAGAAAAAGAAATATCTCGTCGCAAAATTTTCTTTTCCTCCAAATGAAAACAAAACGTTATTAAATTGCTTTTTCGTACAACATTCGCCTCAAAACGGCAACAATATAGCTTCTCAGGATGCCTTTACTATGTTTAGTAATAATGTGTTTACACGGGTCAAACGCTCAGAAAATATAAAAATGGCGGCGATCACACAATTCCTGAAAGAGAATGATTTAAGCATCGATACCACCGTGGAGGTGTTTATTACGGTGACCCGTGATGACCGCCTTATCGCCTGCGGCGGCATTGCCGGAAATATCATTAAGTGCGTGGCCATCAGCGAATCGGTACGCGGCGAAGGATTAGCGCTCACGCTGGCGACAGAGTTGATCAATCTCGCTTACGAAAGACATTGCACGCATCTGTTCATTTACACCAAAACGGAATACGAAGTCCTGTTCCGACAGTGCGGTTTTTCGACCCTCGCCAATGTTCCCGGCATCATGGTGCTGATGGAAAACAGCGCAACCCGCCTGAAACGCTACGCAGAATCGTTAACCCGTCTGCGTCACGACGGTAAAAAAATCGGCTGCATCGTAATGAACGCCAACCCATTCACCAACGGACATCGCTATCTGATCCAGCAGGCGGCGGCGCAGTGCGACTGGCTGCATCTGTTTCTGGTGAAAGAAGACACCTCGCGCTTTCCTTATGAAGACCGGTTCGATCTGGTGATCAAAGGCTCGGCGGATATCCCGCGTCTCACTGTGCATCGCGGTTCCGAATACATTATTTCCCGCGCCACATTCCCGTGTTACTTCATTAAAGAACAGAGCGTCATTAATCACTGCTATACGGAAATTGACCTGAAAATTTTCCGTCAGTATCTGGCGCCCGCCCTGGGAATCACCCATCGTTTCGTCGGAACGGAACCGTTCTGTACCGTCACCGCCCAGTATAACCACGACATGCGTTTCTGGCTGGAGACGCCCACCCTTCCCGCCCCACCGATTGAACTGGTGGAAATAGAGCGCCTGTGTTACCAGGAGACGCCCATCTCGGCCTCGCTGGTCCGCAAGCTGCTGGTTAAAAAAGATCTCACGGCTATCGCGCCGCTGGTGCCGCCTGCCACGTTGCACTATCTGCAACAAATGGCTGAACGCCCCGCAAACGGTGCGACAGTCCGCCAAAAGACCCCCGCATTAGTAACAGGTGAAAAATGAAAATAAACCAGGCTGCCGTCGCAGGCACACTTGAGTCGGGTGATGTGATGATCCGCATCGCCCCTCTCGATACGCAGGAGATTGACCTGCAAATCAATAGCAGCGTTGAGAAACAGTTTGGCGAGGCCATTCGCGCCACCATTCTGGCGGTTCTTGCGCAATATGACGTACGCGGCGTGCAAGTGAATGTCGATGATAAAGGCGCGCTCGACTGTATTTTACGCGCACGACTGGAAGCGTTACTGGCTCGCGCCAGCGGCATCCCGGCCCTGCCATGGGAGGATCGCCAATGATTTCCGCGTCTTTACAACAACGTAAAACCCGCACGCGCCGCAGCATGCTGTTTGTTCCGGGCGCCAACGCCGCCATGGTCAGCAACGCCTTTATTTACCCCGCCGATGCGCTGATGTTCGACCTGGAAGATTCCGTTGCGCTGCGTGAGAAAGACACGGCTCGTCGCATGGTTTACCACGCGCTGCAGCATCCTCTGTATCGCGATGTAGAGACCATCGTGCGTGTCAACGCGCTGGACTCCGAGTTTGGCGTCAACGATCTGGAGGCTGTCGTTCGCGGCGGCGCTGACGTGGTTCGTTTGCCGAAAACCGACACGGCGCAGGACGTTATTGATATTGAAAACGAAATCCTGCGCATTGAAAAAGCCTGCGGCCGCGAACCAGGCAGCACCGGCCTGCTGGCGGCCATTGAGTCACCGCTGGGCATTACCCGCGCGGTAGAGATCGCCCACGCCTCTGAACGCCTAATCGGTATCGCCCTGGGCGCGGAAGACTATGTGCGCAACCTGCGCACCGAGCGCTCGCCGGAAGGCACCGAACTGCTGTTCGCCCGCTGCGCTATTTTGCAGGCCGCACGTTCCGCCGGTATCCAGGCGTTCGACACCGTGTATTCCGATGCCAACAACGAAGCGGGTTTTCTGCATGAAGCCGCGCATATCAAACAGTTGGGCTTTGACGGCAAATCGCTGATCAACCCACGCCAGATTGAACTGCTGCATAACCTGTACGCCCCGACGCAAAAAGAGGTCAACCATGCGCGTCTGGTCGTGGAAGCCGCTGAAGCCGCCGCCCGCGAGGGACTCGGGGTGGTCTCTCTGAACGGCAAGATGGTCGACAGCCCGGTGATCGAGCGCGCGCGTCTGGTGCTCTCCCGCGCAGAACTTTCCGGCATCCGCGAAGAATAAGGCAAAAAATAATGACCCAGAAAAACGAACAGTCTCAACGACAGGAACGGGTAACGGCCTGGAGCCGCCGCGCTGAAATCAACCTGTCCAGCTATAAAAACGCGTCCAAACAGAACCTGCAGGCGCAGAAACCGCGCAACCAAAAGCTGTGCGCAAACCTGGAAGAAGCCATCCGTCGTTCCGGTTTACAGGACGGGATGACCATCTCCTTCCACCATGCGTTTCGCGGCGGCGATCTGACCATTAACCTGGTGATGGACACTATCGCCAGCATGGGCTTTAAAAACCTGACCCTGGCCTCCAGCTCCCTGAGCGACTGCCACGCGCCGCTGGTTGACCATATTCGTAAAGGCGTAGTCAGCCGCATCTATACTTCAGGCCTGCGCGGGCCGTTGGCGGAAGAGATCTCGCGAGGCCTGCTGGCCGAGCCTGTGCAGATCCACTCCCACGGCGGGCGCGTCAATCTGGTGCAAAGCGGCGAGCTGAACATTGACGTCGCTTTTCTCGGCGTGCCGTCCTGCGACCCGTTTGGTAATGCCAACGGCTATACCGGGAAAGCCTGCTGTGGTTCGCTCGGCTATGCCCGGGTCGACGCCGAAAGCGCCAATCAGGTGGTGCTGTTGACGGAACAACTGCTGCCGTATCCGCATAATCCGGCCAGCATCGCCCAGGATCAGGTCGATCTTATCGTTCAGATCGATCAGGTCGGTGATGCCGATAAAATCGGCGCAGACGCCACCCGTATGACCACCAACCCCCGCGAGCTGCTTATTGCCCGCAGCGCGGCGGACGTGATTGTTAACTCCGGCTACTTCAAAGAAGGTTTCTCGCTGCAAACCGGCACCGGCGGCGCGTCGCTGGCGGTCACCCGCTTCCTTGAAGACAAAATGCGCAGCCGCAACATTTGTGCGGACTTTGCGTTGGGCGGCATCACCGCCACCATCGTCGACCTGCATGAAAAGGGGCTGATTCGCAAACTGTTGGATGTCCAGAGCTTCGATCGCAACGCCGCTCAGTCGCTGGCGCGCAACCCGAACCACATCGAAATCAGCGCGAACCAGTACGCAAACTGGGGTTCCAAAGGCGCCTCCGTTGACCGCCTGGACGTGGTGGTGCTGAGCGCGCTGGAAGTGGACACCCAGTTTAACGTCAACGTGCTGACCGGCTCCGACGGCGTGATTCGCGGCGCGTCCGGCGGTCACTGCGACACCGCGGTCGCTGCTGCGCTGTCCATCATCGTCGCGCCGCTGGTACGCGGTCGCATTCCCACGCTGGTCGATAACGTGCTGACCTGCGTCACCCCGGGCTCCAGCGTCGACATTCTGGTGACCGACCACGGCATTGCCGTTAACCCGGCACGACCGGAACTGGCGGAACGCCTGAAAGAAGCCGGTATGAAAGTGGTGCCGATTGCGTGGCTGCGCGAGCGCGCGCAACAGCTCACTGGCGAACCGCGTCCCATCGCGTTCACTGACCGCGTGATCGCCGTGGTGCGTTATCGCGACGGTTCCGTGATTGACGTTGTTCATCAGGTGAAGGAATAAGCCATGCACCTGCTTCCTGAACAGGCCACCCGCCACGCGGTTTCTATTCCCGAGCTGCTCGCCAGCCGGGATGAGAGACAGGCAAGGCAACACGCCTGGCTTAAGCGCCATCCCATTCCACTGGTCTCCTTTACCGTGGTGGCGCCCGGCCCGATCAAAGACAGCGCGCTCACCCGTCGCCTCTTTAATCACGGCGTGACTGCCCTGTACGCGCTGGCGGAGACAGCGGGCTGGTTAATCAGGGAGCAGGCTGCACTGGCCTCTGCAAGCGGGCCGGAAGGCATGATCTCCATAGAAGCGCCGGCCCGTGACATCAAGCTCGCGACGATAGAGCTTGAACACAACCATCCTCTGGGACGCCTGTGGGACATCGACGTCCTGACGCCCGGAGGCGAAATTCTCTCCCGTCGCCATTTTGCGCTGCCTGCCCGCCGCTGCCTGCTGTGCGGGCAAAGCGCCGCAGCGTGCGCGCGCGGGAAAACCCATACGCTCTCCGATCTTCTTAACCACATGGAGGCGCTATTACATGCTGCCGATTCCCGATACGCACGGTGAAACCACCGCCCTGCCGCGCACGCTGTTTGACGCTTACGCGCATCTCGCCTGGCGCGCCATGCTGACGGAAGTGAATCTGTCGCCGAAGCCAGGACTGGTCGATCGCCTGAACTGCGGCGCGCATAAAGATATGGCGCTCGCCGATTTTCATCGTAGCGCGCTGGCCATTCAGGGCTGGCTGCCGCGTTTTATCGAATACGGCGCCTGCTGCGCACAGCTACCGGCAAACTCGGTGTTAAGCGGGCTGCGTCCATTAGGTATGGCCTGCGAAGCGGATATGTTCCGCGCCACCGCTGGGGTCAACACCCACAAGGGCAGCATTTTTTCGCTGGGTTTGCTGTGCGCCGCCATTGGCCGCTTACATCAGCTGCAGCGCCCCATTACGCCTGAAACGATCTGCGCCGCCGCCGCCAGCTTTTGCCGGGGCCTGACGACACGCGAACTGCGCAATAACAATCACCAAAAAACCGCAGGCCAGCGTCTTTATTTCCAGTTGGGCTTAACCGGCGCGCGCGGCGAAGCCGAGGCGGGATACCCCTTAGTGATCCGCCACGCACTGCCGCATTACCGCACCCTGCTCGCCACGGGACGCGACCCGGAACTGGCGCTGCTCGACACGCTGCTTGTGCTGATCGCGCGCAATGGCGATACCAACGTCGCCTCGCGCGGCGGGGCGGCAGGTTTGCGTTGGATCCAGCAGCAGGCCACAGCCTTACTGCAAAGCGGCGGCATTCGTAGCGCCGACGATCTCGACCGTCTTCACCAGTTCGATCAGGCGTGTATTGAACGCAATCTCAGCCCCGGCGGTAGCGCCGATCTGCTGATCGTGACGTGGTTTTTAGCTCAACTTTCTCAGGTTAACCATTTAAACACTTATTAAAATTTCCTTTTCGGAGAAGCACTTATGTCTTTATCTAAAGATAATATATGGAAATTATTGGCGCCTCTTATCGTCATGGGCGTCATGTTTCTTATCCCTGTTCCGGACGGTATGCCCCCTCAGGCATGGCACTACTTCGCCGTCTTCGTGGCGATGATTGTCGGGATGATCCTGGAGCCTATTCCGGCTACCGCGATCAGCTTTATTGCCGTCACTATCTGCGTCATTGGCAGCCATTACCTGCTGTTTGATGCCACAGAACTGGCCGATCCTTCCTTTAACGCCGGCAAACAGGCGCTGAAATGGGGGCTGGCGGGCTTCTCCAGTACCACCGTCTGGCTGGTGTTCGGCGCGTTTATCTTCGCGCTGGGCTACGAAGTGACCGGCCTCGGTCGCCGGATCGCGCTGTTCCTGGTGAAGTTCATGGGTAAACGCACCCTGACCCTGGGCTATGCGATTGTCATCATCGACATCCTGCTGGCGCCGTTTACGCCGTCCAATACCGCCCGTACCGGCGGCACCGTGTTCCCGGTGATCAAAAACCTGCCGCCGCTGTTTAAATCGTTCCCGAACGATCCGTCAGCGCGTCATATTGGCGGCTATTTGATGTGGATGATGGTGATCAGTACCAGCCTGAGCTCCTCTATGTTTGTCACCGGCGCGGCGCCAAACGTGCTGGGTCTGGAGTTCGTGAGTAAAATCGCGGGCGTGCAGATCAGCTGGTTGCAGTGGTTCCTCGGCTTCCTGCCAGTCGGCATCATTTTGCTGATCGTTGCGCCATGGCTCTCTTACGTACTGTACAAGCCGGAAGTGACGCACAGTGCGGAAGTTGCTGCCTGGGCGGGCGATGAACTGAAAACCATGGGCCGTCTGACCCGCAAAGAGTGGACGCTGATCGGCCTGGTTCTGCTGAGCTTAGGCCTGTGGGTGTTTGGCGGTGAGCTGATTGACGCCACCGCGGTCGGTCTGCTGGCGGTATCGCTGATGCTGGCGCTGCACGTAGTGCCGTGGAAAGATATCACCAAATATAATAGCGCGTGGAACACCCTGGTTAACCTCGCCACCCTGGTGGTGATGGCAAACGGCCTGACCCGCTCTGGCTTCATCGACTGGTTTGCTAACACCATGAGCGCGCATCTGGAAGGCTTCTCGCCTAATGCGACAGTCATTGTGCTGGTACTGGTGTTCTATTTTGCCCACTACCTGTTTGCCAGTCTGTCGGCGCACACTGCCACCATGCTGCCCGTGATCCTGGCGATTGGTAAAGGTATTCCAGGCGTTCCTATGGAGCAGCTGTGTCTTCTGCTGGTGCTGTCCATCGGTATCATGGGCTGCCTGACCCCGTATGCAACGGGCCCTGGCGTCATCATCTACGGCTGTGGCTACGTGAAATCTAAAGATTACTGGCGTCTTGGCGCAATCTTCGGGGTGATTTACATCGCGATGCTGCTGCTGGTTGGCTGGCCGATACTGGCTATGTGGAACTGATTTTTCCACGCGAGAAAACGGAATAACCCCACCGCCCGCCCGGTAATCATACCCGGCGGGCTTTTTTATGGTTAAATAGAGACTATTCAGTTTTTATATAAGTCCCACGCTCACCATGAAACCAATCTGGCAAAAATCTGTTCTTCTGGCTGCAACCCTGCTTCCTTTTTCATCGGCGTTCGCCGAACCGCTTCAGGCAAAACAGTATGGCGATTTTGATCGCTACGTGCTGGCGCTCTCCTGGCAAACCGGATTTTGCCAGAGCCAGCATGAGCGCAACCGCCATGAACCTGACGAGTGCCGCCTGCAAAAAGAGACCGCCAATAAGGCTGATTTCCTGACGGTACACGGTTTATGGCCAGGGTTGCCAAAGTCCGTTGCCTCGCGCGGGGTGGATGAACGGCGCTGGATGCGGTTTGGCTGCGCCACGCGTCCAATCCCTAACCTGCCGGAAGCGCGCGCCAGCCGCAAATGCGCGGCGCCGGAAACCGGCCTGTCGCTGGAAAGCGCCGCCAAACTGAGCGAAGTGATGCCGGGCGCCGGTGGACGCTCCTGCCTTGAGCGCTATGAGTACGCCAAACACGGCGCCTGCTTCGGCTTTGATCCGGATGCTTACTTCGGCACAATGGTGCGTCTGAATAAAGAGATCAAAAGCAGCGAGCTGGGAACCTTCCTCGCCGACCATTATGGTCAACGTGTCAGCCGCAGCGCGTTCGACGCGGCGTTTGCCAGACGCTGGGGTAAAGAAAATAGCAAAGCAGTGAAGCTAAGCTGTCAGGGTAATCCTGCGTATTTAACCGAAATCCAGTTTTCACTGAAAGCCAGTGCCATCAACGCGCCGCTGACGGCAGACTCTTTCGCCCCGCAACCGCATCCGGGAAACTGCGGCAAAGACTTTATTCTCGACAAGGTGGGGTATTAGCCGAGAATTCCGTGAAGCCGTAAGCAACCAGGTAATTGCCTGAATGTGAGCTAAATCACTTCAAAGTGCACGGAAGTCTCAGTATCATCAGGAGAGTTAAACCCTCGCCGCCTGACGGTGAGGGTTTTCTTTTGGGAATCTATACCTGCGGCAAAACGCAGTACTGACGACATGGAGTAAAAATGTCCAGACCAACTATCATCATTAACGACCTTGACGCAGAACGCATCGATCGCCTGCTGGAGCAGCCCGCGTATGCTGACTTACCCATTGCTGACGCGTTAAATGCCGAGCTGGATCGTGCCCAGATGTGTTCGCCAGAAACCATGCCGCCTGACGTCGTCACCATGAACAGTCGGGTGAAATTCCGCGATCTGAGCAATGGCGAAATTCGCGTGCGCACGCTGGTTTATCCTGCGGCAATGACCGACAGTAATACCCAGCTTTCGGTGATGGCGCCGGTGGGCGCGGCGCTGCTTGGCCTGCGCGTCGGCGACAGCATTCACTGGGAACTGCCGGGCGGCGCCTCCACGCACCTTGAAGTGCTCGAACTGGAATACCAGCCAGAAGCCGCAGGCGACTATTTGCGTTAATCCCTCATCTGCATAAGCGATTTTCCGCTTTACCCAGAGGATGCCCTGCATCCTCTTTCCGAAAATCATCCCTTCTTCCTGGTTCATCCTTTCACCGCCCGATCCATACTTAGAGCCGGTTTCAGTCGGCGTCTTTATCGCCGCCAGTTTGCGCACTGCCCGGTTCCAAAGGGCAAATGAAATAGCCTGACAGGACAGGCTATTAATCGGTTTCACCGGCAGGTACAGTCATGAACGAGACTTTTGCGATACTGCTGGGGTTTTTCGTGATGGCGGCAATCGTCATCGCAGCAGTTCTGTATCTGGAAAAGCGCTGGTAAGGGTCAGATAACGCCGCCTGGCATCGCATTCACCAGCCCTTTCACCGTTTTCTGCGCCGACTCTGCACTTTGCGCGCCCGGCACCAGGATGACTTTTCGGCACTCTTCCTGACGTTTTTCGAAGATCTCATACCCGCGAGCTGCGTCTTCAAACGGCATATAGTGAGTGACGATTTCTTCCGGCTTGAGCAGTCCTTTTTCCACTAAGGGCAGCAGCTCGCCCAGCCAGGCATGGACGTGAGTTTGCCCCATTTTAAAGCTCAGCCCTTTATCAAACGCATCGCCAAACAAGAAGCCGTGGATGAATCCGGCGTAAACGCCCGGCACGCTGACAATCCCGCCACGCCTTACCGCAGCAATACACTGGCGCAATGCTTTCCCGCTGCTGCCCTCGAGCTTCAGGTTGGTCAGCAGCGTTTCCGTGGCGCTGCCTTTGGCTTCAAACCCCACGGCGTCAATCACCGCATCCACGCCGCGATGCCCCGCGGTTTGCTCAATAATCAGCTCCGCCGCATCGTTATGATCGTCAAAATTAATCGGGATCGCGCCGTAACGCGCTTCGGCGAAACGCAGTCGGTAGGGATGGTGATCGACGATAAAAATTTGCTCGGCGCCCAGTAGCCGCGCGCAGGCGATGGTCAGTAGCCCGACGGGGCCAGCGCCAAAGACCGCCACGCTCGAGCCTTTCTGGATTTGCGCATTCTTCGCCGCCTGCCAGGCGGTAGGCAGGATATCCGACAGAAACAGCGCTTTGTCGTCAGACAGCAAAGGCGGAACCTTAAACGGCCCGACGTTGCCTTTCGGTACGCGAACATACTCCGCCTGTCCGCCCGGCACGCCGCCGTAAAGGTGGCTGTAGCCAAACAGCGCGGCCGGCGGCGGGATCTGTTTTTTATTCAGCGCCGCGCCCTTGCCGGCGTTGGTGTTTTCACAGGCGGCATATTGCTGCAAACGGCAAAAAAAACAGTCGCCGCAGGCGATCACAAAAGGGATCACGACCCGTTCGCCCTTCTTCAGGGTCTTTACGTCGCGACCGGTCTCAACCACTTCTCCCATGAACTCATGGCCAAAAATATCGCCATGCTTAACCTGAGGTATCTTCCCGCGATACAGGTGGAGATCGGAACCGCAGATGGCGGTCGCGGTAATTCGCAGGATGATATCGTCAGGTTGCTCAATAATGGGATCGGGAACATTTTCAACCTGAACATGATGCGGACCGTGGTACGTCAGTGCTTTCATATAACCTCCGGTACAGGGTTTTAAAATCGGCGCATCTCTAAAGGGTAGCCATCAGCGGGGAAAAGCCGTCACGCAGCGCGCCTTTGGGATTATTCCTGGCTGCACGCGCGGGGCATTTTCGCTAAAGAAACAGGACGAAGTGAAAAAGTGCCAGACAAAGAGCAGAAAGGAATATTATTATATGCTTGAATGATTTGAGTATTCATTAACAGGGAGAAACGGGTATGTATAAGACGATCATTATGCCGGTTGATGTTTTTGAAATGGAGCTAAGCGACAAGGCGATCCGCCACGCTGAGTTTCTGGCGCAGCAGGATGGCGTGATTCATTTGTTACATGTATTGCCAGGCTCTGCCAGCCTGAGCCTGCATCGTTTTGCCGCCGACGTTCGTCGCTTCGAAGAGCATCTGCAGCACGAAGCCGAGACCCGACTGCAGACCATGGTCGGGCACTTCAGCATTGATCCGTCACGTATTAAACAGCACGTCCGCTTCGGCAGCGTCCGCGATGTGGTCAATGAGCTGGGTGAAGAACTGGATGCGGATGTGGTGGTGATTGGTTCACGTAACCCGTCGATCACCACGCACCTGCTGGGATCTAACGCTTCCAGCGTCGTGCGCCATGCAACGCTGCCGGTGCTGGTCGTACGTTAGACTCACCGCTTCATAAACGATAAAGCCCTGCCTTTCGGCAGGGCTTTCTTATTGCAGGTATCGTCTTACTTTCTTTTTATGCCGTTTTCGTGCGGATCAGGTAGTCAAAGGAACTCAGTGACGCTTTTGCCCCTTCGCCGGTCGCGATGATGATCTGCTTGTACGGCACCGTGGTGCAGTCGCCGGCAGCGAACACGCCTTTCACGTTTGTTTCGCATTTCGCATCGATGATGATTTCACCCATACGGTTACGCTCGATGGCGCCTTCCAGCCAGTTGGTGTTCGGCAGCAGACCAATCTGCACGAAAATCCCCGCCAGCTCAACGCTGTGAACATCACCGCTGACGCGGTCGCGGTATTCCAGACCAACCACTTTCGAACCGTCACCTTTTACTTCCGTGGTCTGCGCGTTCAGAATAATGTCGACATTTTTCAGGCTGCGGACTTTATCCTGCAACACCTGGTCTGCCTTCATTTCAGGCGCAAACTCAAGCAACGTAACATGTTCAACGATGCCCGCGAGGTCAATCGCCGCTTCAACGCCGGAGTTACCGCCGCCAATCACCGCGACGCGCTTGCCTTTAAACAGCGGGCCGTCACAGTGCGGGCAGTAAGTGACGCCTTTAGTGCGATACTGATCTTCACCCGGCACATTCATGTTGCGCCATTTCGCACCCGTCGCAATGATGATACTGCGCGCTTTCAGCACCGCGCCAGACGCCGTTTCGATCTGGTGTAACCCGCCTTCAACGGCTGCCGGAACCAGTTTGCTGGCGCTCTGACTGTCGATCACATCAACATCGTAATCGCTGACGTGCGCCTTCAGCGCGCCCGCCAGTTTCTGGCCTTCGGTTTTCGGTACGGAGATGTAGTTTTCAATGTCTACCGTGTCGAGCACCTGACCACCGAAACGTTCGCCCATCAGGCCGGTACGAATACCTTTACGCGCGGAATAAACCGCTGCTGCCGCGCCCGCCGGGCCGGAGCCGACAATCAACACATCGTAAGCGTCGCGCTTGTTCAGTTCTTCGGCTGCGCGTTTTTCTGCGCCGGTATCCACTTTAGCGACGATTTCCGCCAGCGTCATACGCCCCTGACCGAACTCTTTACCATTAACAAAGACCGCCGGTACGCCCATCACGTTGCGATCGGTGATCTCGTTCTGGAAGGTGCCGCCGTCAATCGCCGTGTGCTTAATACGCGGGTTCAGCACCGCCATCAGGTTCAGCGCCTGCACCACGTCCGGGCAGTTATGGCAGGAAAGCGAATAATAGGTTTCGAATTCAAACTCGCCGTCGATATCGCGGATCTGCTCCAGCAGAGACTGCGTTTCCTTCGACGGATGGCCGCCAGTCCACAGCAGCGCCAGTACCAGAGAAGTAAATTCGTGGCCCAGCGGAGAACCTGCGAAACGAGGTCCCTGGTCAGAACCTGGGTTGGTAATCAGGAAAGACGGCTTACGCACCGGCAGACTGTTCTCTTCTTTGAACGTCACCTTCGGCGACAGTTCGGCGATTTCAGCCAGTAGTTCCCTGATTTCTGCCGATTTAGCGCTGTCATCCAGCGTGGCAATCAGCTCAACAGGTTTAGTGAGTTTCTCAAGGTAAGCCTTGAGCTGGGTTTTCATATTTGTGTCGAGCATCATTCTTCCCTCTCTGAAAACATCATCATGCAAGCTGCCTTAAACGGGCCGCCTGAATGCAACTTGCGTCATGGTGCTGGAATGAAATGGGCGCAGGCGCGCCCATGACTGAAACAATTTCCAAAGTATTTCGCGTCACAGCAAGGCGGCTAGCCTGAGAATCCCCGGAGCTTACGGAAGTCAGTGACCGGGGTGAACAGGCGACGCCAACGCAGCTATGGCGGAAAAGACGACGGAAATTTAGATTTTACCCACCAGGTCCAGGGATGGAGCCAGCGTCGCTTCGCCTTCTTTCCATTTCGCCGGGCACACTTCGCCTGGGTGAGCAGCAACGTACTGGGCAGCTTTGATTTTGCGCAGCAGGTCAGATGCGTCACGGCCGATACCTTCAGCGGTAACTTCGATCGCCTGGATGATACCCTGCGGGTCAACAACAAACGTCGCGCGGTCTGCCAGACCTTCGTCTTCACGCATGTTGTCGAAGTTACGGGTCAGGGCGCCAGTCGGGTCACCGATCATCGCATATTTGATTTTCGCGATGGTTTCAGAGCTGCTGTGCCATGCTTTGTGGGTGAAGTGGGTGTCAGTAGACACAGAGTAAACGTCTACGCCCAGCTTCTGCAGTTCTTCATAATGGTCTGCAACGTCACCCAGTTCAGTCGGGCATACGAAGGTAAAGTCAGCCGGGTAGAAGAAGAACACGCTCCAGCGGCCTTCGGTATCTTTTTCGGTAACTTCGATGAATTCACCGTTTTTGAACGCCTGGTTTTTAAAAGGTTTAATTTTAGTGTTAATCAAGGACATCTGTACTTCCTCCGTGTTTTCGTTGAGTTGTAAGGTAACGAAAAATGACTGACAGGGCTAATGCGTTTCCTTTATCAAATCAATAAGCGTTAGCTAACAACCTTCTCTCACCAACGTGGTGAACCTGAACAATCCAACGTAAAAAGGGCCACCTTCGCAGGCGGCCCCGTTACCTGAACTACCCGTAGGTAACTTCAGCGCCAGTGAAACTGGCTAAGTGTTGCGCTCTACATTACCTTAACAAAGGCTGTAACAGCGAAAAGGATTACAACACCCTGCCGGGAAAAGGGCAATCATTCCCTCCGAGATGTTGCCTATGGCTGTGATAGGTTTGCCCATCATGCTCGTAACGCATTAGATTTATAAGGAATAAAAATGTTTAAACGCACGCTTCTGCTCACCCTGCTGCCCTTTCTCGCTCATGGCGAAGAGCTTCCGGCGCCGGTTAAAGCCATCGAAAAACAAGGCATTACTATCATCAAGTCTTTCGACGCGCCGGGGGGGATGAAAGGGTATCTGGGAAAATACCAGGACATGGGGGTGACTATCTACCTGACGCCGGACGGAAAACAGGCGATTTCGGGTTATATGTACAATGAAAAAGGCGACAACCTGAGCAATCAACTGATCGAGAAAGAGATTTATGCCCCGGCTGGCCGGGAAATCTGGCAGCGGATGGAAAAAGCCACGTGGCTGCTGGATGGCAAAAAAGATGCGCCGGTGGTGCTGTACGTCTTTGCCGATCCCTTCTGCCCGTACTGTAAACAGTTCTGGCAGCAGGCCCGCCCGTGGGTGGAATCCGGAAAAGTGCAGCTACGTACTTTGCTTGTCGGGGTCATTAAGCCGGAAAGCCCGGCGACCGCCGCCGCCATTCTGGCGGAAAAAGATCCGGCTAAAGTCTGGCATGACTATGAAGCCTCGGGGGGCAAAATGCCACTTAACGTGCCGGCCTCCGTCCCGCCTGAACAAATGAAGATCCTGAATATGCATCAAAAAATTATGGACGATCTGGGCGCAAATGTGACGCCTGCTATCTATTATATGAATAAGGACAATGTGCTGCAGCAGGTCGTCGGTTTACCTGATAACGCGCAACTGGAAACCATGATGAAAAGTCATTAACATTTTGTGGGGTGATTAAAATTAAATTGACCATAATCGCCCTCAATACTTCTTAATTTCTTCACCAAAAAAAATTTAATGTGTTATTTTAGCCATACTAAATGTACCTTTAAGTTTACATCCTTAAATTTTCATCAGTGACAACACCTGATATATACATGCAATTGATAATTTCATCTTAGAAATGGAAACAGGAAAAAAACATGGCTAACCTTTACGATCTCAAAAAATTCGACCTTAACCTGTTGGTTATTTTTGAATGTATTTACCAGCATCTCAGCATCAGTAAGGCGGCTGAAACGCTTTACATCACACCCTCAGCGGTGAGCCAGTCGCTACAGCGGTTGCGGACGCAGTTAAACGATCCGTTATTTATCCGTGCTGGTAAAGGCATTACCCCCACAACAATGGGGATTAACTTGCATCACCACCTGGAAAATAATCTGAACAGTCTTGAACAGACGATAAATATCATGCATGAGACAGAAATCAGGAAAAGATTTATAATTTATGGCCCCCAACTCCTTATTTCTGAAAGTATTATGGATTTAATAAAGAAAGTTCGTCAGAATACGAACATAGAAATTGAACACCATGATATTCTCACCAGCAAAGAGTCGGCTGAAGATTTGTTAGCTTATCGAAAAGCTGATCTGGTCATTTCTTTATATCCAGTGAATAATCGTTCAGTTATTTGCAAGCCTTTTAATCCTGTAGATTGTATTCTGGTATGCAGCAAAGATCATCCTCGCATTAATGAACACTCCTCCCTGGAGGACATTTTAGAAGAACAATTCACGCTGTTTCTCCATGATGATCCAGGTGTGAAAGAATATCAACTACATCCCGAGAATATTATTAAGGGGAGAAAAATTGGTTTTCGTAGCCAGTCGCTAATTGCTATTGCAAACGTTATTTCTTCAACGGACATTATTGGTTTTATACCCAGAGTCATATTCGATTTCTATCAACCATTATTACAATTCAAACGAATCAATTATCCATTTGCGATCCCACCTGTTCAGCTTTATTACTTATACAACCGTTCCTCCATGAATAATAAGATGTTTTCGGAGATGATTTCACGGATGAATAATGACGGTTAAGATTTTGAGCGCTAAGCATTTGTTATATAAATACTTAGCGCCAACACATTCATAATAAATATGAATTTTGCACAATCCCTCAAACGGCCTATCGTATATAATTACTTATTGTATTATATTAATGATATTACCGTTCAGGGATAGGCTTTATATGTCTGTTTATAAGATTCCTTTAGATCAAAACGTTCTTGAAGCCGCAGAAGAACGAATATCATGGACCCTTGAGAATCTTCCACGCGTCTGTGTCTCATTTTCAGGCGGGAAAGACTCCGGGCTCATGCTGCATTTAACTGCACAGCTTGCACGCAAGTTAAACAAAAAAATTAGTATACTGTTTATTGACTGGGAGGCGCAGTTTTCCTGCACCATCGACTATATTGACGCACTGCGCCAGACATATTCCGACGTCATTGAGCATTTCTATTGGGTGGCGTTGCCCCTGACAACGCAAAATTCACTCTCACAATTCCAGCCAGAATGGCAATGCTGGGAACCCAATACCCGCTGGGTGCGCCAGCCGCCGCCGGATGCGATTACCGACCCGGGCTATTTTTCCTTCTATCAGTCCGGGATGACGTTTGAACAATTCGTACGCGAATTCGCCGACTGGTTTTCTAATAAACGCCCGGCCGCCATGATGGTCGGTATTCGTGCAGATGAGTCTTATAACCGTTTTGTCGCCATCGCCAGCCTGAGTAAGCAACGTTTTGCCGATGATAAACCCTGGACCACCGCCGCGCCGGGCGGACACACCTGGTATATCTACCCGATATATGACTGGAAAACCGCGGATATCTGGACCTGGTTCGCACAAACAAAACTGCCCTGCAATCCGCTTTATAACCTGATGTATCAGGCTGGCGTTCCGGCTCGCTATATGCGCATTTGCGAACCGTTTGGCCCTGAACAACGCCAGGGGCTGTGGCTGTACCATGTTATTGAACCTGAAAGATGGGCGCTTATGTGCGAACGCGTCAGCGGCGTCAGAAGCGGCGGAATATACGCCGGACAAAACAATCATTTTTACGGGCATCGGAAGATCCTCAAGCCCGACCATTTAAGCTGGCAGCAGTACGCCATGCTGCTCTTGCAAAGTATGCCGGAGAAAACGGCAGAGCATTACCGAAACAAAATTGCCGTCTATTTGCAGTGGTATAAGAAAAAAGGCGACGGGGAGATCCCGGAAACCCAGGCGGGTGATATTGGCGCGAAAGACATTCCGTCCTGGCGGCGCATCTGTAAGGTTTTACTGAATAATGATTACTGGTGTCGGGCGCTCTCTTTCAGTCCGACGAAGCCAAAGAGTTACCAACGTTACAGCGATCGCATGAAAGCAAAACGTAAAGAGTGGGGAATTTTATGCAACAACGACTAACACAGGAACTCACGCACTTTCTTTCTGCGTTGTCCGAAGAAGAGCGCATTAAAGCCATCAACGAATTCAGAATGGCCATTCATCGCGTCAGCCCGTTTCGCGACCAACCGGTAGACTGCGTTTTATGGATCAAAAACGAGCATATCGCGCCCAATGATTACAACCCCAATACCGTCGCGCCACCGGAAAAGAAACTGCTGCTGAAATCCATTGAAGAGGATGGTTTCACCCAACCCATTGTGGTGTCTCAGGCCAGTGAAGAAGAGTATGAAATTGTCGATGGCTTTCACCGTCACGAGCTGGGCAAAGGCCGGGCGGCGCTAAAAACGCGGCTGAAAGGGTATTTACCCATTACCTGCCTGGAAGGCGAACGCCACGATCGGATGGCGGCCACCATTCGCCATAACCGGGCAAGGGGACGGCATCAGATCCACGCGATGTCAGAAATTGTCCGCGAACTGGCGTTACTGGGCTGGGATGACGCTAAAATAGGCAAAGAGCTGGGCATGGACGACGATGAAGTGCTGCGCCTGAAACAGATCAACGTTCTGCAGGAGCTGTTCGCCAATCGTCGATTCTCGAAGGCCTGGACGGTGAAATAAGCAGAACGACTGATGCTCAGTATCCTACAAGGCGCAGGAAGTCACAGCCCCAGCCACAGAAATCAGGATGAGCATCAGCAGCAGCGCGCGCCGCCCTTCCCGCCGTATCGCGCATCCTGACGCTCGCGGAAAAACTCTTCATAGGTCATAGGTGTCTGCTCAGGATGCGTCACCCGCATATGCTCAACATAGTTGTCATAATCCGGTACGCCAATCATCAGCTTCGCCGCCTGGCCCAGATATTTACCGGCTTTCGAAAGCGTATCAAACATCATTCCCCCTTAACAGAAACACCCTCCCCCGGTGCGGGAGAGGGTGATGCATAACTTAGTGCGCGCCTTTCGCCTGCGCGACGATCTCATCCACGTTTTCCGGCATCGGCTCGTACGGCGTTTCTTTCGCCGTCGGCGTGTCCACCTTCAGCGCCGCCAGCGCGGTCTTGATGGAGAACAGCGCCAGCACCACAACCACCACCATAAAGAAGATCGTCAACCCGGCATCCAGACGGTTATTAAATACCAACTGCGCCAGCTGCGATTCGGTGTACTGCGCCGGAATATTGCCGCTGTCGATCATCGCCTGGAACTTATTGGCGATCGCCAGGAAGCCCACTTTCGCATCCGGACTGAAGGCTTTCTGCCAGCCGGCGGTCAGAGTACAAATCAGCAGCCACGCGGTAGGCACCAGCGCCACCCATGCATAACGCTGGCGCTTCATCTTGAACAACACCACCGCACAAAGCATCAGCGCCATGCCCGCCAGCATCTGGTTGGCGATACCAAATAGCGGCCACAGGGTGTTAATGCCGCCGAGCGGGTCGACGACCCCCTGATGCAGGAAGTAACCCCAGGCCAGCACGCACAGCGCCGTCGCCAGCAGGTTAGCGGGCAGCGAATCGGTACGTTTCAGCCCCGGCGAGATCACGCCCAGCAGATCCTGCAACATAAAGCGTGCAGCGCGCGTCCCGGCGTCCACCGCGGTGAGAATAAACAGCGCTTCAAACAGAATCGCGAAGTGATACCAGAAGGCGACATCCATCATCCCGCCCAGCGCACCGTGGAGAATGTACGCCATCCCCACCGCCAGCGTCGGGGCGCCGCCCGCACGGGAAATGATCGACTGCTCGCCGACCTCGTTCGCGATCTGGTTCAGCGTATCCGGCGTAATCACAAAGCCCCAACTACTGACCACCTGCGCGGCAGACGCTACCACGTCCGTAGTTCCGGCTGGAGCCAGAACCGCCATCGGGCTGTTCATTGCGAAGTAGACGCCCGGATCAATGATGCAGGCGGAAACCAGCGCCATGATGGCCACAAAGGATTCCATCAGCATCCCACCATAGCCGATAAAGCAGGCCTGTCCTTCATTCGCCAACATCTTCGGCGTGGTGCCCGAGGAGATCAGCGCATGGAACCCGGACACCGCGCCGCAGGCAATGGTAATAAACAGGAACGGGAACAGGTTACCGGTCCAGACTGGCCCCGTACCGTCGACAAATTTGGTCAGCGCAGGCATGGTCAGGGTTGGGCGCATGATCAAAATCCCTACCGCCAGGCCAACAATGGTGCCGATCTTCAGGAAGGTGGAGAGATAATCACGCGGCGCCAGCAGCAGCCACACCGGCAGCACCGCCGCCACGAAGCCGTACCCCACCAGCATCCAGGTCAACTGTACGCCGGTAAAGTCAAAGTATGGCGCCCAGGTTGGGCTTTCCGCGACCCAGCCGCCGGAGATAATGGCAAACACCAGGAATACCAGCCCAATCACCGACACTTCGCCAATGCGTCCCGGACGGAGATAGCGCAGATAAATCCCCATGAAGATAGCCAGCGGAATGGTGAACGCCACGGTATACGTCCCCCACGGGCTGTGAGTCAGCGCTTTCACCACAATCATCGCCAGCACCGCGAGGATGATCACCATGATCATAAAACAGGCCACCAGCGCAATGACCCCGGCGGTCGGCCCCATCTCCTCTTTCACCAGTTCGCCGAGCGAACGCCCGTCGCGCCGGGTCGAGACAAACAGCACCATAAAGTCCTGCACCGCCCCGGCGAGTACCACCCCGGCCAGCAGCCAGATCATTCCCGGTAGATAACCCATCTGCGCCGCCAGCACCGGCCCCACCAGCGGCCCTGCCCCGGCAATTGCCGCAAAATGGTGACCGAACAGCACTTTTTTGTCGGTCGGCACATAGTCCAGCCCGTCGTTATGACGCACGGCGGGCGTCATGCGCGTCGGGTCAACCGCCAGCACATTTTTGGCAATGTACAGGCCGTAAAAACGGTAGGCAATGAGATAGACGCAGACCGACGCCACCACGATCCATAGCGCGTTGATCTGTTCCCCACGGTTTAATGCAATGTAGCCCAGAGCGAACGCCCCCATAACCGAGAGCACTGTCCAGACGAGGTATTTCCCTGATTTATTCATGGTTGTTATCCGTTTGCATGTTCCAGAGAAGTGAGATGTTACATTTTGTTTCTATAACATCTTTTCCAGTTTTAACAACCTGACAACCTAATAAACCTGAACCATCACCTGATATTTACATTGCATTGTTAAGCGGATCACTATCCGCAGGAAAACCGCACAAAATGTGAAACTTTTTTTACAGCTCACAATTTTTGTTTCCTCACCGTTGTAGCCGCCAATGAAATGATTTGAATCATCTTTTTAATTGCTTACATCGTCAGAATAAGTGGGCTAAACGCATATCTACAAGGAGAAGGAAATGAGTAGTACAGAGGTAAAGGAGCAAAGAACAGGACCCGGCGCGTATTTCGCCCTGGCGTTTGCCGCCGTCTTTTTTTCCGGGTTATTGGGTGGAAAAGAGTGGTATGGGGTCTTTGACTTCACCACGCTCAACGGCGCGTTCGGACGCGTCGTGAGCGGCGTGAGTCAGCAAGGCGACGCGATCACCACCACCACCAGCGCCTTTCGCGGCGTGGGGGGGAACGGCGCGATGGACGGCTTTTTATTTGCATTGGGCCTCATTCCGGCGGTGATGTTCGCCCTCGGCATGATCAACGTACTGGAGCATTATGGCGCGTTGCGCGCCGCGCGCCGCCTGTTAACGCCCTTGCTGCGCCCGCTGCTGGGGATCCCTGGCAACACCGGACTGGCGATGATCGGCAGCCTGCAAAGCACTGACGTAGGAGCGTCACTGACCCGCAATTTGTCCGATGAAGGACAGATTACGGAAAAAGAGAAAGATATCTTCGCGATGTTCCAGTTTTCCGCCGGCGCAATGATCACCAACTTCTTCTCCTCCGGCGCGATCCTGTTCACGCTGATGGCGATGGACGGTACGCCCGCGGTCCCAACGTCTATCGGCGTTTGCATCATGGTGATGTTCGTGATGAAAATTTTCGGCGCCAACCTGATGCGCCTGATCCTGACGTTCAGCGGGAAAAAAGCCCCTGCCGTCACCGCGGAAAAAGGAGAAGCCTGATGAGCGCCCAAAATGCTAAACCGGTTATTACCGATGTCTTCGTTGAAGGCGCGCGTAAAGGCTGGAACATCGCCACCAGCAGCACATTGCCCAATGTCGTGATGGCCTTCATTATCATCAAGGCGCTGGAGATCACCGGCGCGCTGAAAGGCATGGGCATGATCTTCGCTCCGCTGATGGGGCTGTTTGGTTTACCCGGCGAAGCCGCCGCCGTGCTGATCGGCGGCTGGATGTCGATGGGCGGCGGCATTGGCGTCGCTATCGGTTTGTTCGATAAGGGGATCATCAGCGGCGAACATCTGGCGATCCTCGCCCCGGCTATCTATCTGATGGGCTCGCAGGTGCAATATCTGGGCCGTATCCTCGGGGTGATTGGCACCCAGGCCAAACGCATTCCGCTGATGATCGTTATTTCGATCGTCAACGCCTTTATCGCGATGCTGCTGATGCGCATCATTCTCTGAATTAAGGACGATGTATGGATCTTGAAACGTATTTTGCCGAACTGGAAACCCTGGTCAACGTGGACTGCGGCACCGCCACCCTTGAAGGTGTCGCGCAGGTTGCCGGCATCATCCGCCAGCTCTGGCAGCAGGAGGGCTGGCACGTCGAGTCCGTCGATCTGGGCGACAAGGTCGGTCCCGGCCTGTTTGTCACCAATAAACCGGGCGCCGAAAAATTCGACGTGCTGATGGTCGGGCATATGGACACCGTTTTCCCGGCTGGCACCGTGGCCGAACGCCCGATGAGCCGCGATGAAAACCGACTGTATGGTCCTGGCGTCTCTGACATGAAAAGCGGCCTGCTGAACATCCTCTGGGCAATGCGCACGCTGGCGCCGGAACATCGCGAACGCCTGAGCATCGCGGTCGCCATGAATCCCGATGAAGAAACCGGCAGCGTCTATTCTCACGAATGGATTGGCGAACTGGCGAAAAAATCACGCTGCGTGCTGGTCTGCGAAGCAGCGCGCGCCGACGGCTCGCTGGTGAAGGCGCGTAAGGGAATGGCAGGTTATCACCTGACCTTCACCGGCGTTGCCGCCCATGCAGGTAACGAACCGGAAAAAGGACGCTCGGCGATTACCGCTCTGGCGAACAGTATTGTCGCGATCAATGCCCTCGCCGACAGCCGCGCCGGAACGACGCTTAACGTAGGGGTCATTCGCGGCGGCAGCGCTGCTAACGTGGTGCCGGACAGCGCCTTTGCCGAACTCGACGTACGCTTCTGGCAAAACGACGAAGATGCCCGCGTCCATCAGGCGTTGCAGGAGATGTGCGAGCGCGGCTTCCTTGACGGAGTCACCACCACGCTCGTTCAGGTCAATCACAAACCGGCGATGGCGGCAAGTGAAGCGACGGGCGAGCTGATGGTCCTCGTGGAGCAGGCGGGTAAAGAAGAAGGTATTGCGATTACCTGGCAGGCCGTCGGTGGAGGCAGCGACGCCAACCATACCGCCGCGTTAGGCATTCCGACGCTGGACGGTCTTGGTCCGGTAGGGGCGGGTTTCCACAGCCCGGCAGAATGGCTGGATATCGCCTCGATCGCGCCGCGGATCCGCTTATTACGCCGCATCGTGTCGCAGTTGTAAGCGTCAACCCCTCTCTGCACAGGGAGGGGTATTTATCTTAACCGAGCACCGCGGTTCCCAGCCGGCAAGTGCAGCAACGCCGCCCTTGCTCATCAAACACCACAATCTCCCAGCTTTGACTTTGGCGCCCCAGGTGCAGCGGCTGACAGACGCCGCGTACTTTTCCCTGAGAGACCGGACGATGATGGGTGGCATTCAGCTCGGTCCCCACTACGCACTGACCGTCCCGGGTCATCAGATAGCCCGCCATCGAGCCCAGCGTCTCCGCCAGTGCCGCTGACGCGCCGCCGTGCAGCAGGCCAAACGGCTGATGAGTGCGGGCATCGACTGGCATTTCCGCTTCCAGCACCTCATCGCCCAGGCGGGTGTAGAGGATCCCCAGATGCGCCACCATCGTGTTCTGGCTGGTGGCATTCAGTTCATCCAGCGTTAAGTGACGTTTCCAGATCATCGTTATGCTCCCAGCGTCGAACCGCCGTCCACCACGATGTCCTGCAGCGTGATATGGCTCGCCAGATCGGAAGCAAGGAACAAAATGGTATTAGCGATCTCCTGCGGACGAGCGATTTTGCCCAGCGGAATACCGAGCTTAAACTGCTCGCCAAAGCCGCGAATGCGCTGTTGTTCAGCATCGTCGCTAATCCATAACGTGCGCTGCATATCGGTATCAGTGGAGCCAGGCGACACCACGTTACAGCGCACACCGTTACCCGACAGCTCCAGCCCAACGGTCAGCGCCAGGCTTTTCAGCGCCGCTTTTGACGCGCCGTAGGCGCTCATGCCGATACGCGGGGTGTGCGCGGCGTCGGACGCCACGGTGACAATCGCTCCCCCCTGCTGGCGGCGAAACTGCGCCATCGTCTGTTGAAAAAGATTAAACGCCCCACCGACGTTGACGGCAAAGGTTTGCTGCCAGTCGTCGGCGCTCAGCGCATCGGTGGCCCCCATACGCAGGATCCCGGCGGCGTTCACCAGCACGTCCAGTCGTTCGGTTTGCGCCAGTAAACGCTGGCACACCTCGGCCACTTGCCCTGCATTCGCCACGTCCAGCGTTTCGGTGACGAACGGGTAGTCGTCCAGCGCGAATTCACGGTCGAAACCGGTGACCTGTGCGCCCGCTTTCGTAAACGCCAGCGCGGTCGTGTAACCAATGCCCTTACCGGCGCCGGTAATCCACACCGTTTTGCCCTGAAAGTCAAACCCGGCCATTACTTCACCTCGCGTGAAAGCAGTGTCCACCAGGCGTCAATCGTCGGATTTTTCGCCAGCATCACGAAGTCGATATCGCCATGTACTTTGCGCCAGCGCGCCGCCAGCGCCATCATCCGCACCGAATCCAGACCGTAATCAATGAGGTTCTCATCATCCATCGGCGTATCGGACTCATCCAGCAGCGGCAGGATCAGGGCGCGCAGCGCATCTTTGCTGGCTGGGACTGGCGCGGGCAGCAGATCCTGCGTCATCACCACCCGGCCGGAACGTCCTGCGACGTACTTCAGCGACATCAGGTGCTCTTCGCGACTAAAGTCCGCCAGCGCGTCCGCCACCATAAACGGCTTGATGTCACGCATAAAGGCGTCGGTGGCGGTGGTCATGCAGCCGATATGCGCGTACACGCCGGTGATAATCAACTGGTTACGCCCCGTCTCTTTCAGCATTTGTTCAAGCGGTGAACGGTGAAACGCGCTGTATCGCCATTTCACCAGCACCGTGTCAGCCTCATCCGGCGTCAACAGATCCACCACCTTTTGCTGCTCCGGTGAACGGGTCAGGCCCGGCCCCCACATATCATTGAGCAACGCGCGGTCTTCATCGCTCTGCTCTTTCGGCTGGGCGGTGTAATAGACCGGAATGTGATGTGCTTTACAGTATTCCCGCAGGGCGGCGATATTGGCGATAACCTGCGCCATCATCGGGCAGTTTTCCCCCCAGAAGCTGACAAAGTAATCCTGCATATCGTGAATCAACAGCGCCGCGCGCTCGGGTTCAAAGGCCCAGTTCACCTTGTTGGTCGGAATATCCTGCGCGCCCGGCAGCGCGTATGCCTGTAATTTTGGGATTGCCATTGCGTGTTCTCCTTCAGGCCGTGCGCGTAGCCAGCCACTGACGTAATTGTTTTTTATCGACTTTACCGACCGGCGTCAGAGGCAGCGCCTCGACGGTCTCTACACGGTCCGGCAGCTTAAATTCCGCGACGCCCTGCTCGCGCAGGAATCGACGCACCTGGACGGCGCGCAGGGGTTCTTTCACCACCAGATACGCACAGCTTTTCTCGCCCATTAGCTCATCTTCCATGCTGACCAGCGCCGCATGGATCACCGCCGGATGGCGCAGCAACAGGTTTTCGATCTCTTCTGCGGCGATCTTCTCACCGCCGCGGTTGATCTGATCTTTTTCACGTCCCTGAACGGTGATGTATCCGTCTTTATCGATGGAAATCAGGTCGCCCGAACAGTAAAACCCGTTGGCGTCAAATGCGCTGGCGTTGTGCTCAGGGCTTTTAAAGTAGCCGCGGAAGGTATACGGACCGCGGGTCATCAGCCGTCCGGTCTCGCCCTGCGGCAGCGGATTACCGTCGGCGTCCGCTACCCACACTTCATCATCCGGACACATCGGACGTCCCTGGGTGTTGATGATTCGCTCCGGGCTGTCGTCAAGGCGGGTGTAATTCACCAGCCCTTCCGCCATGCCAAACACCTGCTGGAGCTGACAGCCGATCTCCGCCGGAATACGGGCCGCCAGCGACGCGGACAGACGCGCGCCGCCCACCTGCAACAGTTGCAGCGAGGCCAACTGCGCGTTGCTGCCCCATTCGTTAATTGCCTGAAGCCACAGGCTGACCGCAGGCGGCACCAGCGCCGTGGCGTTAATCTGGTGTTTTTCGATCAGCGGAAAGCACAGCGTGGCGCTCGGATCATCCGCCAGCACCACGGTTCCCCCGGCGAGAAACACGCCCAGCGACCCCGGCGAACTCATCGCATAATTGTGCGCCGCCGGAATCGCGCATAAAAAACGCGTCTGCGCGGTGAAGCGGCAGATTTCGTTGCTGCGGCACACGCTGTAGTAGTAGTCATTATGGGTTCGCGGGATCAGCTTCGGCGTCCCGGTGGTACCACCGGAAAGCTGAAAATAAGCCACCTCGTCGGCAGGGGACGGCGTGGCGGTAAACGCCTCCGCCGGGGTGTCAATCGCTGCCTGCAGGCAATGTTCGCCGTGGTCATTAAGCAGATGCACCACGCGAATAGTGTTGTGCTCCGCCACAAAGGTATTCAGGAAATCATCGCCCGCAAACAGCGCGTGTTGGCGGTCAGCAATCAGCAGCGCGGGTTCTATCTGCTTCGCGTAAGCGTTCAGTTCGGTACGCTGATGGCTGAACAGGGCGAGGACCGGCGCCACGCCCAGCTCCAGCAGGGCAAAGAAAGTGATATACAGTTCGGCCACGTTGCCCAGTTGCACCAGCGCGGTTTCGCCCGGCTTGATGCCCTGACGGCGTAAACTGCTGGCGAGATTCGCCGCCGCCTGATTCAACTGGCGATAGCTCAAATGGCGCTCGCCGTCGATCACCGCCGTACTGTCGTTTTGCGCATGGCGGGTCAGAATGTCCGTCAGCGGCAAATCCAGCCAGTACCCTTTTTCACGGTAACGCCGGGCAAACTCGTCAGGCCACCGGGTGAAAGGAATGCTCATCATCGCTCCTTAATGCAATCCAAAAACGTTCAACATGGTGGAGAGCTTGACGCCAGTTTCACGCCATTCCCCCACCGGCGAAGAGGCCGGGACAATTCCTGCGCCCGCAAACAGGCGAACCTGGTTTTTATGCAGCTTCGCACAGCGGATCGTCACCACCCACTCACCGTTTCCGTCGGCGTCGCACCAGCCGACAATGCCGCCAAACAGGTCACGGTCGAACGGTTCCAGTTCAGCGATAAGCTCAATCGCCGCCTGATGCGGGAAGCCGCTCAGCGCCGGCGTCGGATGCAGCAGGCACGCCAACGTCAGGGCGTTTTCTCCGGCGTTCGCCTTACCTTCAAACGGCGTGCCGAGGTGCCACAGCGTCGGGGTGGTAATCAACTGCGGCGAAGACGGCAGGTGCAGTTCACTGCTGCGATCGCGCAGAACGGTTTTCATCGCCTGGGTCACCAGATCGTGTTCATGGCGATCCTTCTCGGATGCCAGCAGACGGTTACCCGCCTCCCTGTCCAGCACGTCATCCGGCTGGCGACGGGCGGAACCGGCTAACGGCAGCGAACTGAAGCGCTCGCCCTCTTTGCGCAGCAGCAGCTCCGGACTGGCGCCGAGCAGCACCCCGCCGTCCTCCAGCGGGACATGGAAGTTGTAACTAACTGGGTTTTGCGCCACCAGACGTTCAAGCAGCGCGCCGCTGTCGATCTCCGCGTCGGCGGTGATATCAATCAGGCGCGACAGCACAACCTTATCAACCTCCGGCGTGGCGGTAAGCGCAGCGGCTCGCGCCACCATACTTTCAAAGGTGTCCTGCTCCGGGATCGCCCTGCGTTCGGTCACATTCAGCGACTGATGACCGGTAAAATAACGCGAGGCCTGCTGTTTTTCCTGTCGCGAGAACGTTTCCCAGGCATCCGGGATAAACAACGCGGAAGGCTGACGGGTATCAAACGGAATAGCGCCGACCATTATCGGGTTAGCGAGGCCCTGCGCTTTGGCATCGGCGAACAGATTATGTAATTTTTGTTGGAAAGGACTGTCTGGCGAATCGCCGTTGACGGCAGGTTCATTGAAACGGGCGAAGCATCCTGACGTCGTAAAACTGCGGTACGGCGACATAAAGAAAAAGCGATCGGGCGCAAGTGTTGCCATGGTCTGCTGTACTTCCTCGGCCAGTGACGTATCCATATCATCCTCCAAAATGATAAAGGTTTTAATAATGATTATCATTTATATTTTCGGGCGCTAACCTAAAAGCAAACAGGCAGTATGTCAACTCCTGGGGTAGCACAATGTGCGACTAAGGCTTGCATCCCTTATCCTTAATAATGAAAATGAGAAGCATTAATCACTCAGTACAGGAACCGATTAGTGAGACTGTCTTCTCTCCCCACCCTGCTTATTACGCTTGCCGTTTTCGGATTCTCCTCAGCCCAGGCCGCTGACTGGCCGCGCCAGGTCACGGACAGCCGCGGAAGCCACACGCTGGAGCGCAAACCCGAACGCATCGTTTCCACCAGCGTCACGCTCACCGGTTCGCTGTTGGCGATTGACGCCCCGGTCATTGCCAGTGGTGCCACCACCCCGAACAACCGTGTGGCGGACAGTCAGGGCTTTCTGCGCCAGTGGAGCGACGTGGCGAAAGCACGCAAACTGACGCGACTGTACATTGGCGAGCCGAGCGCAGAAGCCGTCGCGGCGCAGATGCCTGACCTGATTTTGATCAGCGCCACCGGCGGCGACTCGGCGCTGGCGCTGTACGATCAGCTGTCAACCATCGCCCCGACGCTTATCATCAACTACGACGATAAAAGCTGGCAGACGCTGCTGACCCAGCTAGGCGCGATCACCGGCCAGGAAAAACAGGCCGCCGCGCGCATTGCCGAGTTCGATAAGAAGCTGGCGAGCGTGAAACAGCAGTTAACCCTGCCACCGCAGCCGGTGAGCGCGCTGGTTTACACCGCCGCCGCCCACACCGCCAACCTGTGGACTCCGGACTCGGCACAGGGCAAGATGCTGGAACAGCTTGGCTTTACGCTGGCGACACTGCCTGCCGGGTTACAGGCCAGCCAGAGCCAGGGCAAACGTCACGACATCATCCAGCTTGGCGGAGAAAATCTCGCCGCCGGGCTGAATGGCCAGGCGCTGTTCCTGTTTGCCGGTGACGAAAAGGACGAGAAAGCGATTTATGCCAACCCGCTGCTGGCGCACCTGCCTGCGGTTCAGAACAAACGCGTTTATGCGATGGGCACCGAATCCTTCCGTCTGGACTATTACAGCGCAATGCGGGTTTTAGACCGCCTCGCCGACCTGTTTTAACGTGTTATTGTGCCTGACGGCGCGTCGCGACTCAGGCACTGGCTGGCTGCTGGCGAAACCGCCGCAGCTCGCTTAACAACAGCATCAACAGTACGCCAATCATCACCAGACCAAACCCGCTGACGCTGGCCGACGCCACGGGCGTCATCACAGCGCCCAGTCCGCCTAATAAGGCCGCGCCAATGGCGTCCCCGGTCACGTTCTGCGCGGTCCACAAACCGTTAATCCGTCCTAACATCTGTTCCGGCGTCTGGGTTTGCAGCAGGGTGTACTGCAACAGCGAACTTATTGCGCTCAGCCAGCCAAACAGCGCCAGGCAGACAACGCCCAGCGCCCAGATGGGCATCAGGGCGAACAGACCGATCGCCAGAAACGATCCCACGGTAGAAAGCAGCATAATCCACCCCGGCCGCACGCTGTGCGCCAGCTGTCCGCTGGTCAACGCGCCAACCGCCGCGCCGAGCGGAATGGCGGCGTACAATAAGCCAATCTGTGCCGCTGACATCTGCCAGCCGATCGCCAACGCCGGATACAGCACGCGCACGGCGCTGGCCATTGTCAGCAATCCGCCGAGCAGCGCGATCCCCCCGATTAGCGGGCTGGCAAGCAAAAAGCGAAATGCCGCGAGCAGCGACGTCAACGGATGCTCACGCGGCTGCGGCGGAGGCGGCAGAGCGGGTAAACTCAGCAACGGCAACAAAGTTATAAATGTTCCGGCCGCCGCCAGCCCGTAGTTCCATGCCACGCCGCCAGAGGCAAGAAGCAGCCCGCCGAGCATCGGCGAAATCACCGAGCCCAGACGTACGGTCAGCATAGTGATCGCCCCGGCCTGCATCAGGTTTTCGCGCCCGACCAGCGCAGGCGTTGCCGCCAGCAATGCGGTCACGCCGAGCGAGGCAAAGAAACCGTCCCACAAACCGAGCAGATAAATCGCCATCAGTGACGGCTCCGGCAGCATCGCATTCAGGCACAGGCCGATAAAGCCAATGCCGCAGGTGCCGCGCGCCAGCAGGATCACTTTTTTCCGCTCGTAGCGGTCCGCCAGCACGCCGCCAACCATCAGCCCGATAAACATCGCGCTGCCGGTCAACGTCACCGAAAGACCGACCTGCCAGGTGGAGTGAGTCATCATCTGGATCTGCACAGGTACCGCCACGCCGAGCAACCCCAGCGAGACGATCGAGATAAAACGGGCGAGGAAGACCGCGCGAAAAGCAGGATGCGTCCTCAACAGACTGAGGTTGAGGAGCCAGGATTGTCGATTCATTACAAAACCTTGATGGGTACTTTTATTATCAATTCCGTGGCTGCACATGGTAACATATTCAAATAAGATCGATAACGATAATTACTATCATTATCAGGGAAGTGGATATGTCATGCTCTGTTTCCGTGACGCGCGCCATTGCCGTGCCCGGATTGTTGTTATTACTGATTGTCGCCACGGCATTAAGTCTCATCATCGGGGCCAAGCCCCTCCCCGCGGTCGTGGTGCTGGATGCGCTTCGCGGCAGTTGCCACAGCGCCGACTGCACGATCGTGCTCGACGCCCGTCTGCCGCGCACGCTGGCGGGTCTGCTGGCGGGGGGCGCGCTCGGCCTTGCCGGGGCGCTCATGCAAACGCTCACCCGTAACCCACTGGCCGATCCCGGCCTGCTTGGCGTCAATTCCGGCGCCAGTTTCGCCATCGTGCTGGGGGCGGCGCTGTTTGGCTTTTCCACACCGCAGGAGCAACTGGTAATGGCTTTTGCGGGCGCGCTGGTGGCGTCGCTGATCGTGGCGTTTACCGGTAGCCAGGGCGGCGGACAGCTCAGTCCGGTGCGCCTGACGCTCGCCGGCGTCGCGCTGGCGGCGGTGCTGGAAGGCCTCACCAGCGGGATCGCGCTGCTTAACCCGGACGTCTACGATCAACTGCGCTTCTGGCAGGCCGGTTCGCTGGATATCCGCAGCCTGCAAACGCTCAAGGTGGTCATTGTACCGGTACTGTTCGCGGGAGCGACGGCGCTGATGCTGAGCCGGGCGCTCAACAGTCTGAGTCTTGGCAGTGATACCGCTACGGCGCTGGGCAGCAAAGTCGCGCGCACACAGCTTATCGGCCTGATGGCCATCACCGTGCTCTGCGGCAGCGCCACGGCGATCGTCGGGCCTGTCGCCTTTATCGGCCTGATGATGCCGCACATGGCGCGCTGGCTGGTGGGCGCCGACCACCGCTGGTCATTGCCTGTCACGCTGATCGCCACCCCTGCCCTGTTGCTGTTTGCGGATATCATCGGACGGTTGATTGTTCCCGGCGAACTGCGGGTCTCGGTCGTCAGCGCCTTTATCGGCGCGCCGGTGCTGATTTTTCTGGTTCGTCGACGCCCGCGAGGTGCCGCATGAGGCATATCTCCCGTCGTCTGTTTATCAGTTGCCTGCTACTGTTGCTTGCCTGCCTGCTAGTCGGTATGTGGAGTCTGCGCAGCGGCGCCGTAACGCTCGAAACCTCGCAGATTATCGCCGCCCTGCTCGGCGATGCGCCGCGCAGTATCACGATGGTCGTCACCGAATGGCGATTGCCGCGGGTATTGATGGCGTTGCTGATCGGCGCAGCGCTCGGGGTCAGCGGGGCGATTTTTCAGTCGCTGATGCGAAACCCCTTAGGTAGCCCCGACGTGATGGGCTTTAACACCGGCGCCTGGAGCGGCGTGCTGGTGGCAATGGTGCTGTTTGGCCAGCATCTGACCGCCATCGCGCTGGCGGCAATGGCGGGCGGTATTCTTACCTCGCTGCTGGTCTGGCTGCTCGCCTGGCGCAACGGCATTGAGACCTTCCGCCTGATCATCATCGGTATCGGCGTACGCGCGATGCTGGTGGCGTTCAACACCTGGCTGCTGTTGAAAGCCTCGCTGGAGACGGCGCTGACCGCCGGACTGTGGAACGCCGGGTCGCTGAACGGTCTGACGTGGGCAAAAACCTGGCCGTCCGCGCCGCTGATTATTCTCATGCTGATCTGCGCCGCCCTGCTGGTACGCCGAATGCGTCTGCTGGAAATGGGCGATGACAGCGCCTGTGCGCTGGGCGTCAGTGTCGAGCGTTCCCGCCTGATGATGATGCTGGTGGCCGTGGTATTAACCGCCGCCGCCACCGCGCTGGCCGGACCGATTTCGTTTGTTGCGCTCGTCGCGCCGCACATCGCCCGCCGACTTAGCGGTACCGCCCGCTGGGGATTAACCCAGTCCGCGCTCTGCGGGGCGCTGCTGCTGTTGGCGGCGGATCTCGGCGCACAGCAACTGTTTATGCCGTACCAGCTTCCGGTGGGCGTTGTCACCGTGAGCCTCGGCGGTATTTACCTTATCGCCTTGTTAATTCAGGAGTCCCGCAAAAAATGACCGAATCAGTAGCCCGTTTGCGTGGCGACCAGTTAACGCTGGGTTATGGAAAATTCACCGTTGCCGACAATCTTAGCGTCGCCATTCCGGACGGGCATTTCACCGCGATTATCGGGCCAAACGGCTGCGGCAAATCGACGTTGCTGCGTACCCTGAGCCGCCTGATGACGCCCGTACACGGACACGTCTGGCTGGATGGCGAGCACATCCAGCGTTACGCCAGTAAAGAGGTCGCGCGGCGCATCGGCCTGCTGGCGCAAAACGCCACCACCCCCGGTGATATTACCGTTCAGGAACTGGTGGCGCGGGGTCGCTACCCGCACCAGCCGCTGTTTACCCGCTGGCGCAAAGAGGATGAGGAAGCCGTTTCGCAGGCGATGCGCGCCACCGGTATTACCCATCTGGCCAACCAGAGCGTGGACACGCTTTCCGGCGGGCAGCGCCAGCGCGCATGGATTGCGATGGTGTTGGCGCAGGAGACGTCGATTATGCTGCTGGACGAACCCACCACCTGGCTGGATATCAGCCATCAAATCGATCTGCTGGAGTTGTTGAGCGAACTGAATCGCGAGAAAGGCTATACCCTTGCGGCGGTGTTGCACGATTTGAATCAGGCCTGCCGTTACGCTACGCATTTGATTGCCCTGCGGGACGGAAAAATTGTCGCCGAGGGCGCCCCCAGCGCGATTGTCAACGCCGGGTTGATTGAGGAAATCTACGGGTTGCGCTGCACCATCATTGACGATCCGGTCGCGGGTACGCCGCTGGTCGTGCCGCTTGGACGTTCAAACAGAGGTTAACGACGAAATGGCTTAGCCGGACAAGGTGCATATGCCCTGTCCGGCTGGCGGGTTTATTTATTCATCCGCCTCAATGCCGTTCAGCTTCCCGGCGATAACCGGACCAATCTTCTCAAACGCCGCAGGAGAAATGATCTCCACATGCGCGCAGTCCTGACCATACACCTCCAGTTCAGCGACCCACGGCGCCCAACTGCCTGTCGGACTCATCCCTGCGGGCAGCGTTTTTTCCGCCACAAACAGGGTCGCTCGCCCGTCAAACGGGACGCTGTGCGCGGTGCTCAGTAACCGCACAGCATCAGCATAGTTGCCTTCGATGGTGCTGAACAATTCACGGGAAGCCTTCCCCTGCTGGGCGGCCAGAAACGCTTCCCGCTCGCGATCGATTTCCGCCAGCACTTCCGGATCCAGCCCGTTGGCCTCTTTTTCCGACCAGTTTTGCGTTTCCGGCGGCCAGGTATCGAGCAGGCCCAGGAAAGCGACCGCTTCACCACGCGCGCGCAGGCGCGACGCAATGCCCTGCGCTAACGTGCCGCCGAGCGAATAGCCGAGTAAGTAATACGGGCCGTGCGGCTGTTGCGCCAACAGTGTCGCCAGATGGCGTTCGCAGACCGCGTCCAGATCGGCACAGGTCTGCATCGGCCCCTGTGGACGGGGAGACTGAATGCCGGTAATCGACCACTGCGAACCGAGATAGCGTGACAGAACGCTAAACTGCCAGGCAAATCCCGACGCCGGATGGAAACAGAACAGCGTGGGTCCCCTGCCTTTACGCAGCGGCAGCAGCGTTTCAAAACCCAGACGCTGGCTCTGTACGTCGTCTTCGGCCTCCAGTAACGCGGCCAGTTGGCCAACCGTCGACGCCACCATCACCTGCCCCGGCGTCACCTGACGCGCGAAAATACGGCTGAGCTGCGCCGCCAGCTTCATCGCCAGCAGCGAATGACCGCCGAGAGCAAAGAAGTCGGCATCAATGTCGTTAACTTCACAGCCCAGCAGTTGGCTGAACGCCCGCGCCACCTGCGTCTCAACCCCCGCCAGCGGCGCACGGCCTTTGGCGCGCGGGGCCAGTTCCGGCATCGGCAACGCTTTTCTGTCGAGCTTGCCGTTGGCGCTGAGCGGCAACTGCGCCAGTTGTAGCAGCACCACTGGCACCATGTGCGGCGGCAATGTCTCGCGCAGTTTCGCCTGTAGCGCCGCAATATCCAGCGGCAGGCCGGACTGTGAAACCAGATACCCCACCAGTTGACGGGCGTCGCCGCCGGTCGCCGCCGCCTGATTAAAGACGCAGGCATGAACCACCGCCTGCTCAACATCAGGCAGCGCCTGCATCACGCGGTCGATCTCACCCAGTTCAATGCGCTGTCCGCGGATCTTGAGCTGATCGTCACTGCGCCCAAGGTACTCCACCGCGCCGTTATCCAGCCAGCGCGCAACGTCGCCAGTACGATACATGCGCTCGCCGGGGGCAAACGGATCGGCGATAAACCGGCTCGCGGTGAGATCCGGTCGCCCAAGATACCCCTGTGCCAGTTGAATACCGGTCAGGTAGAGATCGCCCGCCACGCCAGGCGGAACCGGATGCATCATCGCATCCAGAATGCGCAGCCCTGTGTTCCAGACCGGGAAGCCAATCGGTACGCTACTGCCGGTGACCGCTGCCAGTTCGTCACCCCAGGCGGGATACCAGCTGACATCTACCGCCGCTTCCGTCGGCCCGTACAGGTTATGCAGCGGCGCATGGGTCAGTTGCTCCCACTCCCGGCACAGCTCGGCGGGCAGCGCTTCGCCGCTACAGAAGACGTGTTGCAACGTGGCGCAGCTTTCGCGGGCGCTTTCCGGCGTTAGCGACGCCACAAACGCCGCCAGCATCGACGGCACAAAGTGGGTAGTCGTCACCCCATAATGGGCAAAGAAGCGCTGCATGGCGAGCGGATCGCGGTGTGCCTCCGGCTCGGCCATCACCAGCTTCGCGCCGGCGATAAACGGCCAGAAGAATTCCCAGACCGAGACGTCAAAACTGCACGGCGTTTTTTGCGCCACCACGTCGCTCGCCGTCAGCCCATAATGGTTTTGCATCCACAGCAGACGATTGACGATGGCGGTTTGCCCCACCATCACGCCTTTCGGCCTGCCCGTCGACCCGGAGGTGAAAATGATATAGGCGGTATGGTGCGGCTGAGATAAACCGAGCGGCTGGCCGTCCCCGCCTGCCAGCGGTTCGCTGTAGCAAAGGCTTTCCAGCCCCGGCAGGTCGTTAAAGCGAGCACGCTGTTCTTCACTGGTGATTAGCAGTTTAGGTCGGGCATCTTCGAGCATCATCCGCAGACGATCGTCCGGATAGCCGGTATCCAGCGGCAGCCAGGCCGCACCGGCTTCGACAATGCCATGCAGAGCGAGAGTCAGGAAAACAGAGCGCGGTAACGCCACCGCGACGCTGTTACCCGGTTTCACGCCGTGCTCGCGCAGCAGCGTCGCCAGCGCCACCACTTGCTCGCGCATTTCACGGTAGCTGAACTGATAACGCGCATCCGCCAGCGCCGGGGCGTTCGGCGTTCTTTTCGCCTGCTCCGCCACCAGCGCGCTGAGGGTCGTCCGAGGGATCGCGACCTCCGTGGCGTTGACGCTCTCCAGATGCCGCCACTCTGCCGGCAGCAGCATGTCGGCATCGCCGCAGCGTAGCGCAGGATTTTCTGCAAACTGTTCAATTATCGCCGTCAGACGCGCGGCGTGCTTCGTCAGGGTCGCTTCATCATAACGCTGGCTGTTAGCCAGCAGCTCGATGCTCAGGCCGCCGTCTTCATCGGGGAACAACGCCAGTTCAAGATCGTTGACCGGACCGGTCGCCAGCGTATGGGTCTGTGCCTGAATGCCCGGAATATCCAGTTGATAATCAAAAACTTTAACATTGAGTACCGGACCAAACAGCGGCTCTTCTCCGGCGGCGCGCCCGCTGTCGCGAACGATCTGCTCTGCGTCATAGCGCTGATGACGGCGCATTTTTTTCAACTGCGCCGAGAGTCGTTTCGCCAGATCCGCCAGACTTTCTGCGGCATCAATGCGTACCCCAAGCGGTAACACGTTAAGCACCGGTCCGGTCGCCGTCAGAGCTGCCGAGCCCATCCGACGCATAAAGATAAAGCCCGCGGCGTACTCCATCCGGCTGCACAGCCTGCCGAGCCACAGCGCCACCAGCGCCAGCGCCAGATCGGTGCGCTGCACGTCAGGGAACTGCGCCGACAGCTGGCGAAACGCCCCTTCCGGCGCGTTCAGCTTCATGCGGACGATCTCTGCCGTTGTCGCGCGTCCCGGCAACGGCGCGGAAGACAGCGACGCGGGCGGCGGCAATTCCCGGCGCTGCTGAGCCCAGAACGCGCCGTCGCGCTGCCAGGCGTCGCTCTGGCGATACTGCTGATATTCCTCTACAACCTCAGCAAACGGCGTAAACGGCGAGGCGGGCGTGGGTTCATCACGCTGCCACGCGCAGTATATCGCCGCGATCTGGCGGGTAATGGCCGGGAAACTAAAGCCATCGACCAGCAAATGATGATAGCGCTGATACCAGTACCAGCGGTTATCCGCTACCCGAATTAACTGATGAAACGCCAGCGGTTTACCGCTGTCCACGCGCAGATTTTGTTGCAGATCCGCCTGCATCAGCGCCAGCGCAGCGTCATGAGGATGGACGGCATCACGCAGATCGGTTATCTGCGGTCCGGCAAAGCGCAGAGAATCATCCACCCACTGCCAGACGTCGCCGTTATCTTCCGTAAAGCGCATCCGCAGCGTGTCGGCCTGCTCCATTCCGGCAACCACCGCGCGCGCCAGCAACGGCGCGTCCAGATGGCCAGTAAGCTCCACATAGTGGGCGACGCTCCAGGCCGACGGCAGCGTTGACAGTTTTTCTGCCATCCAGATGCCGGGCTGAGCGGCGACCAGCGGTAAACGTTGGCTCATAGCGCCTCCTGCGAAACGGCATAATAGTGAGGAAGCAAAGTACGCCAGTGTGTTTCCAGCCACTGCTGACACGCCGCCTGGGACTGAGGCCCGGCTACCACCTGCCAGCCAGCGGGCAGCGCGCACTGCTGCGGCCAGAGGCTAAACTGATGCTGACCATTTTGCAGAATGTAAAACAGTCCCTGCGGGTTATCGAAGGGATTCGTGAATTCCATACTCAACTCCTGTCGTGGAAAATCGCCTGCTTAACGCAGCGGCTGCCAGAGGTCGATAAGCCCCTGCATCAGCCCGCCGCGCCAGCAAAGCGCATCATGTCCGCCGTCAACCTGACGCCAGAAAACCGACTGCTGTGTTGTCTCCAGTTGTGCATAAAGCGCCTGGTTCGCCCGGAAAATCACCGGCTCCCGGACCCCGGCCTCCAGCACAATGCGCAAACCGTTGGCCTGAAGAAGCCCGGCTTTGAGTTGTTCTGTGATAAACCCGTCCTGATGGCCGCCGCGATGGGGCCACCAGTACGAACCGGACTGACTGAGGACGCAGCCGAAGCGCCCGGGCCAGTTCAGTCCGGCGTAAAGCGATGACAAGCCGCCGAAGCTCTGTCCGGCCACCAGCGTGCGATCGGCGCGGTCGCTGAACGGCGCAACGGCGTAAACCTGCGGCAATAATTCTTCCTGCACGGCCAGCCAGAAGTCGGGATTACAGGGAAGCTCGCGGCTGCGGTGAGCGGTATCGATCGCATCAATCAGCACGTACACCGCCTGCGGAAGCAGCCCTTGCTGCGTGAGTGACGTCAGCGCAGGCCAGACCGGCAGACTTTGCGCCCAGAACTGGCCGTCGAGCAACACAGCCAACGGACGCGTTTGCGGCCGATCGTCGCCGGTAGTAAAAACCCACACCCGTCGCGTATTGCCGAGGCGTTTGCTGCGCCATTGCACCACAGTTGGCAGAGAACGGGGCGGCTGCGGGCGATCCCAGCCGGGCTGCGCTGGCGCCTGGGGCATTTCCAGCGCCGACACGCCATGTCCTCGCCCGCCCTGCCAACTTACCGGGTTGAGCGGGTCGGCAATCGCCTGGGGCAACAACTGCCGCCAGCCTTCGCGCAACATGGTCCGATCGGGCGTTTCACCGACCGCCAGACCGGCAAACACATCGTCACGCGCGGTAGGAATAAAGCAGTAGCTGCCGCGCCAGTGAGCGCCAAGAACTGTTCGCCATTGCCAGACATCCGTTCCGGCAATGCGCTGCATCGACTGAGGCAACTGGTTCTGATGATGGTCGGTCACGCCGGTGATATAGACCCACACGCGCTGAATGGGGGAGCAGGTTTCATCGCCCTGCGGATCGCGCCACCAGAAGGTGACCTGGTAATTGCCGTTGGCATCGCGTGTCCATTCAGGACCGTTTTTTGACTGCCACCAGGCCTCGCTCCCAACCGTTAACGCCGTCACCGTCTTAACCCCATGTTTATTGTGAAATTTTTCATTGATTGATGAAATATATTGATAATATTATTGATAACTATTTGCATTTGCAATAGCGTATTGTCGCGCTGTGGGAAGCGCGAACACGTTTTAACCAACCGCACTGCGTGCTTTTCTGGAATGGAGGGTTTTCGCAGACGCGGGCGATATCGGGCCAGATGCGTCTTTCCGGCAACTGGTACACGTGGCTAAAGAAAAGCAGGATAAACAATGAACAAGAAGATTCATTCACTGGCCTTATTGGTCAATTTAGGGATTTACGGGGTCGCGCTGCCCGCCATGGCAGAAGAGACAACCGACAGCACAACCGCCTCTCATGAAGACACCATCGTCGTGACCGCCGCCCAGCAAAACCTGCAGGCCCCCGGCGTGTCGACCATTACCGCCGATGAAATTCGCAAAAACCCGCCCGCTCGCGACGTCGCCGAAATTATCCGTACGATGCCAGGCGTTAACCTGACCGGTAACTCGACCAGCGGTCAGCGCGGCAACAACCGCCAGATCGACATTCGCGGTATGGGGCCGGAAAACACCCTGATTCTGATCGACGGTAAGCCCGTCACCAGCCGTAACTCAGTGCGACTTGGCTGGCGCGGCGAACGTGACACCCGTGGCGATACGGCCTGGGTACCGCCGGAAATGATTGAACGCATTGAAGTGCTGCGCGGTCCTGCCGCAGCGCGCTACGGCAATGGCGCCGCCGGGGGCGTGGTGAATATTATCACCAAGAAAAGCAGCAGCGAGTGGCACGGCTCATGGAACACCTATTTCAACGCGCCGGAGCACAAAGACGAAGGCGCGACCAAGCGCACCAACTTCAGCCTGAACGGCCCGCTCGGCGGGGATTTCAGCTTCCGTCTGTACGGTAACCTCGATAAAACCCAGGCCGACGCGCGCAACATTAACCAGGGGCATCAATCAGAGCGTACCGGCACCTATGCAGATACCCTGCCCGCCGGACGCGAAGGGGTCATCAACAAAGATATTAACGGCGTGGTGCGCTGGGACTTCGCGCCGATGCAGTCCCTCGAACTGGAAGCGGGCTACAGTCGTCAGGGCAACCTGTACGCCGGGGATACGCAAAATACCAACACGAACCAGTTGGTGAAAGATAATTACGGCAAAGAGACTAACCGTCTGTACCGTCAAAACTACTCGCTGACCTGGAACGGCGGCTGGGACAACGGCGTCACCACCAGCAACTGGGTGCAGTATGAACATACCCGTAACTCCCGGACACCGGAAGGTCTGGCGGGCGGTACCGAAGGGATCTTCGATCCGAAGGCCGCGCAGAAATATGTTGATGCCGACCTGAACGACGTGACCCTGCACAGTGAAGTCAGTATTCCACTGGATCTGTTGGTAAACCAGAACCTGACGCTGGGCACCGAGTGGACCCAACAGCGCATGAAGGACATGCTTTCCAACTCGCAAACCTTTATGGGCGGCGATATTCCGGGCTATAGCAGTACCGATCGCAGCCCGTATTCAAAAGCGGAAATCTTCTCGCTGTTCGCTGAGAACAACATGGAGTTGACCGACACCACCATGCTGACGCCGGGGCTGCGTTTCGATCATCACAGCATCGTCGGCAACAACTGGAGTCCGTCCCTGAACCTGTCACAGGGCCTCGGCGACGATTTTACCCTGAAAATGGGGATCGCCCGCGCCTATAAAGCACCGAGCCTGTATCAGACCAACCCGAACTACATTCTGTACAGCAAAGGCCAGGGCTGTTACGCCACGGGCGCGGCATCCGGCATCGGCTGTTACATGATGGGTAACGATGATCTGAAAGCTGAAACCAGCATTAACAAAGAGATCGGCCTTGAGTTCAAACGCGACGGCTGGCTGGCGGGCATTACCTGGTTCCGCAATGATTACCGCAATAAGATTGAGGCGGGTACCGCGCCGATGAACCGCACGTCCATCACCAGCAAAGGGAAAACCACTTACACCGATATTTACCAGTGGGAGAACGTACCCAAAGCCGTGGTTGAAGGTCTGGAAGGAACGTTAAACGTGCCGGTCAGTGAAACGGTGAACTGGACTAACAACATCACGTACATGCTGCAGAGTAAGAACAAAGAGACCGGCGAGCGCCTGTCGATTATTCCAGAGTACACGCTGAACTCAACGCTGAGCTGGCAGGTGCATCAGGACGTCTCGCTGCAGTCCACCTTCACCTGGTACGGCAAACAAGAGCCGAAGAAATACGACTACCAGGGTAAACCGGTGACGGGTTCAGACAAACAGTCCGTCAGCCCGTACAGCATCGTTGGCCTGAGCGCCACCTGGGACGTGACCAAGAACGTCAGCCTGACCGGCGGCGTGGATAACGTCTTCGACAAGCGATTGTGGCGTGAAGGGAATGCCCAGACTACCGGCAGCACGACTGACGTCTCGTATATGCGTGGCGCAGGCGCGTACACGTATAACGAACCGGGTCGTACGTGGTATATGAGCGTAAACACCCACTTCTGATATCAGCACACCCTTCCGCGCGGGCGGAAGGGTGTTATTATCACCCCATGCAAATCACCCATTCTCGTCTCCCCTTCGCCGACCTTACGCTGCACGTCGTCACTTTCGATCCCGCCAGCTTTCAGGAAAGCGACCTGCTGTGGCTCCCTCACTACACGCGTCTGATGAACGCCGGACGCAAGCGTAAAAGCGAGCATCTGGCAGGCCGGATTGCCGCCGTACATGCGTTAAGGGAGTATGGCGTCAAAAGCGTACCGGGCATCGGCGATCGGCGTCAGCCGCTATGGCCGGAAGGGCTGTTCGGCAGCATCAGCCACTGCGGCAATACCGCGCTGGCGGTAGTCGCCAGAGAGCCAGTGGGGGTTGATACAGAAGCCTTGTTTTCGCCGCAGACGGCGGAAGAACTGGTAAGAAGTCTCGTTTCGGAGGCTGAGCAGGAACGTCTGAAAGCGTGTCGCCTGCCCTTTGAACAGGCGCTGACGCTGGCCTTTTCCGCCAAAGAGAGCGCTTTTAAAGCCACGCCAGCGTCAGAGCAGCATCACGCCGGGTTTCACCACTATGAGATTGTCGACGTGCAGGCAGACCTGCTGCGTCTGCGCCACCGCGCGCTGCGTTGGCGCGTGCAGTGGCATTTCACCCAACAGCATCTGATCACGCTGGCCCGCGGTTAACCGTTGAGCAACTCTCGCGCCTGATTCGCCACAGACTGCGCGTCAAAGCCGTGGTGTTGTCGCATCCAGCGCCGATCCGCCGCCGCAGCGTATTCACCGTCCGGAATACCCAACCGTTTCAGTACCGCGCCGCTGCCCGCTTCTGCCAGCGCCTCCGCCACCAGACTGCCCAGCCCGCCGTTAACGTTATGTTCTTCAACGGTTATTACCGCCTTGCACCCTTTCAGCGCAGCCAACAGGGCCTGTGTATCACAAGGGCGGATTGACGGCACGCCGATTACCGTCGCATGGATACCGGCGTCGGCTAACAGCGAGGCGGCATCCACCACTTCATGCACCGTCGACCCTGTCGCCACCAGCGCCAGATCGTCACCTTCGCGTAACGTCACAACCGCGCCAGGCGCAAAGCGATAGTCCTCACCATACAACTCCGGCAGCGCTTTGCCGTCCATACGGATATACACCGGACCGACATAACCGAGGGCATAGTCGATGATCTGACGGCATTCGCGCGGAGACGAAGGGGCGAATATCTGGATATTGCCAAACCCCCGCATAACAGCGAGATCGTCGATCGAATGGTGGGTACTGGCCAACGGCCCATAGCTGGCCCCGGCGTTCAGGCCAAACAGCTTCACGTTCGTGTTGTTGTAACAAACATCGACTTTGATTTGCTCGTTAGCCCGGGAAATCAGGAACGGTGCGGCGTTACACGTGACGGCGACTTTCCCGCCCAGCGCCAGCCCTGCCGCCGTACCGACCATGCTTTGCTCGGCGATCCCCACGTTAACCAGCCTGCCGGGAAACTGTTTGATAAACGGGGCAATCTTCGCCGTCGAGGTGGAGTCCGCCACCACCGGCACCAGGTCGACGCCCTTTTCCACGGCATCAATAAACGCCTGAACCATCACGTTCGCGAGGTGTTCTGCATTACTCATCTTTCAGTTCCTCCAGTGCCAGTGCGATTTCTTCGCCTTTCGGTACGCGGTGGTGCCATTCCGGACGTCCCTGAATAAAGGAGATCCCTGCGCCTTTGGTGGTGTTGGCGATAATGACATTGGGTTTACCCGCCTGTTTCAGCCCTTCCAGCGCGGCAACCACCGACGCCATCTCATTGCCTTCACACTCCGTTACCGCCATACCAAACGCCCGCCATTTATCGGCCAGCGGGTCCGTATTCAGGATTTCGCGGGTCGGCCCGGCAAGCTGAAGATTGTTTTTATCGTTAATGATGATCAGGTTATCCAGCCCGTAATGCGCTGCCGCCAGCGCGGCTTCCCAGTTACTGCCTTCTGCCAGCTCGCCGTCGCCGGTAATCAAAAAAATGCGGCGGGCGCTGTTGCTTTTTTTGGCTGCCAGCGCCAGTCCCACCGCAACAGGCAAACCGTGGCCCAGCGCGCCCGTGTTCAACTCAATGCCGGGGGTTTTCTGGCGAACCGGGTGTCCGGGAAGATGGGAGTTGGCATGCTGGTAGGTTTCCAGCCAGTCGACGGGGAAAAATCCCGCTTCTGCCAGCACGCAGTAATAGCACCCCACCGCGTGCCCTTTAGACTGGATGTAGATGTCGCGCTGGTCATCGTCCAGGCGATCCGGCGCGACGTTGAGAATACGGAAGTAGAGCGCGGTCAGCAGTTCAACCTGAGACAAGTCGGCACCGGTGTGGCCGCCTGCGGGACTGTTGGCGTTGAGTCTGACAATGTGGCGGCGCACGGCTCGCGCCTTGCGCTCAAGCGTCTGGATATCGTAATTATAGGGATTCATTTAATACCTCTGAATTTATTTTCAATATGGAATATTTATTCCACCAGGAACTAAAAAAACCAGACATCCCCAGGCGTTGCATGACATGGCTTGTGCCGCTGCAGGATACTCAGGAACATTCTGTCTCCTTACCGCAACTGGATTAACGAACGACATATTCAATTGACTTAACGCTACATTGAATATATATTCACACTTGATTCTTTATTCAATTATGCGACCTTTTTCTCAGCTTTGTCCAATGCTGTTTTTGAGGATTGGTTAAACTTAGAGCTTTGTCACACTTACCAGCTTTGTCTTTTCGCGTATGATAATACCCTCTAAGATAATGGCGGTACGGAACGTATGTGTCTGGCTATGATGAATTTTTTTGGGGAATACTATGGCAAAGCAGGATGAACAACGGCTATTGGTTAAAATCGCAACCCTTTACTATCTCGAGGGTCGCAAACAGTCCGATATTGCTCAGCTTCTCTCGCTTTCTCAGTCGTTTATCTCCCGCGCAATCACCCGCTGTCAAAAAGAGGGCGTGGTGAAAATCAGCGTCGTTCAACCGTCCAATATTTTTCTTAATCTTGAGAAAGGCATCGAAGAACGCTACGGGTTGAAACAAGCCATCGTGGTGGATACGGAAGAAGATGCCAGCGATCACGCCCTTAAACGCGCCATAGGCTCCGCCGCGGCCCACTATCTTGAAACCCGTCTGCGGCCTAAAGATCTGGTTGGCGTCTCGTCGTGGAGTTCAACCATCCGCGCAATGGTCGACGAAGTCCATACACAAAATCTGAAGGCGGGCGGCGTCATTCAACTTCTCGGCGGCGTCGGACCAAACGGCAACGTGCAGGCTACCATCCTCACCCAAACGCTGGCGCAGCACCTGAACTGCGATGCCTGGCTTCTGCCCTCGCAAAGTATCGAAGGTTCGGTGGAAGAGAAAAACCGGCTTATCGCCAGCAAAGACGTCGCCGATGTGATCTCACGCTTCGATAACGTTGATATCGCCATTGTCGGCATCGGCATTCTCGAACCGTCGCAGCTCCTTAAAACCTCCGGGAACTATTATCACGAAGATATGCTCCAGGTGCTGGCCGATCGCGGTGCCGTAGGGGATATCTGCCTGCACTACTATGACAAAAGCGGTCAACCTGTTTTACAGGACGACGAAGATCCGGTGATCGGCATGGCGCTCGACAAAGTGAAAAAATGCCCAAACGTCGTGGCGCTGGCTGGCGGTACCGACAAAGTCGCGGCCATTAAAGGGGCGCTAAACGGCGGCTATATTGACGTTTTGATCACCGACTATCCCACCGCTCGCCAGTTGGTCACCGCCTGAATTCCGCCTCACTGTACTGCCTTTGCGTTGCGATCCTTGTGCGCAAAGGCATTAAAAATCTTTAAATTTCAATAAACTGAAAGGATTCACCTCCACGTAATTTTCACCGGTCTTTGCTATTCTGCCCACTCTCTAAGTGTGATTCTCAGCACAATTGATGATTTTTTCGGTAGCTCAGCCCAACGATTGTGGCTAAGGTATTAAATAAATAATCAATACCGAATATATATTCACAAACAAAAATACGCGACGTCACAGCCAGCCTGATGAAGTAAAACGCGACAACGAGGGATGCCATTCTGCCTTCTACGCCGGGACGCAATGTGACTCAGGAGACAATCTATGTGTACAGCGAAGAAAGGGTTCATTATCGCGCTGGATGAAGGCACCACCAACGCGAAAGCGGTCGCGCTAGACGACAGGGGCAACGTGGTCGCGAAATACTCTCAGCCGCTGGCGATTCAAACGCCGCGGGAAGGCTGGGTGGAACAATCCGGCGAGGTATTGATTGAGGCATCCCTGGACGTGATCGCCAGGGCCATTCAGCATGTCGGCGCAGACAACGTCGTTGCGCTGGCGATCAGTAATCAGCGTGAAACCGCCATCGGCTGGTATCGCGACAGCGGTAAGCCGCTGAATGCCGCGATCACCTGGCAGTGCACGCGCAGCGCGGCCTGGTGTGAGGCGCTGCGCCAGGATAATCAGGAGCCGTTGATTAAAGCCACAACCGGCTTGCCCATCGCCCCGCTGTTCTCGGCCTCGAAAATGCGCTGGCTGCTGGAATCGATACCTGACGGTGCGCGACTGGCGGAACAGGGAAAAATTTGCCTGGGCACCATCGACAGTTGGCTGCTGTGGAACTTAACCGGCGGCGAGGCCTTCTCCTGCGACTTCTCCAACGCCGCCCGCACCCAACTGCTTAACCTGCAAACCGGGCAATGGGATGAGGCGATGCTGGCGCTGTTCGCGATCCCCCGCGTCGCGCTGCCGGAAATCAAACCCTCCAGCGGCCTGTTTGGTCATACCTGTGGGCTGGCCGGGATCCCGGATGGTATTCCGGTGATGTCGATGGTTGGCGATTCTCACGCCGCCCTGTTTGGTCATGCGCTTGGCGAACTGGGGTGTGTTAAAGCTACCTACGGCACGGGTTCCTCAGTCATGGCGCCAGTGAAGTCGGCGCAGTGCGCTATCCACGCGCTGGCGACCACCATCGCCTGGCATGATGGCGAACGCATTGTTTACGGTCTGGAAGGCAACATTCCGCACACCGGCGACGCGGTTGCCTGGATGGCGGACAGCACCGGACTGAGCGAGCTGCCTGACGACGAGCTGGCGCATGAACTTAACACCCTTCCCGCTTCCGTTGAATCGACCCTCGGCGTTTACTTTGTCCCGGCGCTGACCGGGCTAGGCGCGCCCTGGTGGGATGACAGCGCGCGGGGCGTGATCTGCGGACTCAGCCGCGGGGTAAAGCGGGCGCATCTGATCCGCGCCGCCCTCGAGTCTATTACCTATCAGATAGCAGACGTGGTCGTTGCCATGCAACAGCACGACGATTTCAGCTTAACGGCGCTCATGGTTGACGGCGGTCCAACAAAAAATGACTGGTTGATGCAATACCAGGCGGATCTGTTGGGCTGTCCGGTGATGCGCAGCGATGTGCCGGAACTTTCCGCCATCGGCGCCGCGTTGCTGGCGCGCAAAGCGCTTCACCCCGGCTCGCTGAGCGATCTTAAAGACCTCTTAACCGAGCACAGTACTTTTCAGCCCGACATGGCGCGCCACCGTCGACTGCAACAACGATGGCAGGCGTGGCGCCATGCGGTGAACAGAACATTATGGAAACCGGCCTCGTCGGTCTGACGCCTTACCAGGGAATAACGGCTGACTGAATACACTCACTCAACAAAGGAGGACTCCGGCCCATAACAAATCTGGCTTTACGTTGTTTCACCGTACCCGACAATAACAACACAGAGAGAACATTGTCATGAAATTACGTTTAACGCTGTTAACCGCTGCTACCCTGACCGCGTTGTCCTTTGCCGCGCATGCCGTCGAAAAAGGGACAATTATGATTATGGTCAACTCGCTGGATAATCCGTATTACGCCTCTGAAGCGAAAGGCGCCAGCGAAAAAGCGCAAGAATTAGGTTACAAGACCACAATTCTTTCGCACAGCGAAGATGTGAAAAAACAAAATGAGCTCATCGATACCGCCATCGGTAAAAAAGTTCAGGGCATTATCCTTGATAACGCTGACTCAACGGCCAGCGTTGCGGCAATTGAAAAAGCGAAAAAAGCGGGAATACCGATTGTTTTAATCAACCGTGAAATTCCGGTAGATGATGTGGCGCTGGTGCAGATTACCCATAATAACTTCCAGGCCGGTTCGGAAGTCGCCAACGTATTTGTGGAAAAAATGGGTGAAAAAGGCAAATACGCTGAGCTGACCTGTAACCTCGCGGATAATAACTGCGTCACCCGTTCCAAATCATTCCACCAGGTCATCGACCAGTTCCCGGATATGGTCAGCGTCGCGAAACAGGATGCTAAAGGCACGCTGATTGACGGCAAACGCATCATGGACAGCATTCTGCAAGCGCACCCTGACGTGAAAGGCGTTATCTGCGGAAACGGCCCCGTCGCGCTTGGCGCTATCGCCGCCCTGAAAGCCGCTAACCGCAGCGACGTCATTGTCGTCGGCATTGACGGCAGCAACGACGAACGCGACGCGGTGAAAGCGGGTTCGCTGCAGGCTACCGTGATGCTTCAGGCTCAGGCCATCGCGGCGCAGGGGGTGACCGATCTGGATAACTACCTGCAAAACGGCGTGAAGCCCGATAAACAGCGCGTGATGTTCCGCGGCATTCTCATCACTAAAGATAACGCAGATAAAGTCCAGGATTTCAACATCAAGTCCTGATCCCGGGGAGTTGCGCCTCTCACGAGGCGCAGAGGAGAACATTATGTCTAAAAAAGCCTGGCTGGCGCTGGCCGTATTGACCATGGGAGGGTGCCGCATCGTCTCGCAACAGGAACTGGCGGACCTTAAATCTCCCCCCAATCCCCATATGGCCAACATTGACCAAACGTGGCAAAACCAGATTGTCCCGCAGATTGTCGGGCAGGCGCGTCCCGTCGCCGAACTGATGGCGGCGCTGGGCGCGGAAAAAGACATTGACAGCGCCTGTCAAAAGCTGGGCTTTCGTTCTCAGGATGAGAATCCCTGCCTCTTTTACGTCAAGGTAGCAGGAAAGATCAGCCAACTCGACACGGCGTCACGCAGCGGCAAGATGACGGTCGCGGATAAGAGCGGCAGCGATGTGGTCGTCCAGATCGGTCCGACGCTGCGCGGCACGCAGTTGCGCGATGCGTATAAAGGGGCCAGCTACGGTGATTTCAACGACCAGGTGTTGTTCGGCGAATATGGCCGGGCAATTAACGAGCAGGCCGTTAACATGATCCAGGCGGCGCCGCTGAAAACCGGCGAATCCGTCGAGGTGTATGGCGTATTTTCCAGTTGGGATATTCCCCAAACACTGCCTGCGATTACGCCCGCCAAAATCGACCTGGCAGGAGGGGAATAATATGCAGCCGCATAATCGCGTCGCGCCCGACTGCGCTGAGTCTGAAGTGATTATTGAAACCCGTGCGCTGTCGCGCGTTTATCCCGGGGTGGTGGCGTTAGATAATGTGAATTATCGGGTCTACCGGAATAAGGTCAATGTACTGATTGGCGAAAATGGCGCGGGTAAATCGACCATGATGAAAATGCTCGCCGGGGTGGAAACGCCCTCCTCCGGGCATCTGTTTCTTGATGGTCAACCTGTCTCGCTAAATTCGACACATCAGGCGGAGAAACTGGGGATCAGCATTATTTTTCAGGAGCTGAATTTATTTCCCAATATGAACGTCATGGATAATATTTTCATGGCTAACGAATTTTTCCAGAAAGGACGAATCAACGAAAAATATCAGTATGCGTTGGCGAAATCTTTACTGGAAAGACTGGAGCTGGACGTTGACCCTTATACGCCGCTAGGGGAACTCGGCATCGGCCACCAGCAACTGGTGGAAATCGCCCGCGCGCTGTCTAAAGACACGCGAGTGCTGATCATGGATGAACCTACCTCCGCCCTCAGCCAGTCTGAAGTGAAAGTGCTGTTCAACGTGATCGAACAGCTGAAGCGGCGCGGCGTGACCATTATTTATATCTCCCACCGTCTGGAAGAACTGATGGAAATTGGCGACAACATCACCATTTTCCGCGACGGTCGGTTTATCAGCGAACGCCCCGTTCGTGACGCCAGCATTCCGTGGATCATCGAACAAATGGTGGGCGACAAGAAAAAACATTTCGATTACCAGGCCGCGCCACACGGCGACACCGTGCTTGCCGTACAGGGCCTGACCGCGCTTCACCCCAGCGGTGGCTACAAACTCAATGACGTTTCGTTTCGCTTACGCAAAGGCGAAGTGATCGGCATTTACGGTCTGCTGGGTGCCGGGCGCACAGAGTTGTTTAAGGGGCTGGTAGGCCTGATGCCCTGCCAGAGTGGAAAGATAGACCTCAACGGCGAACGCATCGATAACGCCCACTTCCAGTCGCGACTGAAAAAAGGGCTGGCGCTGGTGCCAGAGGACAGACAGGGTGAAGGCGTGGTGCAGATGATGTCGATCCAGTCCAACATGACCTTGTCAGACTTCAGCCTGAAGGGGTTTCGTCGGGCCTGGCAATGGTTGAACCCGCATAAAGAGCAGGCCAGCGTGAAGGAGATGATCCAGCAACTGGCAATTAAGGTCAGCGATCCCGAACTGCCCATTACTTCCCTGAGCGGCGGCAACCAGCAGAAAGTGGTACTGGGCAAGGCGCTGATGACGCAGCCTCAGGTGGTGTTTCTTGATGAACCGACCCGCGGCATCGACGTGGGCGCGAAAACCGACGTCTATCACCTTATCGGCAAAATGGCGCAGCAAGGGTTGGCAGTGATGTTTTCGTCATCTGAACTCGACGAAGTGATGGCGCTGGCGGATCGCATTCTGGTCATGGCCGATGGCCGCATTACCGCCGATGTCCCCCGCGATGCCGTCACGCGCGAGGCGTTAATCGCCGCGTCTACCCCACAAGATTAATCAGGCTGGAATCCATCATGAACCAGAAATATATGATTTATATGTACCTGCTAAAGGCCAGAACATTCATCGCGCTGCTGCTGGTGATTGCGTTCTTTAGCGTGATGGTACCGAATTTCCTGACCACGTCTAACCTGCTGATTATGACGCAGCATGTGGCAATCACCGGGCTTCTGGCCATTGGCATGACGCTGGTGATCCTGACGGGTGGCATCGACCTGTCCGTGGGCGCCGTTGCCGGGATCTGCGGCATGGTGGCGGGCGCGCTGTTGACCAACGGCCTGCCCATCTGGGGCGGTAATATCCTCTTTTTTAACGTGCCGGAGGTGATCCTCTGCGTCGCCCTGTTCGGCATCCTCGTCGGGTTCATCAACGGCGCGGTAATTACCCGCTTCGGCGTGGCGCCGTTTATCTGCACCCTCGGCATGATGTATGTCGCCAGGGGCTCCGCCCTGCTGTTTAACGACGGCAGCACCTACCCCAACCTCAACGGGATGGAGGCGCTGGGCAACACCGGTTTCGCCACGCTGGGCTCCGGCACCCTGTTGGGCATTTATCTGCCTATCTGGCTGATGATTGGCTTCCTGCTGCTGGGTTATTGGATCACCACCAAAACGCCGCTTGGCCGCTATATCTACGCCATCGGCGGCAACGAGTCCGCCGCGCGCCTTGCCGGCGTGCCGATCGTTAAAACAAAAGTCTTTGTATACGCCTTCTCCGGACTGTGCGCGGCCTTTGTCGGACTGATTGTCGCCTCGCAGCTGCAAACCGCGCATCCGATGACCGGCAATATGTTTGAAATGGACGCCATTGGCGCCACCGTACTGGGCGGAACCGCGCTGGCAGGTGGGCGCGGCAGGGTTTCCGGTTCCATTATCGGCGCTTTCGTCATCGTCTTTCTCGCCGACGGGATGGTCATGATGGGCGTCAGTGACTTCTGGCAGATGGTCATTAAAGGGGTGGTTATCGTCACCGCCGTGGTGGTCGATCAGTTCCAGCAAAAGCTCCAGAACAAGGTCATTCTGATGCGCCGCCATGAAGAAAAGCTGGCGGCGGCGCCCTCGGCAAAAACCGCATCAAGCTAAACCGCATCATTCCGCCGGGCGGAGGCTGCCCGGCTTAAACAGGAGAAAAATATGCAACGCAATTTTCAGGGGAAAACCGTGGTTATCACCGGGGCATGTCGGGGAATTGGCGCCGGCATCGCCGAACGCTTCGCCCGCGACGGCGCAAATCTGGTTATGGTGTCCAACGCGGAGCGCGTCCACGACACCGCAGAGCAACTGCGCCAGCGCTATCAGGCGGATATCCTGTCACTGCAGGTCGATGTGACCGATGAGGCGCAGGTGCAGTCGCTGTACGAGCAGGCCGCCGCCCGCTTCGGGACTATCGATGTATCCATCCAGAATGCCGGAGTCATCACCATCGACTATTTCGACCGGATGCCGAAGGCGGATTTCGAAAAAGTGTTGGCGGTAAACACTACCGGGGTATGGCTGTGCTGTCGTGAAGCGGCAAAATACATGGTTAAACAGAATCAGGGCTGCCTGATCAACACCTCGTCAGGTCAGGGGCGGCAGGGCTTTATCTATACCCCGCATTACGCCGCCAGCAAGATGGGCGTTATCGGTATCACCCAGAGCCTGGCGCACGAGCTGGCGCCGTGGAATATCACCGTCAACGCCTTCTGTCCGGGCATTATCGAAAGCGAAATGTGGGATTACAACGATCGCGTGTGGGGCGAGATTCTCAGCAGCGAAGAAAAACGCTACGGCAAAGGGGAACTGATGGCGGAATGGGTGAAAGGGATCCCAATGAAACGGGCCGGGAAACCCGAGGATGTCGCCGGGCTGGTGGCTTTCCTTGCCTCTGACGATGCGCGTTACCTTACCGGGCAGACCATTAATATTGATGGCGGCCTGATCATGTCGTAATCCCCGCCGGGGACTATGTGGAGAGAAATCACTATGATCGCAAAAGATTTTGCCCGGCAGTTATTTAACCTCGAAGGGCGCGTCGCCTTCGTTACCGGCGCGGGTAGCGGTATCGGCCAGATGATAGCCTGGGCCCTTGCCAGCGCGGGCGCGCGCGTGGTCGGTTTTGACCTGCGGGAAGACGGCGGGCTGAAAGAAACCGTACAGAATATCGAGGCCATCGGCGGGCAGGCCGCCCTCTACGCGGGCGATGTCCGGCAACTCAGCGACCTGCGCGCGGCCATCGCTTTCACCCACGAACGTTTTGGTCGCCTCGATATCGCGGTTAACGCCGCCGGGATCGCGAACGCTAACCCGGCGCTGGAAATGGAAAGCGAGCAGTGGCAGCGGGTAATTGATATCAACCTGACGGGCGTGTGGAACTCGTGCAAAGCCGAAGCGGAACTGATGCTGAAAAGCGGTGGCGGCGCCATTATTAATATCGCCTCTATGTCCGGGATCATCGTGAACCGGGGCCTTGATCAGGCGCATTACAACAGTTCGAAAGCCGGCGTGATCCATCTTTCGAAAAGTCTGGCGATGGAGTGGATTGAGAAAGGGATTCGGGTCAACTCCATCAGCCCGGGTTATACCGCCACGCCAATGAATACCCGCCCGGAAATGGTGCATCAGACGCGGGAATTTGAAAGCCAGACGCCGATTCAACGTATGGCGAAGGTGGAAGAGATGGCCGGTCCGGCGCTGTTTCTCGCCAGCGATGCCGCGTCGTTTTGCACGGGGGTAGATCTGGTGGTGGATGGCGGGTTTATCTGCTGGTAAACATTCGCCCGCAGCCAGTGAAGACTGCGGGCTTTCATTTTTCTGAATCTCAGCAATGGCCTGAAGCCGGAAAGCGTCAGGCGCCCGCGGTTACCCGACTCTCCACATCTCTTCTTACTGTGTATGTAAACAGTAAGCGTTTTTTTTCAGAAAACGTTTAGATCTACATGCCGGGAAACAGTACGCCGTTGCCTGGCGCTTCGCGATCCAGATGAATAAAGTTCAGATGGCGTTCATACTGGTCGAGAATATCGGTAATCACCTGCTCTTTACTGTAGTCCATCAGGTCATTACCCTGACTGCCTTCCAGCAGGAAAGTTTCCAGACGATAGTAGGTCGATTTACCACTGCGGGCACGGTAGGTGAAACCCGGCACCGCGTACTGCTGCGGCCAGATCTGGTAGATAAAATTCCGTTCGTCGCCCATGTATACCCGCAGATCCAGATGGCCGAGGTTTTCGCCCTCTTCCGGCGGCAGGCTTTTTAGCGCTACCCTGGCGCCGCGCAGTGTGAGCTCCTGGGCCACTTCTTCCATCGCCGGGAAGCATACCGTCTCCATCATCTGGCGGGTATAGCGCGTGCCCGGATAGTTCATCAGCCGCGATAAGCGTTTTTTCCAGCTCAGCCGATCCTGTACGCCCATCGGACGCGGCGCGGTGTGTCGGCTGGCGCTTTCCCGGCGATAATCCTCGACCTTCAACGATTTATACAGCCCGGCCATGACAAAGAAGATGACGAAGCTAAACGGTAGCCCCATGATGACCGTGGTGTTCTGCAGCGCGGAAATACCGTTTGTCATCAACATGCCGAGCGTCAGCAGGCCGATGGCGACAGACCAGAAAATGCGCAGCCAGTTTGGCGCATCGCTGTTAATGTCTTTTAGCTTTGAAGTAAAGTTACCCAACACCAGCGCGCCGGAATCTGCGGAGGTCACATAGAACAGCAGGCCTGTGATTGTCGCCACCGAAGCGCTGAAGGTGAACGCCGGATACTGGGCCAGCAGGCTGTAAAATCCACGCTCCGGATGCGCCATCGCTTCGGATGCAAAGCCTGCATCGCCGTGAATAATTTCGTACAGCGCGCTGTTGCCAAACACCGACAGCCACAGCAGGGTAAAGGTGAACGGAATAATCAGCGTGCCGAAAACGAACTGACGGATCGTACGCCCGCGCGAAATACGCGCCAGGAACAGGCCGACAAACGGTGACCACGCCACCCACCACGCCCAGAAGAACAGCGTCCAGTTGTTCATCCACTCGACCGGGCGATCAAAAGCAAAGCTGTTCAACGTCATGCCCATAAAGCGATTCACGTAATCACCCACGTTAAGCACCAGCGCATTGAGCAGGAATGACGTATCGCCCATAAACAGCACAAACAGAATCAGCCCCAGCGCCAGCGCAACGTTCAGTTCGGACAGCACGCGAATGCCCTTATCGACGCCCGAGGTGACAGAAATCGTGGCGATAATCACCGACAGCACTATCAGCGCCGCCTTTGCCGCCATTGAATCCGGGATATCAAACAGCACGCTAAGCCCGTAGTTCAGTTGCACCACGCCAATCCCGAGGGTAGTGGCGATGCCGAAGATGGTGCCAATCACCGCCGCGATGTCCACGCTGTGTCCTATCGGTCCGTTGATTCGTTTACCAAAGATGGGATAGAGCGCCGAACGAATGGTCAACGGCAGGTTATAGCGATAGCTGAAGTAGCCCAGCGCCATGCCCATCAGCGCATACATCGACCAGCCGGTCAGACCGTAGTGAAACAGGGTCCAGACCATCGACTGGCGAGCCGCTTCGACTGTCTGCCCCGCCCCTTCCGGCGGCTGCATATACTGCGTGACCGGTTCCGCGACCGAGAAAAACATCAGGTCGATACCAATCCCGGCGGCAAATAACATCGCAGCCCAGCTTAGCAGGCTGAATTCTGGTTTGGACTGCTCAGGCCCGAGCTTCACTGAGCCAAAGCGCGAACAGGCGATAAAAATGACGAAGACGATATACAGCGTGGCGGCCAACAGATAATACCAGCCGAAGGTTTTCGATACCCAGTTCAACGTCTTGCCGATCCAGGCGGCGGAGAAATCACTAAAGAAGAGCGTGGTCAGGGAAAACAACAAAATCAGCCCGGCGGACGTATAAAAAACAACCGGATTGATTTTGTCTTTTTCTCTGCACGAGGGAAGGTCTGACATCCAGTATCCTCACTTTTATTGCAACTATTTGAAATCAAAAACGTAACAATTAATACACATTTATATTGAACGTTCAATCAAAAACCGTTCTAATAGATAAACAAAACTGATGAATGGAGTCCGAAAATGCCCAAACTGGGGATGCAACCGATTCGGCAACGGCAGCTGATTAACGCCACGCTGGAGGCGATCAATGAGGTGGGAATGCACGATGCGACGATCGCGCAGATCGCTCGCCGCGCCGGGGTTTCGACCGGCATCATCAGCCATTACTTCAGGGATAAGAATGGATTGCTGGAGGCGACGATGCGCGACATCACCAGCCAGCTCCGCCATGCGGTTTTGCATCGGCTGCGTGCGCTCCAGGGCGCCCGTGCCGAACTGCGCCTGCGGGCCATCGTCGCGGGGAATTTTGACGACACGCAGATAAGCCACGCGGCGATGAAAGCGTGGCTGGCCTTCTGGGCCAGCAGTATGCATCAGCCGATGCTGTATCGCCTTCAGCAGGTTGCCAGTAAGCGCCTGCTGTCGAATATCGTCTACGAATTTAAGCGTGAACTGCCGCGCGAACAGGCGCAGCAGGCGGGTTACGGACTGGCGGCGCTGATTGACGGACTTTGGCTACGCGCCGCGCTGAGCGGCGAACCGTTTAATCTGAGTCTCGCCCAGGCGCTGACCACCCATTTCATCAGTCAGCATTTGCCGAAAGCCACTGACTAAACGAGGAGAACGCATGTCGCGAATGGCAGAACAACAGCTTTATATAGACGGTGGTTATACCGCCGCCGCCAGCGGTCACACCTTCGATACCATCAATCCTGCCAATGGCGATATTCTGGCGACGGTTCACGCCGCAGGGCGTGACGATGTTGATCGCGCCGTAAAAAGCGCCCAACGCGGACAAAAAATTTGGGCGGCGATGACCGCGATGGAACGTTCGCGCATTCTGCGCCGGGCGGTGGATATTCTGCGCGAACGCAATGACGAGCTGGCCAGACTGGAAACGCTGGATACCGGAAAGCCGTTCAGCGAAACCGCCAGCGTGGATATCGTGACCGGCGCGGACGTACTGGAGTATTACGCCGGGCTGATCCCGTCACTGGAAGGCAGCCAGATCCCGCTGCGCGAGTCCGCTTTCGTTTACACTCGCCGCGAGCCGTTGGGCGTGGTGGCAGGGATCGGCGCATGGAACTACCCGATTCAAATCGCGCTGTGGAAGTCTGCTCCGGCGCTGGCGGCGGGCAATGCGATGATCTTCAAACCCAGCGAAGTGACGCCGCTCACCGCGTTAAAGCTGGCGGAAATCTACAGCGAAGCAGGTCTGCCGGACGGCGTATTTAACGTGTTGCCGGGCGCGGGTGCGGAAACGGGCCAGTATCTGACCGAGCATCCCGGCATTGCCAAAGTGTCGTTTACCGGCGGGGTTGCCAGCGGCAAAAAAGTGATGGCGCATTCCGCGGCCTCCTCACTGAAAGAGGTCACGATGGAGCTGGGCGGTAAATCGCCGCTGATTATTTTCGAGGACGCCAACGTTAATCTGGCCGCCGACATCGCCATGATGGCGAATTTCTACAGCGCCGGGCAGGTCTGTACCAACGGCACCCGCGTGTTTATCCCGACAAAGATGAAAAGCGCCTTTGAACAGACGATCCTCTCCCGCGTGGCGCGAATTCGCGCAGGCGATCTGTTTGATCCGGCAACTAACTTCGGGCCTCTGGTCAGCTTCGCGCATCGGGAAAACGTTCTGCGCTATATCGAAAGCGGCAAGCGCGAAGGCGCAACGCTACTGTGCGGCGGCGGCGCACTGAAAGGCCGCGACGTTGAACATGGCGCGTGGGTTGCGCCAACGGTGTTCACCGACTGTCGCGACGAGATGACCATCGTACGGGAAGAAATCTTTGGCCCGGTCATGTCAATTCTCACCTATGAGCGCGAAGACGAGGTAATTCGCCGCGCCAACGCGACCGACTATGGTCTGGCGGCAGGCGTGGTCACGCAGGATCTCAACCGTGCGCATCGGGTTATCCACCAGCTCGAGGCCGGGATCTGCTGGATCAACACCTGGGGGGAATCCCCGGCGGAAATGCCGGTCGGCGGCTATAAGCACTCTGGCATTGGTCGTGAAAACGGCGTGATGACGCTGCAAAACTACACCCAGGTAAAATCCATCCAGATCGAGATGGCCCCCTTCCAGTCCGTCTTTTAACCAGGAGGTCTCATTGCATTTTGACTATATCATTATTGGCGCCGGTTCTGCCGGCAACGTACTGGCAACACGACTGACAGAAGACAGCAATACCACCGTTCTGCTTTTAGAGGCGGGCGGCCCGGACTACCGTGCGGATTTTCGCACTCAGATGCCCGCGGCGCTGGCCTATCCCCTTCAGGGGAAACGCTATAACTGGGCGTATGAAACCGAGCCGGAACCGCACATGAATTATCGCCGGATGGAGTGCGGACGCGGCAAAGGACTGGGCGGTTCCTCGTTGATTAACGGCATGTGCTATGTTCGCGGCAACGCGATGGATCTCGACAACTGGGCAAACGAACCCGGACTCGAACACTGGAGCTATCTCCACTGCCTGCCCTACTACCGTAAGGCGGAATCGCGCGATATCGGCGCAAACGACTATCACGGCGGCGACGGCCCGGTCTGCGTGACCACCTCGAAACCCCATGTGAATCCGTTGTTCGACGCGATGATCGAGGCGGGCGTACAGGCCGGTTATCCGCGCACGGACGATCTTAACGGTTACCAGCAGGAAGGCTTTGGCCCGATGGATCGCACCGTAACGCCGCAGGGACGTCGCGCCAGCACCGCGCGCGGCTATCTCGATCAGGCAAGAAAACGTCCTAACCTGACGATAATCACCCACGCGCTGACCGATCACATCATCTTTGATGGCAAAAAGGCGGTGGGCGTGGAGTGGCTGGAAGGCGACGGCACCATTCCGACCACCGCCACAGCGGAAAAAGAGGTGCTGTTATGCGCCGGGGCGATTGCTTCGCCGCAGATTCTGCAGCGTTCCGGCGTTGGCGACGCGGCGTTGCTGAAAGCGTTTGCTATTCCGCTGGTTCATCACCTGCCCGGCGTCGGCGAAAATCTGCAGGATCATCTGGAGATGTACCTGCAATACGCCTGTAAAAAACCGGTCTCACTGTACCCGGCTCTGCAATGGTGGAATCAACCGAAGATCGGCGCCGAATGGCTGTTTGGCGGCACCGGCATTGGCGCGAGCAACCATTTCGAAGCGGGCGGTTTTATCCGCAGCCGGGACGCGTTTACCTGGCCAAACATTCAGTATCACTTTCTGCCGGTCGCGATCAATTACAACGGCTCGAACGCGGTTAAAGAACATGGCTTCCAGTGCCACGTCGGCTCTATGCGCTCGCCAAGCCGCGGCCACGTCCATCTTAAATCACGCGATCCGCGCGAGCACCCGGCAATTTTGTTTAATTACATGTCGACCGACCAGGACTGGCAGGAGTTTCGCGACGCCATTCGCATTACCCGTGAAATCATCAACCAGCCCGCGCTGGATCCCTTTCGCGGACGGGAAATAAGCCCTGGCAGCGACTGCCAGAGCGACGAACAACTGGACGCGTTTGTGCGCGAGCACGCCGAGACGGCGTTTCATCCCTGCGGCACCTGCAAAATGGGCTTTGATGAAATGGCGGTCGTGGACGGCGAAGGCCGGGTTCACGGCGTGGAAAACCTGCGCGTGGTGGACGCTTCAATCATGCCGCAAATCATCACCGGCAACCTGAACGCGACCACAATCATGATTGGCGAAAAGCTTGCCGATGCTATTCGTGGTCGCGCCCCGCTGGCAAAAAGCACAGCCAGCTATTACGTGGCGGGCGACACGCCGGTGCGCCAGGCGCCACGGCGGTAACGGTCTGTATGGTCTGATAACGCGGCGCGTATCAGGCCGCTTCCGAATACCCATAACGCTTCTATACTGAAAAGACATTCCTTTAAAAGAGAACGTTATGCCGTTACCCGATTTTCACGTCTCCGAACCCTACACCCTCGGCATTGAGCTGGAAACGCAGGTGGTTAATCCACCGGGCTATGACCTGAGCCAGGATTCTTCGCGGCTGATTGCCGCCGTGAAAGACCGGGTCACCGCCGGTGAAGTCAAACATGACATCACCGAAAGCATGCTGGAACTGGCGACCGATGTGTGTCACAACATCGACCAGGCCGCCGCACAGTTTTCCGCCATGCAGCAGGTGATTCTCCACGCCGCGGCGGAGCACCATATTGAGATTTGTGGCGGGGGCACCCATCCGTTTCAAAAATGGCAGCGGCAGGAAGTGTGCGATAACGAGCGCTATCAGCGGACGCTGGAGAATTTTGGCTACCTCATTCAGCAGGCGACCGTGTTTGGTCAGCACGTACACGTCGGTTGCGCCAGCGGTGACGACGCGATCTATCTGCTGCACGGGCTGTCACACTTCGTGCCGCACTTTATCGCGCTCTCTGCCGCTTCGCCTTATATGCAGGGTTCTGACACCCATTTCGCCTCATCGCGGCTGAATATTTTCTCCGGTTTTCCGGACAACGGTCCGATGCCGTGGGTCAGTAACTGGCAGGAATTTGAGGGGCTATTCCGTCGGCTCAGTTACACCAGCATGATCGAAAGTATTAAAGATTTGCACTGGGATATCCGACCGAGTCCGCATTTTGGCACCGTGGAAGTGCGGGTGATGGATACGCCGCTCACCCTGTCTCATGCCGTCAACATCGCGGGACTGATTCAGGCGACCGCGCACTGGCTTTTGACCGAGCGACCGTTTAAACACCAGGAACGCGATTACCTGCTGTATAAGTTCAACCGCTTTCAGGCCTGCCGTTACGGGCTGGACGGCATTCTGACCGACGTACATACCGGCGATCATCATAAACTGTCAGAGGACACCCTGCGTCTGCTGGAGAAAGTCGCCCCCTCGGCGGATAAAGTGGGCGCAGGCAGCGCGATCGAGGCTCTGACCCGTCAGGTGAGAAACGGCGGCAGCGAAGCGCAAAAGATGCGGGAATTTGTCGCCGATGGCGGGTCGTTGATTGGTCTGGTGAAAAAACATTGCGAGATCTGGGCGGGGTAACAGGACGGCGTTTGCGTTGTCCGGCGTAATCCCGGACAATGGCTTTTTTAACTCACATTTAACAATGCCATGAAACACCCGCTTGAATCGCTGATGACTGCCGCCGGTATTTTGCTGATGGCTTTTCTGTCCTGCCTGTTGCTGCCCGCCCCGTCTCTGGGACTGACGCTGGCGCAAAAGCTGGTTGACGCCTTTCATCTGATGGATCTCAACCAGCTTTATACGCTGCTGTTCTGCCTGTGGTTTTTAGCGCTTGGCGCTGTCGAATATTTTGTGCTCCGCTACGTCTGGCGTCGCTGGTTTTCGCTGGCCGGTTAAGCCCGTGAAGTCGCGCATGCCGTGCACCAGCGCTTCGCACCACGCGGTGTAGTCATGCCCGCTCGACCACGGATGAAAACTGACCGTGTAGCCCTTTTCTTTGAGTACCTTTTCAAACGCCAGCGTGTTGCGATAAATGCCGCCGTTCGGCCCTTCCTGTTCAAAACGCCCGGCTTGTAGCCAGAAGGTGATCGGGTAGCGCGGCGAGTTCTGATACTGCCGCGTCAGCCAGGCGGGCGCCTCCCCGTGCGGTGCCCACCAGTAGGAGCCGGAAAGACTCAGCACATTGCCAAACAGCCGTGGGTAGCGCAGCGCCACCCACGACGACGCCAGTCCCCCGTAGCTGGACCCGGCCAGCACCGTTTTCTGCCGCTGGAGGGATATGCCCCGCTGCGCCAGCCAGGGCGTCAGCTCGTGCGCCATGAAATCGGCAAAGTCCGGGTTTGGCGGCAGCTCTTTTCCACGACGCGGATGATCGAGCGAGTCCACAAATACCACATTGATCGGCGGAAGCTGATGGCGGGCAATCAGACCGTCAACTATCCGGTCGATATGGTAGTCATCAAGGTAGGTTTTACCGTCAAACAGGATCAACGTCCAACGCGCCGGCTGCGCCACTCGAGGACGGTAGAGGGCGATTTCCCGGCGATTGCCTAACCGTTCGCTTTTCAGCATCTGACGGGTTAGCGCGCCGTGCGTCAACGGCTGTGCAGCGGCCTGCGCCGAACAAAAACGCGGCGGGCCAAGATCGATTAACGACGACTGGTTCCAGCGATCGGCATGCTTATCGCCGATCCGCAACGGGTTATAAGGATCGGCCTGCGCGCTGACCAGGATCGCGCGTCGCTGATCGCGGGGCGAACCGCTGACTTTTGGCACATCCGGCGCCAGTTTGTACTGCATAACCGTATCCGCAGGCACAACATAGCTGCGAAACCAGACGTCGGATTGTCCGAGTCGAAACAGCGGATCGTGCTCGCCTGCCGGCGAGCCAAACAGAAAAACGTTTTGCTTCGCGCCGCGCCAGAGAAAGGTGATCCGTTTATGGTTAGCGTCGACAGGTTCGACCAGCGGCGTACCGTAACGCTGCCGATCCTGCCAGAAATCCGCGGTTCCCGCCCCGGCGGCAATCGCTTTTTCCAGCCGCTGTAGCGTCGGGCTGACCGGGGAAATTCGCTGCGTGCGCGGCAGCGGCGTCGTCTCTTTCATCTGCCAGCTAAACTGCCAGCGCGCGCCTTCGTTACCATGCAGCACCAGCGAGGTAGTTTGCTGTACGGGTAACGAAAACAGCAAATGATGCTCGCCATCGTCGGGGCCGTCTTCCAGTAACGTGCGGATACGCCGGTTTTGACCGTCGAGCAGACGGGCATCGGTGACGCCGGACAGCGTTGCGGAAACATAGTTTTCGTTTAGCGGAGGAAGGACAAAACAGACTTCGCCGCTGGCATCAAATTTTCCCTGCTGCTCGCCGTGGAGCGAGGGAGTCGAACAGGACATCGCCTGAGCCGACAGGGTTCCCAGCCCCAGGAGCAAACCACTCCACGCCATTTTCATTGGCTAACCGTTCCTGAAGAAATGTGTCAGCCACGCTAATGTAAATGGGAATGATTTGCAATAAGATTTGTAAGCGGAATGTTACTCTGCCTGTCGCGGCCTGATAACACTATGCCGGGTGTGTCCGGCTGTGGTTCTCTTTGCGGTAGGCGCCCGGCGGCTGATTAAACGTGCGGGTAAAGATGCGGGTAAACGTCTGCTGCGAATCAAAACCGTAGCGCAAACAGATATCGTATACTTTTTCGTCGGATTCGCGCAAATCCCGCGCCGCCAGCAGCAGCTTACGCTCGCGGATGTAGCGTCCGAGACTCTCCCCTTTGTACTGCATAAAAAGGCGCTGCAAATGCCACTTGGAATACCCCGCGTGGCGGGCGATATCGTCAATACGCAACGGTTGATTCAAATTTTCATCAATCCATTCGACAATGGTGTCGATTACCTGAGCAGAAATGGTCATTCAGCACTCCTCTCCTGCAAATTGCTCGTGTTCTCCCACCATGCCGTGAACTGTTGCGCCGGATCGTCGAGCTTCACCGGTTCGCCCAGCGTCGGAGTGAGCAGGCGGTAGGGTTTATGACGACTGGCCAGCGCCAGCCGCTTATAAGGATCATCCCAGGTGTGTTTCGCCAGCACAAAACGTCCGGCATGCCCCGGTAAGATGGCTCTGGCGCGCAGATCCTGTGCCGCCTGAGCGGTTTCCTCCGGCATCATGTGGATGTATTTCCAGTCCGGGTCGTACTGACCGTTTTCCATGATCGCCAGGTCGATCGCGCCAAACTGTTCGCCAATCGCCCGAAAGTGCGGGCCGTAGCCAGAGTCTCCGCTGTAGTAAATTTTCTGTTCCGGCGTTTCAAACAGAAAACTGGCCCACAGCGTCTGGTTACGCTTGATGCCGCGTCCGGAAAAATGGCGGGCGGGCAGTACGTGAATATAGAGCCCGTCATCCACCCGCACAGACTGGTGCCAGTCACGCTCCTCAATAATGTCGCCGTTCATACCCCAGTACCGCAAATGCGAACCGACGCCGAGCGGCGTAATCACCCGCTTCACTTTTGGCATCAACGCCTTGATGGTGGCGTAATCCAGATGGTCATAATGATCGTGAGAAATGATCAGCAGATCGATCGCCGGCATTGCCTGGGCGGTCCAGGGGTAATCGCCGACAAACGCTTTGTTGAGAAAAGAAAACGGCGCCGCATAACGGCTGAAGACCGGGTCGATCAGAATGCGTTTTCCGCCGAGCTGCAAATACCACGACGAGTGGCCGAGCCAGATCAGCGTGTCCCTGTCCGCGGGCAGAGCTGCAATATCGGTCGCTACCAGCGGTAACGGCTGCGCCGGACGCGCGTTCTCTCGCTTTGCGACCAGGAATTCCCACCAGGCCGCCAGCAGACTTTTATTTCCGGTATAGCCCGGCCCTGGCACCTGATTATGGAATTGCCCATCACGATAATTGACGGACTGTTCAAACTGGCTGAGCTGAGCCCCTTGCGGCGCCTGACCGAAGCCAGCATTGAGGACAAACGGTAACGTTGCGGCACTGGCAATGATCATCATAACAACCACACAAACTGTGAGACGCTTCATATCCTGACCTGAAAACGCGCTCCCGTCCGGTAGTCTGCGCGGCTGACTCTTGATTATGAGTGAGTAAGCACTCATTATAGAAATCAGAAATTTCGCGTCAAGACGTTTTTCAATCTTTGACATTCCCCGTTGCGGCGCTGCAAAGGCCGTGTTTCAATTCGGGTTTTAGACTGATAAGGGTAAAATGTAGTGGCTCGTCCGAAGAGTGAAGACAAAAAACTGGCATTACTGGAGGCATCAACCACGGCAATCGCGCAGTCCGGGATCGCGGCTTCTACCGCCGTGATTGCCCGTAATGCAGGCGTGGCGGAAGGAACATTGTTTCGCTATTTCGCGACCAAAGACGAGTTAATTAACGAACTTTACCTCCATCTTAAGCACAGCCTGTGTCAGTCAATGATCGCCAGGCTGGATCGCTCGCTGACCGATGCCAAAGCGATGACCTTTTATATCTGGAGCAGCTATATCCGCTGGGGGCTGGAACAGACGCACGGGCACCGCGCGATACGCCAACTGGCGGTCAGCGAGAAAATCACCAAAGAGACAGAACAAAAGGCCGACGCCATGTTTCCTGAGCTGCACGATCTTTGCCATCGTGCGGTCCTGCCGGTCTTTATGTCAGACGAATATCGCGCCTTCGGCGACGCGCTGTTTTTAACCCTGGCCGAAACCACCATGGAGTTTGCCACTCGCGAACCGGCTCGCGCCAGTGAGTTTATCTCTCTCGGTTTTGAAGCGATGTGGCGCGCCCTCACCCGCGAGGAGTCCTGATGAATGATAAAACGCTGTATGATTGCGCGCGCCGTCTGGCGTTGGCTTTTCCGTTTACCGAACATTGCTGGCCGTTTGGCCCGGAATATGACGTCTTTAAAGTGGGCGGTAAGATCTTCATGATTGCCACCGACGTGAACAATCGCAGAGTGATTAATCTGAAGTCCGATCCGCAAAAATCGCTGTTAAATCAGCAGATATACCCGAGCATCACGCCTGGTTACCACATGAACAAAAAGCACTGGATTTCCGTCACGCCCGGCGACGATATCAGCGAGTCGCTGCTGGAAGAACTGGTTAACGATTCGTGGAATCTGGTAGTTGACGGTCTGACGAAGCGCGACCAAAAACGGATCCGCCCGCGCTGATTGGTCGTGACAGACGATAACTGTTTTCGCATTTTCTCACTTATCATCTGCCGGAGAACCTTGTACCCTGCGAGGTAATAAAACAAACCGGGAGTAGTTATGGATATCGTATCAGTTGCCTTAAAACGTCATTCCACCAAGGCCTTCGACCCCAGCAAAAAACTGACCGCTGAACAGGCATAAAAGATAAAAACGCTGCTGCAATACAGCCCGTCCAGCACCAACTCTCAGCCGTGGCACTTTATTATCGCCAGCACCGACGAAGGCAAGGCGCGCGTCGCGAAGTCTGCCGCCGGAAACTATGTGTTTAATGAACGCAAAATGCTCGACGCTTCACACGTGGTGGTGTTCTGCGCCAAAACGGCGATGGACGACGCCTGGCTGGAGCGCGTGGTCGATCAGGAGGAGGCGGATGGCCGCTTCCCGAACGCCGAAGCAAAAGCGGCTAACCACAAAGGCCGCACCTTCTTCGCCGATATGCACCGTAAAACCCTTCACGATGATGCGCACTGGATGGCAAAACAGGTTTACCTGAACGTGGGGAACTTCCTGCTCGGCGTCGCCGCGCTGGGGCTGGACGCCGTACCAATCGAAGGCTTTGACGCTGAGATCCTTGACGCCGAATTTGGCCTGAAAGATAAAGGGTTCACCAGCGTGGTCGTGGTCCCTGTCGGTCATCACAGCGTCGAAGATTTCAATGCTTCACTGCCGAAATCCCGCCTGCCGTTATCCATCACCCTGACGGAAGTGTAACTGTTCAGATAAGAATGCCAGGCAGCAGTCTGTTGCTGGCTGGCAAATTATCAGGACATTCCTCATTACTTCCCCGCGCCATAAGTCCTGAACTGGATCAGAGTTTTCTCGCACCCGCAATGGCGAATAAATACACTTATGATTTATTCCCGGGTTTTATCATGTTCCCCACTCACTCTCTTTTTCGCCAGAATTGATATCGCGGGAGCCTGAAGCTGGCAAAATTTGCATAAACTCCGTACAGCGGTCATCATAGGCCGCTGTTTTATAAAGGAGACGTTATGCAGGATTTAATTACCCAGGTCGAAGATTTAGCGGGTATAGAGATGAATCACACCACGTCGCTGGTGATGATTTTTGGCATTATTTTCCTCACCGCCGTGATTGTGCATATCATTTTGCACTGGGTGGTTCTACGCACATTCGAAAAACGCGCCACCGCCAGTTCGCGCCTGTGGCTGCAAATTATTACGCAAAATAAATTATTCCACCGCCTGGCGTTTACCCTTCAGGGGATCATCGTCAATATCCAGGCGGCGCTGTGGCTGCAAAAAGGCAGCGAGGCGGCAGAAATGTTAACCACCTGCGCGCAGCTGTGGATCATGATGTATGCCCTGCTGTCGCTGTTCTCCCTGCTGGACGTGATTTTTAATTTGTCGCAGAAATTACCGGCGGCATCTCAGCTTCCGCTCAAAGGCATCTTTCAGGGAATCAAACTGATTAGCGCGATTATCGTTGGCATTCTGATGATTTCGCTGTTAATAGGCCAGTCGCCAGCGATTTTAATAAGCGGCCTGGGCGCGATGGCGGCGGTGTTAATGCTGGTGTTTAAAGATCCAATCCTGGGGCTGGTCGCCGGGATCCAACTTTCCGCCAACGACATGCTTAAGCTGGGCGACTGGCTGGAGATGCCGAAATACGGCGCGGACGGCGCGGTGATCGACATCGGACTGACGACCGTAAAAGTGCGTAACTGGGATAACACCATCACCACCATTCCGACCTGGTCGCTGGTCTCTGACTCGTTCAAAAACTGGAGCGGCATGTCGGCTTCCGGTGGTCGGCGTATTAAGCGCAGCATCAACATTGACGCCACCAGCATTCATTTTCTTGATGAAGATGAAAAAGCGCGCCTGTATAAAGCGCAACTGCTGAAACCCTATTTAGATACCCGTCATCAGGAAATTGACGCCTGGAACCAGCAGCGCAATGCGCCGGAATCCGTATTAAACCATCGCCGGATGACCAATATCGGCACCTTCCGCGCCTATCTGAACGAGTATTTACGTAACCATCCGCGCATTCGCCAGGATATGACGTTAATGGTGCGCCAGCTCGCCCCGGACGATCACGGACTGCCGATGGAAATTTATGCTTTCACCAATACCGTGGTCTGGCTGGAATATGAAAGTATTCAGGCCGATATTTTCGACCACATTTTTTCGGTGGTGGAAGAGTTTGGTTTACGCATTCATCAGTCGCCGACCGGCAACGATATTCGCTCGCTGGCCAGCGCATTGCCGAAATAACTCAGGTACTGGCGCGCGAAACATAGCGCCAGTTCATCATCACCCTTTCCGTCGGCGCATCCGGATTATCGATCTTATTTAAGAGCAGCTCGACCGCCTTGCGCCCAATATCCCGCGACGGTTGTTCGATGGTGGTCAGTGAAACCATTTCCGCCACTTCCGTGCCGTCAAACCCTACCACGGCGATATCTTCCGGCACCCGCAGCCCGGCCTGTTCAATGGCGCGTAGCGCCCCTGCCGCCAGCGTGTCGGAAACAGCAAATACCGCATCCGGCGGGGTATTCTGGAGTAACGCTTGCATCGCCTTCCTGCCCGCGCCGGAACTGAGATCGCTGGCGTATTCCACCGCCTGGTAATCGAGATCGCGAAGGTGAATGACGCTCTTATAGCCACGCTCACGCAGGCGGGCGTATTTATAGCTCAGGTCATGGTTGATAAGCGCAATACGCTGCCGTCCGCTGTCGGCAAGCTGACTGACCACATGCTGCGAGGCATCAACGTCGTTAATTCCCACGCAGGAAACCGCGCCCGCATCGGCGTATTCCGCACACTGTACCCACGGCGCGTTGCCAATCATTTCCGCGAGTTCCGGCAGTTTCGAGAAGGCATCCATGGTGATAATGCCGTCGACGATTTTGCCGGACAGCAGGCTCAGGCCCGAACGGGAACGTTCGATATCGGAACCGGAATTGCACAACAGAATCCGGTAGCCATTTTTCTCCGCCTCTTCTTCAATGCCTTTGACCACTTCAGCGCAAAACGGATTCGCGATATTAGAGACCATCACCAGAATCATATAGCTTCGTGCGGTGCGTAACTGCCGCGCCAGCAGGTTTGGCTGATAGTTACTCTCTTTGATCGCCTGCAGCACCCGCTCGCGGTTTTTCGCCTTCACCGTATCGCTGTTATTGAGCACGCGCGACACCGTAGCCACCGACACGCCAGCCAGCCTGGCGATTTTCTGAATAGACATAACGACGACACATCCTGCGGTTAGCGTTTTGTGCAGGCTATCATAAATTTGTTGCCCGGCGAACCGGGCGACGTGTCATTGTTCAACGCGCACCCAGCGCTGCTGCTGATGGCTTTTCACAATGGCGTCAATGATATACATCACGTTAGCGCCGTCATGGAAGGTTGCGAACTGCGGCGCCTCCGGCATCGCTCCCGTCTGCACTGCCCGGTAGAACTGCGCCAGCATATTTTTGAAGGCATCCGGCCAGCCTTCAATGTGTCCACCGGGAAAGTGGGCGCTGTCGGCCACGTCAGGGTTCATCAGCCCTGGATCGTCGCTCAGCGTCTGATTGGCCTGCGCGCGATGGCCGATCCACAGCTGCTGCGGGATTTCCTGATCCCACGCCACTGACCGCTCGCTGCCATTTACCTCAAACGTCAGGCGGTTTTTGCGCCCGGCGCTCACCTGCGAGACGCTAAAGCTGCCTTTGCTGCCGTCGTCAAAGCGGAACAGCACCGAACCAAAATCTTCGGTGGTGACCCGCTTGTCTTCGTACTGCGCGTTTTCATCGTGGGAAAAGGTCTGGTTTCCCCCCACGCTGGCCTTACGCGTCGGCCAGACGATGGCGAGATCGGCCATCACCTCCGTAATGCGCCTGCCGGTGACAAACTGCACCGTGTCGCACCAGTGGGAGCCGATATCCGCCACCGCCCGCGATGCGCCGCCCAGCGCCGCATCCACCCGCCAGTTGTCGTCGGTTTCCAGCAGCATCCAGTCCTGCAAATAGCTGCCGTGCGAGGCAAACAGCCGCCCGATGCTGCCCGCGCGCATCATACTCGCCGCCTGGCGCACCATCGCAAACTGGCGATAGACGAAGCTCACGCCGTGCACCACCCCCGCCTGCTCCGCCAGCGCCACCAGCTCGCGCGCCTCGTCCGGGGTCATGCACAGCGGTTTTTCGGAAAATACGTGCTTACCCGCACGCAGGATCTTGCGGTTGATCTCCGCGTGCAGGTGGTTCGGCGTGCAGTTGTGCACCACGTGCAAATCAGGGTGCGCGAGCAGTTCCTCCACGCTGGCGCAGGCGTGCGGCACGTTAAGCTGGCGCGCCTTTTCCTGCGCCCGGGCAAACGATCCGTCGCAGAGCGCCACCACCTGCACAAAACCCAGGCGCCTGAGCGCTTCGATATGCGCCGGGCCAATAAACCCGCTGCCGATAATGCCGACGTTAATCATCGTTGCCCCCTGCGGCGAAATCATCAAACGCGCGTCCGGAAACGGGAATGATGTGGCGGCGGATAAACGCGCTGCCCTCCCTCGCGCCGGTATCGCCGTCCTTCAGGCAGCACTCCCACTCCAGCACCGCCCAGCCGTCGTAGTCGTACTGGGTCAGCTTGCTGAAGATGCCCCGGAAGTCGATCTGCCCGTCGCCGAGCGACCGGAAGCGGCCAGCGCGGTTGATCCACGGCTGATAGCCGCCGTACACGCCGCTGCGCCCGCTGGGGCGGAACTCGGCGTCCTTAACGTGAAACGCTTTTATACGCGTATGGTAGATGTCGATAAAAGTCAGATAATCCATCTGCTGCAACAGCATATGGCTTGGGTCGTAGAGTATGTTGCAGCGCGGATGGTTATCCACCAGCGCCAGAAAACGCTCGAAGGTCACGCCGTCATGCAGATCTTCCCCCGGATGCAGCTCAAAGCAGACGTCAACGCCCTGCTCGTCGAAGGCGTCCAGAATTGGCCGCCAGCGGTCTGCCAGTTCCTGAAACGCTTCCTGAAAACGCTGCTCGTTATGCGGCGGCCACGGGTAGAAAAACGGCCACGCCAGCGAGCCGGAGAAGGTGGCATGGGCCTTCAGGCCTAACCGGGAGGACGCCACCGCCGCCTGCTTCAGCTTTTCTGTTGCCCACGCCCGGCGCGCCGCATCGTTACCGCGCACGGACGCGGGCGCGAAGTGGTCAAACGCCTTGCTGTAAACCGGGTTTACCGCCACAAGCTGCCCTTCCAGATGGGTCGACAGTTCGCTGATGACCAGCCCATGCGCGGCCAGCTTGCCGGTAATGTCATCGCAGTAGGCCTGGCTTTCTGCGGCTTTCTCGACATCAAAAATGTGCGGATGGTTACAGGGGATCTGCACCGCCCTGTAGCCCTTCGCCGCTGCCCATTCGGCCAGCCCGTTAAGCGTGTTGAACGGCGCGTTCTCACCAATAAACTGCGACAAAAATATGCCGGGCCCTTTTATCGTCCTCATACCCCCTCCTGAACATTACGCCTTGTCATCGTCATACTTAAACGTGAGAAGGAAAATCAGCGCGATCGCCGCGGCAGCCACCGCCGGGATCCACCAGAATGTCACCCATGCCTGCGGCACGGTCTGCCCGGCCACCAGGCGGTTATAGAGCGCGCCGGAAATCTGCGAGCCGAGCAGCATGCCGATGCCGTAGGTAAACATTACGATCATGCTCTGGGCCTGGCCTTTGACCTTTTCACCGGCGACCCGGTCGGTATAGATAAAGCCGACAACAAAGAAGAAATCGTAGCAGACGCCGTGCAGCAGGATACCGAGATAGAGCAGGATGTGCCCCTCCTCGCTGACGCCCAGCGCGAACATGGCATAACGCACGAACCACGCCAGCATGCCGATCAGCAGCATCACCTTCACGCCCAGGCGGCGGAACAGCAGCGGGATGACCAGCATGAAGAAGATTTCGGACATCTGCCCGAAGGACATGGCGGTGCTGACGTCGGCAATGCCGGCATCCGCCAGATACGAGGCGGTGTAGGCGTAGTAGGTTCCCAGCGGGACGGAGATCAGCATCGCGCAAACGGAGAAGACGAAAAAGTGGCGGGTTTTGAGCAGCGCGAAGGCATCCGCGCAGAAGAGATCCCGCACCCTGACCGGCAGGCCTTTCGCCGGGGCTGGCGTGTGCGGCAGCGTCAGGCTATAGATCGCCAGCAGCACGGAGCTTGCTGCCGCCACCTGGAAAATGGTGACGCTGGACGCCACGCCGGTGACGCCGATAAAAATGCCCGCTACGATCCAGCCGATGGTGCCGAACACGCGCACCACCGGGAAGGTTTTATCCACGTTCGCCAGGCTGTGAAAGGCGATATTGTTGGTCAGCGCCAGCGTCGGCATGTAGCAGAGCGTGTAGCCAAACAGCAGGCCAATCAGCAGGGCGCCGTTTTCGGCAATCAGCGCGCCCGGCACGAACCACAGGATTGCCGCGCCGGCCAGGTGCATCACCGCCATCACCTTCTGCGAGGCGAAGAAGCGATCCACCAGCATCCCGAGCACGAACGGCGAAAGAATGGAGGCGATTGGCCCGGCGGAGAACGCATCGCCAATCAGCAAAGACATGTTGTGCCGGGTCATCACCAGGCCGAGCGTGACCGACCAGCTCCCCCAGATGAAAAACTGCAGAAACATCATCAGCGACAGACGCGGCACCAGCAGCCGGTGCTGTGTTATCGCCTTTTCACTACTTTCAGTTGACACCATGATAAGCCTCACCCTTAAAAGTAATCGATTACAAAATGCAACAAATAAAAAGTAATCGATTACAAATTAAAGATCCTGCGGATCGAAACAGAATTGGGAGGGAGGTCACGATAAAGGTGGAGCGGTACATTAAGGGCCCGGCAGGCGCAGTACCGCCAGGCTTAAAACGGGTGCGGCTGGGGGTCCTCACCCCGGCCCTCTCCCTGAGGGAGAGGGAGAAAAGCAGATCACTTTTTTCGGGATAATTTAAACGCCACAAACAGGAACACCACCCACACCGGCAGCAGCATCGCTGACAGACGCATCTCATCCATGGTGCACATCAGCACCAGAATCAGCGCCAGGAACGCGATACAGATATAGTTCCCCGCCGGATAGAGCAGCGCTTTAAACTGCGTCACGCGCCCCTTACGGCGCATGGCGGCGCGAAAGCGCAGGTGCGCCAGGCAGATCATGATCCAGTTCAGCAGCAGCGTGGCGACAACCAGCGCCATCAGCAGACCAAAGGCCTGTTTCGGCAGCAGATAGTTGATCAGCACCACCAGCGAGGTGATAGCGCCCGAAAGGAACAGCGAATTGACCGGCACGCCGCGACGGCTGACGCGGGTGAGGAATTTCGGCGCATTCCCCTGCACCGAAAGGCCAAACAGCATGCGGCTGTTGGAGTACACTCCGCTGTTATACACCGACAGCGACGCCACCAGGATAACGAAGTTCAGCGCCGACGCCACCACGTTGCTGTTCAGATCGTGGAAAATCATCACGAACGGGCTGCTGTCGGATTTCACCTCCACCCACGGGTAGAGCGCCAGCAGAACGACCAGCGAGCCGATGTAGAACAGCAGAATACGGTACACCACCTGGTTGACCGCTTTCGGTATGCTTTTGTGCGGGTCGCGCGCTTCGGCCGCGGTGATGCCAATCAGCTCCAGCCCGCCGAAGGAGAACATGATCACCGCCAGCGAGAGGATCAGCCCCTTCCAGCCGGTCGCCAGGAAGCCGCCGTGCTGCCACAGGTTATCGATGGTCGCCCGCTCGCCGCCGTGGCCGGAGAACAGCAGCCACAGGCCGAAGCCGATCATGCCGATAATCGCCAGCACCTTGATCAGCGCGAACCAGAACTCGGTTTCGCCGTACAGGCGCACGTTTACCAGGTTAACGGCGTTAATAATGATGAAGAAGGCTGCGGCCCAAATCCACGTCGGCACGTCCGGCAGCCAGTACTGCATATAGATGCCTGCGGCGGTCAGCTCGGCCATTCCCACCAGCACAAACATTACCCAGTAGTTCCAGCCGGAAAGGAAGCCTGCGAACGGGCCCCAGTATTTATAGGCAAAGTGTGCGAAGGAGCCTGACACCGGCTCTTCAACGACCATCTCGCCGAGCTGGCGCATGATCAGGAAGGCGATAATTCCCGCGATAGCATAACCCAGCAGAACCGCCGGACCGGCCATCTGAATGGCGGGGCCGATACCGAGAAACAGCCCGGTACCGATCGCGCCGCCAAGGGCAATTAACTGAATATGTCGATTTTGCAAACCACGTTGCAGCGTCGGATTCTGATCCGACGAGGCTTCAGCGCTACCACGGCCTGAAGCGGATGACGCGTCTTTCACGCCCTACCCCTGTCTCTTTTTTAGAAGGGGCACGTTTTAACACTTCAGGCAGGTGGTAGCAAGCCTAACGCCGGGCCACCGCATGCGCCCGGCGGATAAACGTCACGACCCGATGATCCCGCCGTCCGCTTTGGTAATCACCACCGTTGACGATCGCGGGCGGCCGTTCGGGCTGGCGTCAGGCCAGTTAGAGACGGCGCGCGGATTAGCCGGATCGGTAATATCATCCCCGCCCTCCCCCGGATGCTGAATATTAATAAACAGCGTGCGGTTGTCCGGCGTAAACGCAATGCCGGTGATTTCGCACCCGCGCGGGCCGGTCAGGAAGCGGCGATACTCATTGGTGCCCGGAATAGTTGCCACCATCTGGTTATTGCCCATCCCCTCGTACGCTTTCTTATTGATGGTGCTGGAGGAGACATCGGTCTGGATCCACAATACGCCCTGGTGATCGAACGACAGCCCATCCGGGCTGCCGAACGCCGCGCCCTGCATGGAGCCTTTAGACTTAGGATCGTCGCCGTCGGTGCGTCCTGCCATGACCAGGATATCCCACCTGAAGCGGGCGGCAGCAGGGTCTGCTCCCTCTTCGTGCCAGTGCATAATATGACCAAACACGTTGTTGGCGCGCGGGTTGGCGGCATCGACCGGCGCCTTGCCCTCTTTACCGCGATCGCTGTTGTTGGTGAGCGTACAGTAGACGCTGCCGCTGGCGTGCGGATCGACGGCTATCCACTCGGGGCGATCCATCTTCGTCGCCCCCACCACGTCGGCCGCCAGGCGGGTTTTAATCAGCAGATCGCCCTGGCTTTCGAAGCCGTTGCTTTTATCCAGCCCATTTTGCCCGAAGACCAGCGGCAGCCAGTCGCCGCTCCCCTCCTCGTTGAACCGGGCAACGTACAGCGTGCCGGACGTCAGCAGGTTCATATTGGCTTCACGGTTCGCGGGATCGTATTTTTTGTCCGAGACGAATTTATAGATGTACTCAAATTTCTGGTCGTCCCCCATATAGACCACCACGCGGTTATCGGCGGCGAGCGTGACGGCAGCGCCCTCATGCTTGAAGCGGCCCAAAGCGGTATGCTTGCGCGGCGTGGAGGTGGGGTCGTAGGGATCAATTTCTACCACCCAGCCGAAACGGTTGGGCTCGTTAGGGGTTTTATCGACGCTGAAGCGGTCATCCACCTCGTTCCAGCGGTAGGATTCATCGCTGTCGCTGATGCCGTAGCGTTTTTCCAGCGGGTTGAGGTCGGCTTTTTTGACAAAAATATCCGACCAGTTCTCCTCGCAGGTGAGATAGGTGCCCCACGGCGTATGGCCGTTGGCGCAGTTTTGCATCGTGCCCAGCACGCGTTCCCCCTGCGGGTCGGCGGCAGTTTTCATTAGGTCCTGATGCCGCGCCGGGCCGGTAAGCTGCATTGGCGTATTCACGGTAATGCGGCGGGCCAGGGAAGACGGTCGAACCACCTGCCATTCTCCGCCCGTTTTTTTCACTTCTACCACCGACACGCCCATCGCGTTCTGCCCCTTGCGGGCTTTGTCGAGACTCCAGTTCGCCGTACCGTCGGTAAACAGCATTCCGTTGTCGATGTATTCATGGTTCATCGCCAGCAGGCCATGCTCCGGGTTTTGCCCCCCCTGCGGCAGGCTGAACCACGCCATGCCGTCGTGGTGCATGCCCGCCTGCACGGCCTGTTCGTCCGTGGTGTTGCTGGCATCCGGCTTAAATGCCGGCATACTGTTTTTGATCCCCGTCGGGTCACCCCAGCGATAGAACGGGCGGGCAATATAGCCTTCCGGTACCCTTACCGTGTCTTCCGTTGAGACAGCGATACTGGTAAACCCAAGCGACACGGCCTTGGCCAGCGCGGAAGGCTTCGATACCGCGGCAACGGCATTTTCGGGTTTGATCAGAAAGGGGAATGAAACGGCAGCCCCCGCAACGGCGCCCGCCTGTAAAAAACGGCGACGGGAGAGAAATACCTCCGCCACCTCAGAGAATACCGGGTTAGCGCTGCGGTTGTTGATATCGTCACGATGTTCTTTTTTAAAAACGGATTTGAGGGGTCTGCCCATAGCGGCTTCCTGTCATTGGCCAAGAGGTAAGGAGTTGGCGAACAGTGTAAGAAGCTTTTGTTACATTTTTATAACAATGAGAGGAGTTGGGGCATCCCTGCCCCGGATAACGAGGTGGAACCTCAGAACTCGTAACCCACCGAAACCTTAAAGGTTCGCGGTTCGCCCTGCGTGATATAGGTGCCGGAATCGTCCACGCTCGCCCAGTAGTTCTCGTTGGTGACGTTATCAATACCGGCACGAACCACCATTTGATTCTGACTCTGGTTGACAGCAAAACGATAGCGCATACCGAGATCCAGCGTGGTGTAGTCATTAAGCTTTTTGCTGTTGGCCAGATCGGCATACTGCGAACCGGAGTGATTCACCCGCGCGGTGGCGGTAAGCCCTTCAACCGGTTTAATGTCATACTCCGCGCCGAGTACCGCATAGAAGTTCGGAACACCAATCGCCTCATTCCCCTGATTCACCCCGTTGTTGGTTTTGGTCAGCGTTGCCTGCAGCCAGGTGGCGCTGGCGTTCAGACGCAGCCCCAGCGTCGGTTCGCCGAATACGTTCAGCTCCACGCCGCGGTTACGCTGTTCTGCATCCAGCCCGTAATGTTTGGTTTCACTGTCGAGGATGGCCGTCGGCATTTTTATCTCAAACAGCGCCAGCGAGCCGCCCACACGGCCAAAGTCCGCCTTCACGCCGACCTCATTTTGCTTAGAATGAACGATGCCGGTGCTCTGACCGTAGTTAACGGCAGTGTTGGGCGCAGTTTTCCCCGGCTGTAGCGCTTCGGTATGGTTGGCGTAGAGCGAGATTTCCTCCCACGGTTTATAAACCACGCCATAGGTTGGCATCCAGCGGCTGCCGTCAAAACCGTCAGCGGGGTTTTCCGCCCCTGTCATTTTGTCATAGCCGCGAATCACCACCTTCTGATGGCGGGCACCGACGGTGAACAACAGTTTGTCGTCGAATACGCCCAGCGTATCGCTCAGCAACCAGCCTTGTGTGCGGGTACGCCCGCTGGTTCGGGGGTCGCTATAATCTCCCCCCTTCCCGTTCGAGTTTGTGCTGCCCGGAGCGGCCACCCCGCCGTTGTGATAAATATTGGTGTACGGATTCTCCGCCGTTTTCGACATTTTCCACGCGATCTTTTCGTTTTTGCTTTGCGCCGAATAACCAACGTTCACTTTGTGCGAAACAAAGCCAGTGTCGAACTGCCCGCGAAGGCCAGCCATTCCGCTCACTGTGTCGCTAATGCGATTGGTGTCGAGTCGGCTGACCATGGCCCTGCCGCTCTTGTCCAACAATTTCGGCGCGCTGTAGATGCCTTCTTCGTGGGCGTGCTGCGCGCCGAGACCGGTATACGCCGTCCAGCTGTCGGTGATGTCGTACTCGCTGCGCCACATCCCGAACGTGTTGTCGATATCGCTGTAGGCCCACTTCTGCGAGAAGTTGCGGTTATTGTCCGGGGGGGCAGGAATGAAATCGACCACGGAGATATTGACGCTGGTCGGGCTGCCGTGGAAGGTTTTTTTCTGATAGCCCAGATCCAGCGAGGTGCGGAAACGGTCGCCTTTGTAATCCAGACCGGTAGAAAGCAGCGTGGTACGGCGGCGGTCATCAGTAATGGTCGTTTCACCTTCGCGGTGAACCAGGTTCACGCGCGCGCCAAACTGGTCGTTGTCGCCAAAGCGACGGCCTGCATCGAGCGTGGCGCCAATCTGTGAATCGGAGGTGTAGTCCACGCCCACTTTCGCCTGCGGCGCGTCGCCCGCATGCTTTGGCTCAAGGTTGATCATCCCGCCCACGCCGGAGCTTGCCGCGCCGTTCATCAGGGCGTTTGCCCCTTTGAAAATTTCAATGCGCTCGACCATCTGGGCATCCACCACCTGACGCGGCAGCACGCCGGACAGCCCGCCAAAGGTCATGTCATCGCCGTCAAACTTCAGGCCGCGAATGCGGAAGGTTTCGGCGCTGTTGCCGTACCCCTGAACGTACTGTACGCCCGCGTCGTTAGCCACCACGTCAGCAATGGTTTTTGCCTGCTGATCCTCCACCAGCTTCGCGGTGTAGCTGATGATGCTGAACGGCACATCCATGGCGTTCTGCTGACCGAGCATCCCCAGCCTGCCGCCGTTAGCAACCTGACCGTCAAGAAACGCGGGCATCGGCGTGTCGCCGCCGGGAACGAAGTCGCCGCGCGTGGCCGCCTGCACTACGATGGTGTCTTCCGGGTTAACCGCCTTTTCTGCCGCCCATGCGGAGACTGAGAGCGCGCTGACCGTCAGCGCCAGAGCTGTTTTGGTGTTGTTCATGTGAATGCCATAGAAATAAGAAAAAACGGTGCCGGACAGCATCCTGCCCGGCCTTGTTATTATTTGTTCAGCGCAATGCGCACCACGCTGTCCGGCGCGTCGGTGGAATGGTCTTTATTGAATTTTTGCTTTACGGTGACGTAGAGGGTCTGACCATCCGCAGAAAGCAGCAGGCTGTTGGGATTCGGCGGCAGATCCCAGCTTTTTTTCAGGCGGTAATCAGTCGCGTTGAGGCTAAGCAATTTTCCGGATTCACGCTGGGTAATGTAGATCTCGTTACGTTTCGGGTTGAACGTCACGGCTAAGGAATCCCCCACGTCCAGTTGCTTCAGCACTTTGCCGCTGTGGATATCCAGCACCAACGTGGTTTTGGCTTTCGAGTTGTCGGTAACGAACAGACGACCGGTTTGCGGATCTTCCGCCATATTCAGCAGCAGAGCCGGTTTGTCGCCCAGTGGCTTCCAGCGCTTCTCGACGCGCTGATTGCGTGGGTTGATCACCAGGATCTCGCCGCCGCCGTTCGCGGCATAAATACGCTGCGTGGTGTCTGAGTAGTGCAGTCCGGTCATCCATTTACCGGTGTTTTTGATGCGGGTTTTCAGCTTCAGCGTACCGGCGTCCACCACCCAAATCACTGCCGGATCGGCAACCGCGCCCACATACAGCAGCCCGTTATGCAGTAGCACCTGACGGGCGCCGTAAGGGAAGCCTTCCGGGTTACGCTCCGGGAACAGAATCCGGTTTTTGACTTTGCCGTCTGCGGTATTGATTGCGCTCAGCCCGCCGTCCAGCGAATTTGTGACATAAACCGTTTTCCCCTCCGCTGACATCGCCATACCGAAGTTTTTCAGATCGGTATGGCTGCGACCCAGAGTTTGCAGGGTGTTAGCATCCAGCTTATAGACCACGCCGCCCTGCACGTCCTTAAAGCCTTCTGCGCTGGCGACGTACAGCGCATCGCCTGCCGGGTTTAGCGCCATTTCGTACAGGCCATCCGCCAGATCGCGCTTAATAAGATCCGTCGCAGCCGCTGACGCGGCCACATGTTCTGTCGTTGCCGGGGTCGCGGTGGCCGACGGCGTCGTGGCGCAGCCGGTTAACGCCGCCGCGATCAGCAGCGCGAGGACGGTGGTGGTCTTTTTCATGCCGGGTTCCTTACCGAAAGAGGCAATGCATTAAAATAATAAAGAGAATGAGAACTATACTTATTCTCTTTTTCATCGCAAGCAAATTTCGCTTAAAAAAGACCCTTTTTGAAACAGGGGTTCGGAATGTGAGGAGTCCCACCGAAAAATGGGCGAATCGAGAATTTCTGCGAATTATTCTGGACGAAAAGGCATGACAGACCACAAAATGCAGATTGCTGTTTTTTCCATAAATATCAAAAATATGACTTAACCTAAATCGCGTCATTCTTGGGATGGTTACGCCAGGCTACGGGTGTCATGAATAAGATCATTAAACGACTCGAAATCGTTAAAAGCGCTATCGAACTTGAAGATCAGCAGATTATCCAGCAGCAGCTTGTGCATTTAAAACAAGAGGCTGGCGATCCTGCTCTTTACGCCATTGCCCTCGCCATTGAATCGGGTCGATTCAGCGATGCCATGCGCGACATCGCCGCCTGGCTGCAAAATCAACGTGCCCTCACCCATTGGCAGGACCCGGCCATTGCCGCCAGCAAGCTGGAGCTTAAGGCACTGGAAGCCCAGTTGCGCGAGCTGATCGACACCCGTAATACCCGCATTCAGATCCTCGACGAATTTAATGACCAGTATCACCTGCGTCTTGGCCCTTTGATGAGCCGGATTCTGGCGTTGCGCCAACAACTGGCGGCCAGCGCCCGGCGCAAACAGGAAGTGGAACGTCAACGGCGTGAAAAGGATTATCGTGCCTGCCAGCAGTATATTTCGCTGGCTATCGAAAGGTTAGCGCAGCTCAAACTGCAATGGATGGCGATAAGTTCAACCTCCCGCGAAGCCGTAACAGTGCGAGAGCGTATTCAGCAGCAAACGGAACTGATTGCCGATCTGCTCGCTGAAATCCGCGAGCTGGAAAGCGACGCCACCCAACATGATGACGGCGCGGCCCGTCAGGCGCAGGAAGACGCGGCCCATGAATATCAGGAATACCAGGAACAGCAGCAGGACGCCCTGCACCGTTTTGCCCGCGACCAGCGTCTTTCCGCAGACGAACGCAGTGAGCTTAAGCGCCTGTGGCGACAAGCCAGCCGCCTGTGTCATCCTGACGTGGTCGCCGATGATCTTAAAGAGAAGGCGCATCAGATGATGGTGAAGCTTAACCTCGCGCGGCAGAATGCCGATCTGGCGGCAATTCGTTCGCTGCTTTCACAGTTGCAAAGCGGTCTGGAGCCGATGATGGCCAGCGACAGGCTGAATAATCTGGAACATTTGCAGAAAAAAATTCGCCAGTTGCGCAGCCAGATAGAAGCGTTACTGAAAGAGATTGCGGAACTGGAAGCGGAAAACGCCTGGCGTCTGGCGACATCGGTACAGGACAAAGAAGCGTATTTCGCTGAGCAGGAGCGCGCATTAGCTGCGCTTCGCGATACGCTGGAAGTGCAGGTAAAACACGTCGAGCAGGAACTGCTGGCAGGTTAACCGCAACGTTTTGTCGGTGTGTTACAAAATCCCTGCTGTTGGGTTGAAGCCCCGATAAACGCCTCAATTGGCTTTAAGAAAACGTTTTAAGCGGCATACGGCTTAGCGCAACTCTACGCAGAATCCCTCAGTGATGCAGAGGGATTTTTTTCCGTGGAGTCATCTGAACGCACAGCCATTTACTCTGTACTATGAATAACGTTTTAATAAGGCCGGTATCGCCTCCGGCGGGATCGGCGGTGAAAAATAAAATCCCTGGGCTTTATCGCAGCCCATCCCAATCAGCCAATCGTTTTGCGCTTCCTCTTCGACGCCTTCCGCCAGAGCCTCAACCCCAACGTTATGTGCCAGCGAAATTATCCCCTCCACCAGTTGCGCCGATCTCGCCCCTTCCGGCACCGCCGCAAGAAACGATTTATCCATCTTTAAGGTGTCAAAGGGATAGCGCAGCAAATAGTCAAGATTGGCGTGTCCGGTGCCAAAGTCATCCAGCGCGAAGGTGATCCCCAGCGCCTTCAGCTCACGCATATTTTTCGCCGCGATCTGGCATTCGTACAGAGGCTGTGTTTCCGTGACCTCAATTTCACAGCGCCGCGGGTCCAGACCGTATTTCGCAAGATTATGCTGGACCCGCGCGGGTAATTGCGGGTCACATAGTTCAAGGGCCGAGAAATTGATCGACAATGACAGGTATTCAGGCCAGCCTGCCGCCGTCTCCCACGGCGTTTTCGTCACCATCTCTTCCACGGCCAGGAACTGACCGCTGTTTTCTAACAGTGAAATAAACATATCCGGCGGCACCATTCCCATTTCCGGGCTGTTCCAGCGCATCAACGCCTCGAATGCGCAAATGCGTCCGGTGCGCAAATTAAAGATCGGCTGATATACCATATAAAGCTGCTGAGTCTGTTTCGCGCCTTTTAAGGCTTTCAGCACGGCGCCGGAATCTGCCACTTTTCCCTCCTGATGTTATCCTTCCATTGGGTACCACGCCGCGCGCATCGCCCTCGCGAAGTCGTACCTGAACCAGAAATATTACAGGCAAACTTACGACAGAAAGGATAAGCGATGGTTGAATCTGACTATCAATTTATTCAGTTCCGCAGAGTTTGCCAAACCCAGCTTCACAATAATTTTCATCTTATGCGTCTGGATGGTTTTGTAACTCAGGCTGACCAGGCTTGAGATCTCCTGCGGTGAATAACCGCCCACCAGTAAACGGAGAACCTGCTGCTCGCGGTCGGTGAGTCTTTTTTGTGAACGAAATAGCTGTGGGCTCCAGTACTCGCTCGCCAGTGTGGCCAGTCGTCGGTAATCCCGTAGCGGTGATTTATCCGTCAATACGATGGCCTTTTCAACATACAATAACTCGGTGCACAGTTTTGCCAGACGACTGTCAGCGATAACAACCACCGTATTGTCGTGAACGTTAAATCTGTTTTTATTTAAATAATTCACAAAGTCCGCACAGGCGTGTTTATGGCTGGTGAGATTAAAAATCATCGTACGATGGCGATAACGCGCGGCGTTATTGACCATAACCCGCCAGGGGACAGGCGTGACTTCAACATGTTTACTTTTTAAATAGTCAGAGATGCCCTGACCCACAAAATCTCCACATCCACTCATTAACATGAAAGCCTCCCTTCTGGTTTAAATTTTTATAAAGTTTTAAGCTTATTGCTCAACAAAATATTAATGATGACTTTTTCGACCCCGGACTCCTCACGAGGATGTTTGAATTGAAATTTGCAGGAGATTTGTTGACTGGCATAAAGCTGATTATTTTCGTCAAATTCTTGTATGGGTACGACGTTGACCACTCGGAGATCCAGGTGGAGCGAACCGAACTGTTCAAATTCAAGCAATGCCCCTTTGATTAGCGCGTCTTTATACAGAAATCGCGTATTCACACTCGGTGACATTAGCGCACAGCCGCCGCGGGAGATATTTTTGATTTGTAGACTGTAATTTTCGCCGTTTTTATAACGACCCAGACAATAAAAATGCTGGCCTTTCAGAAAGGAAAAGCGCTGATGTTGCCGACGTTGCACAAAAAAAATAACGTCAGGAATGTAATACGCTAGCCCGCCCTTCATGTTAGCCGTCAGCGAGGGACTAAACCTGGCGTTAAACTTAATAATGCCTCTTTCGCTATGCAGAATGAAATGCTGGATCGAAGAAGGAATAACCTCGCTGCGTTCAACAATAACGAAATAATCAAAGTCCACCTTTTCCAGCTGCGTGACCACACTGTTTTCCTTGAATTTCAACTCCAGTTTGGTTTTTCTGAGAAGTTCTTCACGAATAATGGCCACGATTTCAAATTTATTTTCCTTTGCCATTCCAAATCCCATAGTCAATCCTTATTTTTCGTAATCCAGATACTTCTCATTTAATTAAAATAAAAAAGAAGGAGAATTTTCCTGACTGATAGTTTTTGTTTACCATAAGGGATTCTCTTTCAGATATTTCGCACGATATTAAGTTTTTAGCTATTTTTATTGATTAATTGATTTGTAAAAACATTCAGTGAAGTGTAAAACTGGCCCACTTTATGCGTGCAAAAATCCCAACTTAACGAAAATTTCATTACAAAAAGGGATAATTCGGCTAAAAAACGAAGCACCATGAAATAAAAAAATGGACGAGGGGAACGGCTTTCAGTACGCGATAAACATCGCTGTTTTTCTGCGCAACACGCTGGTGAATATGTCCTCAGTCACGTCGAGCGGAATTAATCCGCTCTTTCAGGAGAAAATAAATACAAAAAATGATGAAAAAAACGCTTACAGGAGAGGAAAAACAGCGAGGGATTTCATTCAAACGAAATGAAGGTATCCGACCGGTGTGGTGACACCAGGTCGGATAATGTGAATAAGATTATCTCCTCCCTGCGGCGTGATGCCTGCGCAACCACATCAGCTTATAGGCGGCGGGAATAATAAACAGCGACAACAGCGGCGCGGTAATCATCCCACCAATCATTGGCGCGGCGATGCGGCTCATCACCTCTGACCCGGTCCCTGTGCCCCATAAAACAGGCAGCAGACCGGCAATGATAACCGCCACGGTCATCGCTTTCGGCCGCACCCGGAGTACCGCGCCGTGATAAAGCGCATCGTCGAGTTTCTCTGCCGTGAAGGTCTGCGGATTATTCAGCGCTGGCACGGCCTCTATGGCATGACGCAGGTACATCAACATCACCACGCCAAACTCAGCGGCGACGCCGGCAAGGGCGATAAACCCGGTTCCCGTCGCCACCGACAAATGGAACCCCATCCCGTAAAGAAACCAGATCCCGCCCACCAGCGCAAACGGCACGCTGGTAATGATTAACAGCGCCTCGCCAACGCGACGGAACGCCAGGTACAGCAGAACAAAAATAATCATCAGCGTCATCGGCACCATCATTTTAAGCTTATGATTCGCCCGCTCCAGCAGTTCAAACTGTCCGGAAAACGCGACGCTGGTGCCGGGCTTCATCTGCACGTTTTTCGCGATCGCTTGCTTGAGATCGTTCACCACGGAAACCATATCCCTGTCGCGGGCGTCGATGTAGATCCAACTGGTGGGGCGCGCATTTTCCGTTTTTAACATCGACGGGCCGGACGTGATGTTGACCTCCGCCACATCAGCCAGCGTGATTTGCTGTTTTAACGGCGTCAAAATCGGCAACTGCCGTAGCGCCTGCGGGCCGTCGCGATAGTTCTGCGGATAACGCAGATTAATCGGATAGCGGGCGATGCCCTCCACGGTCTCCCCCACCATCGCCCCGCCGATCGCAGAGGAGACGAACAGCTGTACGTCGCCGACCGTCATCCCGTAGCGCGCCGCTTTTTCCCGATCGATGTCGATATGGAGATAACGTCCGCCTTCCAGACGTTCCGCCAGCGCAGAGGTTACCCCCGGTACAGTTCTCGCGACGTTCTCGATCTGTTCGGCCATCGCGTCAATATCCGCCAGCACGTTGCCGGACACTTTGATGCCAATGGGACTTTTGATGCCGGTGGAAAGCATATCGATGCGGTTACGAATCGGCGGCACCCACAGGTTTGCCAGCCCCGGCAGACGAACGGTCTGGTCCAGCTGCTCAATGATTTTTTCCATCGTCATCCCCGGACGCCACTGATCCTGCGGCTTAAGCTGAATGGTGGTTTCCACCATTTCCAGCGGTGCGGAATCCGTTGCGGTTTCTGCTTTGCCGGTTTTGCCGAAAACCCGCGCCACTTCCGGCACGCTCATAATCAGCTTATCGGTTTTCTGCAACATGCTGGCCGCTTCCGCCGCCGAGATCCCCGGTAGCGTGGAAGGCATATACAGCAAGTCGCCTTCGTTAATCTGCGGTAAGAACTCGCCGCCCACTTTGCCGAGCGGCCAGACAACCGTCAGGACAGAAAGTAGCGCCAACAGCAGCGTGGTTTTCGGCCAGCGCAGCACGTTCAGCAGCAGCGGATGGTAAAGACGGATCAACAAGCGGTTCAGGGGATTGCGGCTTTCCGCCGGAATATTGCCGCGGATCCACAGCCCCATCAGCACAGGAATCACCACAATCGCCAGCAGCGCCGCACCGGCCATTGCCCAGGTTTTTGTGAACGCCAGCGGCCCGAACAGACGCCCTTCCTGGCCTTCCAGGGTAAAGATAGGGATGAAAGAAAGGGTAATAATTAACAGACTGATGAACAACGCAGGTCCCACCTCGACGGAGGCCTGCGTAATCACCTGCCAGCGCGTCTCGTTATCGATGTTTTTCCCCGGATGCTGATGCGCCCACTCCTCCAGCCGTTTATGGGCGTTTTCGATCATCACAATCGCAGCGTCGACCATTGCGCCAACGGCGATAGCGATACCCCCAAGCGACATGATATTGGCGTTAAGCCCCTGAAAATGCATCACAATAAATGCAATACACAATCCCAGCGGCAAAGAAATGATCGCCACCAGCGCGGAACGCAGGTGCCAGAGAAACAGCGCGCAGACCAGCGCCACGACAATGAACTCTTCCAGCAGCTTATCGCTAAGATTGTCGATGGCGCGGTCAATCAGCCCACTGCGATCGTAGGTTGTTACGATCTCCACCCCTTCCGGCAAACTGCGTTTCAGGATGTCCAGCTTGTTCTTCACGGCGGAGATAACCTCGCGCGCATTTTTCCCGGAGCGCAGGATCACCACCCCGCCCGCCACTTCGCCATCGCCGTTCAGTTCGGCGATCCCCCGGCGCATTTCAGGACCGATTTGCACCCTCGCCACATCGCGCAGATACACCGGCACGCCGTTTTCATTCGTCTTCAGGACGATATGATTGAAATCCTCCAGCGATTGCAGATAGCCGCTGGCGCGCACCATGTATTCCGCTTCCGCCAGTTCGACCGACGACCCGCCCGCCTCTTGATTTGACGTGCTCAGCGCGGCCTTTACCTCCGCCAGGCTGATGCCGTACTGGGCAAGTTTCATCGGATCAATGACCACCTGATATTCTTTCACCACCCCGCCGACCGAAGCCACCTCCGACACGTCGGGAATCGTTTTAAGTTCATATTTCAGAAACCAGTCTTGTAACGAACGCAATTCGGCCAGATCGTGCTTACCGCTGCGATCGACCAGCGCATATTCAAAGATCCAGCCAACGCCTGTGGCGTCCGGTCCCATTTCCGCGCTCACTCCGGCGGGAAGTTTTCCCTGCACCTGATTAAGATATTCAAGCACTCGCGAACGCGCCCAGTACGGATCGGTGCCGTCTTCAAAAATGACGTACACATACGAATCGCCAAACTGCGAGAAGCCGCGCACCGTTTTGGCGCCCGGCACGGACAGCATCGTGGTCGTTAACGGATACGTGACCTGATTTTCCACGATTTGCGGCGCCTGCCCTGGGTAACGCGTTTTGACAATCACCTGCACGTCGGAGAGATCGGGTAGCGCATCCACTGGCGTATTCACAATGGTCCAGGTTCCCCAGACGCCAAGGAAAAGCGCGCCAATGACGATCAGAAAACGGTTGGCGACCGAGCGGCGGATTATCCATTCAATCATCTGCGTTCTCCTCAGTGCGCATGCGCGGCGGGCGTGGATGTGTCAGGAGTGGACGCCGCTCGCATTCGATCCAGCGCGCCAGCGATATTCGCTTCGGAGTCAATCAAAAACAGACCGCTGGAAACCACGCTTTCCCCTTCTTGCAAGCCGGAACGGATTGCCGTTAATCCCTGCGATGACTGGAATACCGACACCCGTTTCGGCACAAAGCGCCCTTCGTTATCAACCGTAATCACCCGCTGTTCGCTGCCGGTGTCGATCAGCGCTTTTGTCGGGATCAGCAGCATTGGCTCGCTTTGGCTGTTGAGGCTAAGAAAAGCGTTCATGCCTGGCTTCAGCGCTTCGTCGGGGTTGTCCACTTCCAGACGCAGTTGCAGGGTACGGGTTGAGGCATCCGCACTCGGCAACAGCGTCCATTTGCGGAAGGTGAAATGCATGTCGGGACGGGCCGGTATGGTCAGGGAAAACTGCGAGGCGTCTTTAATCAGCCACGCAATGGACTCCGGCACGGCAGCCGTTACCCAGACCGGATTCATTCCCTGAATCTTCGCCACCACATTATCTTTGCTGATGTTCATTCCGGCGCGTAAATCAAAGGCGGTAATCACGCCGTCGATCGGCGCGGTGAGGGTGAAGCGGGTCTGAATCTTGCGGGTGGTAATCAGGCGGCGAAGATCCGCTTCCGGCATGCCGGCCAGCCGCAGGCGTTCAAGGATCCCCTCAACCTGGCTGGCGGTTCCGCCTGTCTCCTTCAGCAGCAGATACTCACTTTGCGCTTCCACCCAGTCAGGAATGGTCAGCTCAAGCAGCGGCGCGCCCTTTTTCACTTTATCGCCGACGGTCAACGGCCAGACTTTTTCGATAAACCCGGCGGCGCGCGCCTGCATAATCGCATACTGATATTCGTTGTAGCTGACGTTCGCCGGGAAAGTCTGCGCAAAGGTCAGCGCCCCCCGGCGAACGACCCCGGTTTTCACGCCGAGGTTTTGCGTCTGTGTGGGGTCAATCCGCACGCCCGGCGCGGCGGCGTTTGCGCTTTCTTCATCGGCGTATTTCGGCACCAGGTCCATATCCATAAAGGGCGATTTCCCCGGCTTGTCGAAGCGGGTATTCGGGTACATCGGGTCGTACCAGAACAGCACCTTGCGGGCGTCGTTTTGTGCGGTAGACGACGCATCGTCAGGCCCGCGATCGGCTGTGAAATACGCGTAACCGCCCACGGCGATAAGTCCGCCAGCCAGCATGCAGCCGATAATCAGCGCGATATTTTTCATGAGGTCATGCCCAACGTTGAAATAAAGAAAAATTACTGACGCTTAATGTCCTGCAATAACGAAAGATTCCCCTGCTGGACAAAATGAAAGGTGACGCTATCGCCTGGCGTGATCCCGTTAAGCTGCGTTTGCGGCGTGAGGGTAAAGCGCATGGTCATGGCCGGCCAGTTCAGCGCCGGGATCGGCTCGTGCGCAATGGTGACCTTCTTGCTTTCCCCGTCTATGGCTTTGACGACTCCCGTTGCGCTCACCACCGGGCTGTGTTCAGCGGCAATCATCCCGTCATGATGATGTTCACTGGCCTGAACATGGGCTGCCAGCACAGAGAAAACCGTTACTACGACTGCTTTAAAGAGATTGTTCATAAGTCACCTTTCAGAAGGAGTGAATTTTGCCGGACGGCGACTGGCGCCTGAACCGGCTACAGGAGGCCTGGCCCGCGGCGGGGGATTTATTCCACCCAGCCGCCGCCGAGGGCGGTATACAGTTTGATTTCGTTAACCTGGCGGGCGTAATTGAGGTCCAGCAACGTTTGTTGGGTTGAAAACAACGAACGCTCCGCGTCCAGCACGTCGATGTAACTCACCGCACCGTGGCGATAGAGCGCTCTGGCGCGTTGCAGGGTAATGTGCAGCGACGCGAGGTAGCGTTGCTGGCCGCGAATCTGCCCGGCCAGACTCTGGCGCAGCGCCAGCGCGTCAGCGACCTCTTTAAACGCGTTCTGGATTTTTTGCTCGTAATTGACCACCGACTGCTGTTGACGGATCTCGGCCAGATCGAGACTGGCCTGATTACGACCGGCATTGAAAATCGGCAGCTCCACCTTTGGGATGAAGCTCCACATGCCGCCCGCCGCGCTGAATAAGTTCGTCAGATCGCTGCTGCTGCCGGAAATGCCGCTGGTCAGGCTAATGGAGGGGAAAAACGCCGCCCGCGCCGCGCCAATATTGGCGTTCGCCGCCATCAGCGTATGCTCTGCCTCCATAATGTCCGGTCGTTGCAATAAGATGTGCGACGACAGCGCAGGCGGCAGGGTTACAGCATGGAGATCGCCCTCGCCAGCGGCGTTTTCCTCCGGTAGCCGGGCATAGGCGCCCAGCAGAAGCTGTAACGCGTTATTGGCCTGCGCCAGCTCCCCCTGACGTTTGGCGATGTCGCTGCGGGTGCTTTCAATAACGCCGCGCGCCTGTTCCAGCGCCAGCACATTACTGGTACCGGTGACCAGTTGCTTTTCCACCAGCGCATAAGAACGCTGATAATTGCCTAACGTTTCTTCGGCAACCCGAAGTTGAGCCGCCGCAAGTCGCTGACTGAAATAGCTTTGCGCCACGTTCGAAACCAGCAAAATATGGACCGCCCGACGGGCTTCTTCGCTGGCAAAAAAGTTCTGTCGGTCGGCTTCGCTCATGTTTTTCAGCCGACCAAAGAAATCCAGATCAACACTGAGATTCAGTCCCGCGTCGTATTCGCGGCTGGTTCCGCTGTCGCCCTTGAGATTTCCGCTCCAGCTTCCGCTGCCTTCTGCGTTCAACTGCGGGTAGCGGTCGGCGTCGGTGACCCGGTACTGCGCCCTCGCCTCCTGCACTTTCAGCGTCGCCATGCGTAAATCCCGGTTATTACGCAACGCCTCGCTAATAAACGTTTTGACTTGAGGATCAACGAAAAACTGCCGCCAGCCGCTATCCTGATAGTTCGCAGGCGCGGTCATCAGACGGTTGTGGCTCAGCGAAAACTGCTGCGGCACCGGTAAGGCCGGGCGCTGGTAGTCCGGCGCCAGCGAGCATCCTGTCAGCAGCAGCGCCGTGCTGAGGGTAAAAAACCTGAATGTGCACATAAGCCTGATTAACATAAGGAAAGATGCGGGTAACTTTACCTGGCGCTCTCTGTTCAGGCGGTGACAGCAAAATGACAAAGCTGTCATTTTCCCGGAAGGCGATTGCTATCCGATCTGACTTCTCTAGAATTGGGAGACGCCACGTAAACAGGCGGCGGAAGGAGGATGCGTTGAAGATACTGATCGTCGAAGATGAGAAAAAAACCGGGGAGTATCTGACCAAAGGGCTGACGGAAGCGGGCTTTGTGGTCGATCTTGCGGATAACGGCCTGAATGGCTATCACCTGGCGATGACCGGCGACTACGACCTGCTCATTCTCGACATTATGCTACCCGACGTTAACGGCTGGGATATTGTGCGTATGCTGCGCGCTGGCGGAAAAGGGATGCCGATTCTGTTACTCACGGCGCTCGGCACCATTGAACACCGGGTGAAGGGACTGGAATTAGGCGCGGACGATTATCTGGTTAAGCCGTTCGCCTTCGCCGAGCTGCTGGCGCGCGTCAGAACGCTGCTGCGGCGCGGCGCCGCGGTGATTGTTGAAAGTCAGTTTCAGGTGGCGGACCTGAATGTCGATCTGGTCAGTCGCAAAGTCAGCCGGAGCGGAATGCGGATCACTCTCACCAGCAAAGAGTTTACCCTGCTTGAGTTCTTTCTCCGTCACCAGGGCGAGGTACTGCCGCGCTCGCTGATCGCCTCCCAGGTGTGGGATATGAATTTCGACAGCGACACCAATGCCATCGATGTCGCCGTGAAACGTCTGCGCGGCAAGATTGATAATGACTTCGAACCCAAACTGATTCAGACCGTGCGCGGCGTGGGCTACGTGCTTGAGGTGCCGGATGCGCAGTAAGCGACCTTTTTCCCTGGCGACACGCCTGACTTTTTTCATCAGCCTTGCCACAGTCGCCGCTTTCTTTGCCTTCGCCTGGATCATGATCCAGTCGGTAAAAGTCCATTTTGCCGAACAGGACGTGAACGATCTCAATGAAATTAGCGCCACGCTGGAGCGCATACTCAGCCATTCCGATGAACCGGAATCCCGGCGGCTGGAGATTGTGCAAAATGTGGTTGCTGGTTATTCAAACGTCCTCATTGCGCTGGAGGACACCCGCGGGCGGGCGCTTCTGCATTCGCCTGGCGCGCCGGACATCCGGCAATTTCTCGCCACCGCCGAGCCGGACACCACCGTTCCCGGCGGCAACGTTTGGCTGATCAACGAGCCAGCGAAGCAAATGACCGGACACGGCACCCACGCCAGCTGGCGCATGATCCGCCTGCCGGTCGGTCCGCAGATTGACGGTAAACCGGCATATACTCTGTACATGGCGTTGTCGATCGACTTTCACCTCCATTACATTAACGATCTGAAAAACAAGCTGATCATGACCGCGTCGATCATTAGCCTGCTGATCGTCTTTCTGGTTTTATTCGCGGTCTATAAAGGACACGCGCCGATTCGCCGCGTTAGCCGACAGATCCAGAACATTACCTCGAAAGATCTCGACGTTCGCCTTGACCCGCAAAATGTCCCCATTGAGCTGGAACGACTGGTGCTCTCTTTCAACCACATGCTGGAACGTATTGAAGATGTCTTTACCCGCCAGTCTAATTTTTCTGCCGACATCGCGCATGAGATCCGCACGCCCATCACCAACCTGGTGACGCAGACGGAGATTGTTCTTAGCCAGCCGCGAACTCAAAAGGAACTGGAAGAGGTGCTCTATTCCAGCCTTGAGGAACTGAGCCATATGGCAAAAATGGTCAGCGACATGCTGTTCCTGGCCCAGGCGGATAACCACCAGCTTATTCCAGAGAAAAAAGCGCTTAATCTGGCCGAGGAAGTCAGTAAGGTGTTCGACTTTTTTGAAGCGCTGGCAGAGGAGCGTGGCGTCACGCTGCGCCTTGAGGGCTGCCCGTGCCATGTTTTCGGCGATCCGGGAATGTTGCGCAGAGCGCTGAGCAATTTATTATCAAACGCGTTGCGTCATACGCCTGGCGGCGAAACCGTCATCGTCAGGCTAAAAGAGATTGACGATCGGGTGCGCATTGAGGTTGAAAACCCGGGAACGCCGGTTGCGGCGGAACATCTGCCGCGTCTGTTTGATCGTTTCTATCGCGTGGACCCCTCCCGCCAGCGCAAGGGCGAAGGCAGCGGCATAGGCCTGGCGATCGTCAAGTCGATTGTAACGGCGCATCACGGAAAAGTGTCGGTGACGTCTGACGCCCGCGCGACCCGCTTTACGCTGAGTTTGCCGAAAGCGCTGCGCTGACAGGTCGCTACCGGTGGCGTCAGCGCTAAGAATCCTCCTAAATCAAAGGAGGCAATGGCGGTGAATTTTTAACCCACACAAAATTTTAACACTTCATACACATAATGATATTGCCCGGCGGACGATGTCCAACACGTCACGGCTCCTGACGTCACTGTTTTTCCTCCGCCCGCCTTTTCGTCAACCTATGACCACGCCAATGCGGTTACGCTAAATAATTCCACCTGGCGCACAATTTTTATTCTTCTTTGAAACAAAAAATCCGAAAAAAAAGGCATATCTGGCCGCTGACTATTTATCCGGCAAATTATTAACAGAATAGCGTTATTACCGTCAGAATTTTGTGCGTGTCCGATCACGGTCATTATTGTTAATCGCACGTTGTCATTTTTTAAATCGATAGAATTCAAATTATTGCAAAGCAAAAAAGGTCATTCTTATTTTTTATTGTGCATTAATTCACTGAATGTTACCGTCCTGACACCGATGAACAGCGATCAGGATAATCAGGGAGGTTCGGTGAAGGTCTATGCATTATAACCTCCTGTGGCTTATTTGGGGGCTTTGGCTTTATCTCATTATTCATTATGGCGTAGGTGATCAACATTTTTACCTGACGATAAAATCGCGATGGAAAGTGATTGCCATAATTATTTTAACCTGTGGTTTATTTTATGCTGTTTATTTAATTTTATCATCGACGGGGATCAGAACCATGTTCAAACGCAAAGAGCAAAACACCACGTTTGCCGACACTCATGCAGACATCAACATCGCCTCTTCTCTTAACCCTTCTCAGGTTTCTTACCTCGGCGACGATGTGGAATTGACGGTAAAACCGACGCAGCAAAGCCCGCTGGAACCGTCGGTCGCCGTTATCCCGGAAACCTGTATTATTAAGGGCGAGCTTAACTCCACCAGCGATATTCACGTAAATGGCCGCATTGACGGTGTTATTCGCTCTGAAAAAACCGTTCATATTCTGAAAAGCGGTCACGTTGAAGGGGATATTATAGCCTATGCCATTGCCGTCGACGGCGTTCTGAATGGCAATTGTATCGGCGGCGAAGTCAGCATTAATGCGCAGGGAATGGTAAATGGTCAGGTAAAAAGTGACTCACTGGCCATTCATAAAAATGGCCGTTTTTACGGTAACTCTTTACCGCGCAGCGACGAAGAAGCGCAAAAAAATGAATTTATCAGCGCCATGGATGCGGTAAAAGAAAATACCATCGACCTGGCCAGTTTTTATAAAGAGTGACAGGAAGATATTCGCGCCGGATGGCGGCTTTGTGCGGTCCGGCCTGAATACCGCCAGGTAAACGCGCCAGGAAATGGCGCCCCCTGCAGGATTCGAACCTGCGACCGACGGCTTAGAAGTTCCTCGGACTATCTAGGATAACAACAACTTACCCCATCACCACTGCGCTCACATGTCCCACCTTCGCAAAACATGTAAAGCCTTGCAAACCGATGCAAAGCTTTACGTGTCTCATTTCTGTCTCACATCACAGGGCAATCATCAAACTCACCAGAACGCGCATCGTTGATGATGTACGTTATCACTCCGAACAAATGCGACTCATCATCAAACAGGCTGGTCGGCTTTGGTATCTCCTCTGCCGCTCCAGTCTCAAGATTAATCAGATGTGGTTTGGGGTAGCGCTTGTATCGCTTCACCCTGAACTCATTGTCAACTGAACAAACCAGCAACGAGCCATCAAACGGCGTCAGTGAACTGTCAACGACGAGCAAAGCACCGTACATGATGCCTTCTCGCCAGTACGTTTGCCCTGACCGCATGAAGTACGTTGCCGATGGTTTGCTGATTAACGTCTCGTCGAGCGATATGCGTTGCTCAACGTAGTCTGCTGCCGGGCTCGGGAATCCCATGATGCACCTCCGATAGATACTGTATATTGATACAGTATTACTGATCGTTAGTGTCGATCAATACCGATTGTGGTGCTACACTTCAGACCTTTCCGAATTTACTGATTTTTATCATGTTAAAGTTATTCGTTAAGTACACATCTGTAGGCGTTCTTAACACGCTAATACACTGGGTCGTGTTTGCTGTCTGCATTTACGGACTGCATACAAATCAGGCACTTGCAAACTTTGCTGGGTTTGTCATGGCGGTTTCTTTCAGCTTTTATGCCAATGCAAAGTTCACATTCAATTCCTCGACCACAACATTGCGATACATGCTGTATGTCGGGTTCATGGGCACTCTGAGTGCTGCGGTTGGATGGGCTGCTGATATGTGTGGGTTGCCACCATTGGTGACTCTGGTTACGTTTTCCGCTATCAGTCTGGTATGCGGTTTCATTTATTCAAAATATATTGTCTTCAGGGATGCAAAATGAAAATCTCTCTGGTTGTTCCGGTCTTTAATGAAGAAGACACGATACCAATTTTTTATAAAACGGTTCGCGAGTTTGAAAATCTAAATCCGTATGAGGTTGAGATAGTTTTCATAAATGATGGAAGCAAAGATGCGACTGAGTCTCTGATCAACGATCTGGCATTATCAGACCCGCTTGTCGTTTCTTTGTCATTTACCCGAAATTTCGGAAAAGAATCAGCTATTTTTGCTGGGCTTGACCATGCAACTGGTGATGCAGTGGTTCCTATTGATGTTGACCTGCAAGATCCAATCGAAGTTTTGCCTCACCTGATTGAAAAATGGCAGGAAGGGGCGGATGTTGTGCTGGCAAAGCGCATCGATCGTTCAACTGATGGTCGATTAAAAAGAAAGACTGCTGAGTGGTTCTACAAACTACATAATAAAATAAGTAATCCTAAGATTGAGGAAAATGTAGGAGACTTCCGCTTAATGTCTCGTGAGGTCGTTGAAAATATCAAGTCAATGCCTGAGCGAAATCTCTTTATGAAAGGAATTTTAAGTTGGGTGGGTGGAAAAACGTATGTTGTTGAATACGCACGCGCTGAAAGAGTTGCTGGTAATTCTAAATTCAATGGTTGGAAATTGTGGAATCTGGCTATTGAGGGGATAACTTCATTCTCTACCGTACCCCTAAGAATATGGACATACATAGGGCTATTTTTTTCTTGCGTTTCATTTTTTTATGGTGCATGGATGATATTTAACACTTTAGTTTGGGGAAACCCAATCAGAGGATATACATCATTAATTGTTTCTATATTGTTTCTTGGAGGAGTGCAATTAATTGGAATAGGAATACTTGGCGAATACATAGGAAGATTATATATTGAGTCAAAACACAGACCTAGATATTTACTTAAGGAAAAGAAATGAAAGTGCTAACAGATAAGGGAATGGGTTATTTTTTATACGCATTATTCTTTGTGATAGTTTTCTCTATATACTTTAAAACACCTATACAGTCTGATGATTACAGTTATTTTTTAAAAGGATTAAGTATAGAATCATCAGTTCATCACTATATGACTTGGAGCGGCAGGGTTGTCGCTGATACGTTATCTAGCGCAATTCTAATAACAGAAAACAGGGTTTTAATCGCTCTATTTAATTCTTGCGTTTTGTTCTGTATGCTGTGGAGCATAGCAGCAATACCTTTCGGAAAGCGGAGAGATAAATATTTTTATTTAAGTTTTTCATTGATCTCATTGATTTACTGGGTTGGGAACCCAAACCTTGGTCAAACCACTTTATGGACGGTTGGTGCTGCTAATTATGTATACCCCAATGCATTGCTTTGCTTGGCTCTATACTATTTCTTCCTTAAAGAAATGCATAAGGAAAAGGTGAATTGTTATGCGCTTTGTGCTCTAGCTTTTTTTTCGGGTATTGGCAATGAAAACATGAGCGTATCAATATGTTTCTTGGCGCTTGTATATATAACATATGTGCTTTACAAAGAAGGCAGGGTGTCGTTAAAAACATTGGCGCCATGCTTATCTTACCTTTTGGGTTCTATCGTGTTAATTGCCAGTCCGGGAAATTATGCGAGAAAGGAGTTCTTTAAAGATTGGTATGAACTTCCTTTATCTACAAAGATAGTAGAGCATATTACTATTCGCATACCTGACGCTGTCCAGTCTATTTGGCTGATATCATCCTTGGCATTGGCATCCTTTTTGATTGTTATTACTGATGGAAAAAGAATAAGGTTGCCTTTGTTATTTCTTATCGCTGCGCTCATTTCAGTTTTAGTAATGGTTGCATCACCCTATCTTGCCCTAAGAAGCCTTAATTGCACACTAATCCTGATGTTACTGTCGTTATCATTATTATTCTTTAATAAAGTTAATATTGCATCACGAAATGTTTCGATATGGGCTTTATTATTAGCAATAATATTACCGTATGCTGCCGTTAAAATTTACAACGAGTTCACTTCGTATACCTCTCTATCAGAGCAGCAGAAAATTAGAGAAAGAATTATGAGGGAAGGTGGTTCATATATTCCTATGTTTTATACGGGAATGCTTTTTGATAAAGGTGATGCTCCAAGTGATTACTTCAGCCCAGATTATACAGGTAAATATTATGGCATCGATGACGTAAGCCAATACCAAGTCCCGTTCGATTATTCATTCATCACATCCGGTAAATGGATGTATGCTTCTGATACAAATCATGAGGCATTAAAGGCAATTTTCCATGCTTCTAATAAACTTATATTTGAAATTAACAAAAATAAGTTTCATGGATTGAATGATGGGGAGTCATTCTTTTTGCATTTAATCAATGAGAATGGAACCGAGTTTAACAGGGATTTCTACTCTAAGGTCTATTGTATTGAATCAAGATGCTTTGTAGCATCAGACCCTGTTATTATGGGAGGGATTAAGAGTATTGAATTTGGTTTATATAACAGATACACTAATGAATCCACGCTATTTTACATAAAATAGATTACAAATGAAGGAGAATTCACCTCCTTCATTTTTCTTTTTTTTATGGCTTTTGAGGCCAAATAGGATTGTTTAAATCTACCTTGGTCAAGGCATATCTATATCTTTGCCATGATTCTAGAATTTTCTTATCAGATTCTTCGATGTACCCGCCATCAAGTGCATCTTTCATTGGTGAAATGACAATCGTCGCCTCGTTTATCAATGACTGTCTTTTCATATATAACATTTCCTGAATATCTTTTTCTTCAGGAATTGGAGCATCGCCCCATGAAGGAAGTCCGTCTTTACCTGCTATTCTTACCTTTCCTTCTGATGTTTTATCTTGAATGTATTCAAGATATATATTATATGATACATCGACAGCATCGGAAATTTCCCATCCAGCATCTTGATATTTAGCCACGTCATTTTTAGCGAAAAAACTGTTATTTAAAGCGCTATACACCATTTCCATATCAGAACCCTATCGCAATGTAAAAAACGGATTCACCTGCCTCTTGTGAGGCTGTGCCTGGAACTCCTGACCATGCCATATTTATAAAAGCAAACCCTGTTTTACTGATGTCAGATGCTCTATATGCTGGGCTGAATACCCAAAAGTTAGCCGCGTATGTCTGACCAAATACGATTCCATAACACTGATTTGTAAATGGCGTTGAGAATGTCTTTGCTCCAGAGCTAGAGATTGTACCGAATCGCATTTGAAAACCGTTAGGGAAATTAACTCCTCCTGATGGGGAGGACCAATAAGACATGTCAGGTATTTGGTTGACACTGTTTCCAACAGTACGATATGCGGCAGATCCAAGACTTAAAATGTCTGCAATATCGCTAGCTACTTTAGACCATCCAGTGGTAATTGAGTTTGGATTGCCGGTATTCCCGTCTACTGTGCATCTGTAAACAGTTTTTAAGTCATCCCCAAGAACAAAGGAACCAGCGGGATATCCACCGATAGCCGTCGCAAACGCAGAATCGTAAGTGTTTAATGCACCTGTGCTGGACCACCTTCCGAGGGATGATAACTCGAACAGGATTTGGTTCATGTCCTGCCCTTTCGGTGGCAGTCCACCTGCAGACTTCAGAATCATTGTTATTGGTGGAAATCCAGACTCATATGATGCAGTGTTATCTCCAGATGGAGTGGTGGGCAGAATTGCCTCCCTCTGTCCATTAACGCCAAATGGTTTAGGTTGCTTCGCTGGTGCGTCTGTGCGGTTCATATCTAATCTCTGTAGAAAGTGCCATCATTGAATGGATAGGCATCTGATGAAAATCCAAAATACGGACTGACTATCTGCCGTATATTTACTAGTACACCGCTTGGAACTGGCGTAACTTCATAGTTTGTCAGAATTGATTCTTCGTACGGCGCGAGTTCAAATTCAAATGTTATTCCTATAGTCATATCTCGGTAGTTTACGCAATATGCTCTTCCTCTTTGGTAAAAGAGTATTTTCAGGAATCTGTTTATTTCCGGAATAGTGGCTATGCTTATGTTAGTGAATGCCTTGCAGAATATCAGTGTACGGTAAGTGTCATCCCCTAGTCTGACGTTTGTTGTTTCCTGTATGCCACCAAAAAAAGGTGAGTCGTTGAATGGCGTAGGGTAATCTGGATCTGCATCATCAGCTTCGCCGAACCCGAATGAGCTACTTTCTATCGGTGCATTGATGTAACGGCTGATTCCAACTATTTTACCCCACATATCAAGTCCGTATGTTTCACAGGTCGTTAAATCCCATACTTTGGCAATGAACTCATCTGTGAAATCATCAAGACTTAAAGCCTGATTAAACGTATCAATGATGGATAATAGTTTTTGACTTGCAGAATATTGGGTAAGAATGGTGTCTTTCCACATGCCTCACCCCTTACGATAATGTAACAGTTATGTCAGATTCCTGAATGGTAGGGACCTGGTCTATACCCATAGTTACCGCTGGACCATATGTTGAACCATCCAGAGAGACTTCCAGAGAAAGAATCCCAATCGTATCAGGAGAGATTGAAATTACTGGCGCATAGTACTTTCCGGAGTTTATAGTCGCCCCGATCCGAGCCTTACCAATCCCCTCATAACCACCGTTAAATACCGAGGCAATCATCGTCTTAACTTGCTGAGTGATATCACTTGGAGGATTAAGAGAACTATCAAGCTCAACATTAAAATAGACTCGCGTTGGTGTGGCTTTCTGCCACTGCATGTCATAAGAAGGATATGGAGCGGTGTAGTTTACGTTATCGTAAACAGTGTATGTGGTATCTCCATTGAGATTTGCACCAGGGTTATAGGTGTTGAATATCGCCTCTGCGACATCCGAATCCGTTCCGCCATACACACATATATAAATTGAATGACCAAGCACCGGAAAGTTTGTCGTGCCTTTATTTACGGTTGATGCCGTTCTGTTGGACCATACATAAGCGTCCAGGACTCCATTGGTGGCAAGAAGCGCGGATAGTGTAGAGGCATCCTGATTCCTGCTATTTCTCGCCACTGACTGTCTGCGTCGTGTTTCAAAGGCAATTCGAGACTCAACATCAACACCAACAACACCCGGGCTGACGTTTGTAATAGAATCCCATCCAGATACTGCGCGGTAAATCTGGTTAAGTGCCCCTGCTGCGCATGGTATGGGGCCGGTAGTGGTATTAACAAACTGCACGTCAACCGAGCCAGTCGATGGGATTATCGCGTTGTCGATTGACTGGTAAATATATCCGCTCGTGTCTACCGCAGAACTGCCAGCAGGGATTGTTGTACCTACCTGACCAATACAAGTTGCAGTGACCACCGTCCCCTGCGCTGAGATGCGGTCCATGAAGTAAATACGACCAATCCCATCCTGAAACCTTCCAGTTGAGTAATCAGGGTTAACCTGGTTAAACAGGCATAGAAGCTTGTCGTACTCTTGCGCGATGATTTCAGTGTCCGACTGAGCAATCTGGCCTTGAGGTGAGCTTAATGACTGACTGGCACCACCACCAAGAGCGGTTGTCATATCTGTCAGGCGACCAGCAAGAACATCAGAGATGTCAGGAACGGATAGACCATTCTCAGTGATGGTTACATCAGGTACAGCAGTTTCTAAAGTCGTCATATCGTTGCCGTCGCTGTATTACCGTTGATGTCCGTAACGCGAATCGTGCCGCGCATACGACGAGTGTTTTTATCGAAGAAGACCGTAGCAAGTGCCTGGTCAACGATGGGGAGCTTTTTGGCTTCAGTCTGAAGTTTTTGCGCTACATAACCTGGTGTTGGACGCTTGCCTAGCACATCGGATTTCCACGGAATTCCAAGAGTGTTGTCGTAATAGCATTCTCCAGAAAATACCAGGCATGCACTGGCAACATCCTGAGCTACTGAATACACTTCATCAGCAATGGCAATGTTCCCGTTTCCATCCAATGTTAAGTCCCACGTAGACGTGTCTAACTGCATGGTTCTGTATGTCATGTAGGCTTGTCCGTTGTGTTGGAGTCAACTGTTGAACTTCCGGTTTGTACGCCTGATACCGGGTGTTTGTGAATGTTGTAGTTGTCTCTGAGATTTTTAACCGTAGATGACTGAGTTCCGGAGTTGTCCTGAATATCTCCACTAACCTTTAACAAAGGAGTAGTCATATTCACTCCATCGGGTGCGGTGATATTCACCGATGAACAGATGATGTTTACCGGGTTAGGCGTGGTGATATTTATCGCCCCATCAGCAAACTCAATAAACTGTGCCGGCTCGCCGTTCAGGAACCCACCAAGATAAAGAGCATCTGATTTGCTGTGCGTTCTTTTGCTGCCAGGTATGGATTGCTTTCGGTTTGCTCTGGCTATTGAGTTATCACGATCGCACACAGCAATCATCCCGATATCTCCGGGAACGGGGTTCATGATGACTGCGCTGTCACCACGCTGAAGCCGGAAAACTGGAACGTTGAATATCTGTGAATTCTGAATCATCGCCCCACTAGGGTCTGTCCTGGTTACCAGTGGAAGCACATCGACAACCAGGTTTGGCGCAATTCCACGAATGGCCTCCACCTGGACAAGTTCAATAAAAAAAGCCCCCGAAAGGAGGCTTTTGAAGATGTATGAGAAGGATTCCGCTTCGCTTGTCTGCGCACTGGTTGGCGTAAACAGGTTATCCGCCATTATCGCCCTCGGTTAGTATTCTGTTCGCGATGCACACTGAGTGCCATGGTCCGTCTGGCATCCATGAAGAAAGCTCATGGCTAACGCTGGTTAGCTTGTATGTGCCGCTTGCGTGAGGAAGAGATGTGATGAGTCTGACATTGCGACCGGTCGTCAACAGTGTTGAGAACTGCGTCTGGAACATCACTCCACCATTTGAAAATATCGGATAACCTATCAGCCCGTATTCAGGCGAAATAAGCGGCATAACATCATCTTTCTTCTCATTCTGAGGCCAGAATGTGATTGTTGGTGATGCTACCGACATGGCTATTTCAAAGTCGTCACACAGCTTCTCAAGCTGGTTGAATATGCTCCCCTCATAGTGAGGGTTTGTTGCAACTATTCCATCAAGCCCGGTGATGTATGGGCTATATCCTGCAGCCTTGCAGATTGCAGTGATTACGCTTGTTACTGGAGTAGATCCATTGAACGAGAATGGCGGCGATGGCTTGTTTTGCAGGTCAGCGTTTGCTGTTGCAGTTATCATCAGCGCTGAATTGGGCGCGGTATTCATGTTCGCAATGGAAGACGTCATATAACCCACAAAAATCGCAGTATCGCCAACATAAATCTTCATGCTGATGCGTTCAGTATCAGAACCGAACAACCCCATAGCCTTTGATGACAACGATGCCAGAAGCTCCATGCTCAACCCGAAAAGGCTGACGTTTACCTGAGTGCCAAATAAGTTTCCAGCAGACTGAAACGATACTGTTGAACGAACCTCGCTGATGGAGATTGTGTTATTCCCTTTCTCATCAAAGGAAGATGTTTCGTTAGTAAACTCAAACCTGAGAGAACGCTGGTTATACAAGCTCGCTCTCCTCTATGTAGTACAGCACAAAGCGACCACCAAGACCTTCATAAGACGGGTCAAGTTGACCTGCGTTATCCAGAAAAACCAGATCGCCAGAAAATCCCAGATACCTGTATCTGACCATTCTATTTCCGTACAGGCATGGAACACCCTGCATGATTGGGTTGCCGTTTACTGTAAGGTCCATATACATGAAGCTTTCACGCTGAATCAGCCTGATAGTGCAACGCTGCCCTGCAAGGTCAACGGATATCGACTGAGATTTCTTTGGTTCAAGAGGTATTGTTCTCATGTGATATTCTCGTTGATCTCTTTGGCTAGCTCTGCTGCCTTCTGCGTGGCGCTATTTGCAACTTCAAGAACTGGCTTAGACACCGTATCGAGTGCGCTCTGAAAACCTGCCGTAACAGCGCCTGATGTCGTAGTTATTATTCCGCTTACCGATGATTTCAGTGATGACCACGATTTCCCTAATTCGTCTAACGTAGATGGCGATGATCCAGCATCTTTTGTTGCTTCTCCCATTCCAGTTACGCCCTGACTTATGGTGTCATTTGTTGGCTTATTTTCTGTCTGCGCTCCGGAAAGAATAACCTCCATCTGCTGCATCACTTCCTGAAAGTACAGGTAGATAGTCAACATGCTGACGCCGCGCTGAGAATTCACTTCGTAAGAGTGATCAATAAGGTCATAGCTTTGCAGCGTTTCTTTCGGCGTCTCAATGTCATAGGTGTTTGCCGTTTCCAGCATCGTCTTAATGGTATCGAGTGTGCTGCTCTGGCTGGTAAATGTCAGGTCAAAGATGTTCGGGATATTGCCGGAGAATCCGGTAAGGCCAGTGACGATGATCTCACAACGAATTACAGACGGTTCTTTCACTTTGTTGATGGACTGGTACTTACCACCCTCAACAGGAGCGTTTGTTATTTGCGCCCTACCGCTGGGCTGTATTGATGCCATGCCACTGAATTCCAGCGCCACAGCATTGGTCTTGCTATTGCGGATCACATACTGAGGGTGCAGGACGCTATCGATGATTGAAAGCGGAGAGCCACCGCCGATAGCGTTGAATATATCTGCTGTGTTCAGGTCGATAATGCTCATATTACCCGCCAGTTAAAAGCCCGGATAACGGGCTATTCTTTGCTCTTTAATAGAGATATGCTCAACTAAATAAACAGCGAGATATCAGTATGAAAATTAATAAATCATTTCTTGTTCATTGCTTAGTGGCGGTTTCGCTTTCGATGCCGTTCTGCATTAAAGCAGCCACCCAACAACCTTCTAATGACATCGTTAAAGAGTCAGCATTTGCATGCGTTGGCTTAGCTCAGAAATATGGTTCTGATGGAAGGCGTTTTGCCCCAGAAGGCGTTAAGTCATTCATCTCATCTCAAGTTGATGATTGTGTTCGCCTGCTATCGTTCTCAATGGTTAATAAAAACGCAGGCAAAGACATTCGTGATGATATAGAGAGCAAATGGGCAACAACCTATTATGATGTCACAGACGATGAATACAGTTTCTATGGAGAGTTCCACAGAAACATAATGACAGAGGCACAAAAAGCAGCGGAAGACCATGATTACCTGAATGAAATGGTTTTATTTGGCAAGTCCGCTGCTAAAGGTTATTAGTGATCATCTTACAGCTGAAGCGTAAGAGACATTGGTTGATGCACGTTGTGCCTGCTGGTTTACACTTTGAGTCAAGGCATCTACAGTTTGAGGGTTTGTCTGCACAATAACATTATCAATTTTGGTTACACTGCTCTTACTGTTATCGATGCTTGATGTAGTGTTTCTTGATTGTGAATTGGCAAGCTTTTGCTGTTGAAGGTAATATTCATTCTGAAACTGGTTAGCTCCGCCAATTTTCAGTCCATTTTGCCAGTTACCGAATCCTTCATGCTTCGCCATTGCTGTTCGCAATTTAGCCATCACATTCGGGTCGGCCAGGTTTAATTCATCATTAGCGCCAACTCCCATATACCCAGCAACCTGCTTGATATATGAACCAGTATCATTCTCTGATGATGGAGCCCACGTGCTAACAATGTCCTTAACTGTCCGTAGTTTTCTACCAGTTGTCAGTCCGTTGTAGTAGCGCATAAGTTGGTTTGACATGGCATCCCAACCTTCCTGTTCGGTAGAAAATCCTTTAAAACCACCAACTCCAGAATCTCCCCTAATATTACCCGGGTTATTGTTTTTATCAGCTAATGTTTTACCTGATGGATTCTTAGCGCTGCCTGGCACAGCCTCGTCATAATCAAGTCCGAATAGCCTCTCAAACCAGTGCTTCTGGTAAATAAGTGGCTTGTCCTCATCCCTCATGTTTAGGACGGAGTCAGGCGTTGTGGCGTCAGCAATATCTCCGCTGTAGAAGATTCCAGCCAGTAGCCCGAGTATTCCACCCGCACCTTTACCTCCGCCTCCTCCAGTCATACTAAGCGCTTTATTTCCAACATAGAGTCCGGCTAGTATCTTGAGAGCGTTCTCAGCCCCTCCTACTGCATCAGTGAAGGATTTGATTTTATCTCCTGCGTCCTTGAAGAATCCGATGATGTCTCCATGGTGTCCTCGTATCCAATCACCAAATGCTTTTATTGCACTCATTACCTCTGGAGCAAATGCCAGGGCTAAATCTTGCTTTATCCGATCTAATTCAGAATCAAGCTGACCAAGAGTGGCAACAAGCGCTTCCTGCTCTTTCACCTGAGCGGCGGTGATATTTGATTTCTTGGTCTCTGAGTCGACCAGTGACTTCAACTCACCGGATTTGATTTTGGCTGCGTCTGTCGGGTCGAATCCGGCAGCCGCCATTACCTGCATCAGGTTTTCCTGGGAATGCGTTTTACCGTAACGAGTAAACTCGGATAGTGCTTTGTTCGGGTCGCCAAGCTTATTGATATTCAGGCCTGTGCGAGCGCCCAGCACCATCAGGTTCTGTGCCGCACCAGTAAGGCCACCAAAGATAGTTGGGTCAGCAATATTCGCCAGAGCCATTCTTGCACTGCCAGCAGCAGAAATGAATGCATCACCATTCAGTCCTGCCTGCTGGAAGCCACGGCGTACTCCGAACATCTTATTCACGTCAGAACCGAAGAACTTAGCTTGCTGACTTGCCCGGACAATCTCATTCGCTGTTGAGGTAAATAACTGCTTGATACCATACAGACCAGCACCGATACCAAGAAAGCCAGCAGCAGCCGTGTAAGCACCTCTGAATGACGATACCGCAGCTGTTCCAAATTTACCCATCTCACCAGTCGTGGATTTTAATGCCTGACTGATGTTACGACTGGAGCGGTCAAAATCGCCTTCTATTTCCTTAACTTCATTCTTCAGCTTGCGCTTACCGTTCAGGAACTCGTCGGTCTTAATTGTGACCTTATAGGCCAACTCGTTAACGATCATCATTGCTCCTGGTGTTTATGCCATACGCGCTGATTGAAGTTTTCCACAGAAATAATCTCCAGCAGGTTATACATATCCAGCACGGATAGTTTCTCCTGAAGCTCGGTGTATGTGGCTTTTCCTGAACAGATAATGGCGTTGATAGTCGGTGAGATATTGACGGGTGAAACTAATTTTGCCGGAAGGGTTTCCTCTTCTAAAAACGGGTACTTCACCCTTCGGCGATGGTTAAAAAATCGAAATTAACCTCAAACACTTTATCCAGCACTGAGCGGATAGTTGAAACCTCTTCAAAGTCGATAGCACCATTAACCTTGCGACGATTACGCTGACCATCGTGAGTGATGACGATTTCTACTGTAGACATTAAACGGTCACGCAGAGTGTGGGCTACATCAGGAGAGGATGCGGAAATTACACTAAGGCCGACCGTAGCCAGCCCAGCACACCCCATTGCAATCACATCAGCAGGAATGCTTGTATAGTTCGACTCTCCCATTGCCCGGAAAATATCCTGAGCCAGAGAGTCGGCATCCCATGCCGACATTTCAGTGATGATGAATTCCTTCCCTTTGTCTCTACCATCGGCATCAACAATAAACACTATCTCTTTTCTAGCCATTAGATTGGACTCGGAGTTACTGATTCAAAATGGAAAACTGCTGGTCTTGCCTGAAGAACCCTGCGCCCTGGTGGATTTGGAGTCCAGGTATGGATTACACCATTTACAAAGTTCCATTTGCGCCCCAAGGCAGGGACTGTAAGAACCATATTGCATGCGAATTTACCGATAGCCGTTCTTTCGGCAACCCACCAATCATCAATTAAAAACCCAGCATTTGAAGTTGGCATTAAGGTAATTGTTTGTTCAGTTGGGTTGAAGATGAAGCCAGCATGGTACTTACCATCAGCTGACATGGCATCTTCTGTGTTAGTTAGAGCACCAGTCTCAAACATGTTGTCTGCTGCGTAATCGTCAACGTCAAAACCGCCAGGGTAGTAAGCAGGTACGACGATTCGCAGCTTACTGTTAGCCGATGTAATGTCGATAGGCATGGTTTATTCCCTTATAAAATAGCGGTTGAGGACATTGTAATGGACTGGATAAGCTGTCCATCAACATAATAGAAAATGACACCCTGCAGATCGCGCTCGATACGCGCCGAACCTGGTTGAGTCGGGATGTACAAGAACCACCCCTGAGAGTACAGCGTCGCAGAGATATCTTTGCCTACCGTGTTGTTCACAATGCGAATTTGAGCGTTGTCCAGAGTTACTCCGCGCTGAATTGCGCCGAAGTTTAAAGCTTGCTCGGCAACGTCAATCACAGCAGCAGATACCGCACCATAGCCAGTTGCATTGAACGGATATGACTGGTTATTGGTGAACAGGTTAGCAAATGCCCCTACCAGATTGGCGTTAATCCAGACCTGGTCGATGAAGCTATCAAGCCAGACAAACTTGCCAGTAATCGCGCCATCAGACGCATATTGCGCCATTGTTTTATTCAGGCTATATGAGCCGTAGAAGTTGTAACCATTTGATTTCAGAGCCTGTGCAGTAGCAAGGTCGCTCACGTTAGGAGCTAAGCCTGAGAATCCACGGAACTTGAACGAGATGCGCCCGTTAGTTCGAGCAAAGTCTATTGATGCTGCATAGGCAAGAGCAGTTACGCTGTACATATAGGAGCCGTACACCGGGAAGATGTTCTCGTATCCGTTAGCCACAACTACCTGCTGAACGAAACAGTTAGCGTTATTGGCAATTGTTCCAGCCTGAGTCGTGTCATGCACAACGTAGCCATAGCGGTTTTTGCTGCTGTTCGCCCACGCACACAACTCACCTTTCTGGTCATCAGTTAACTCAACAAGAGAGTTAAACAAAATCCAGTTCTGGTTGGTGTTGATGATGTTATTCATCGTATCGGTCAGGGTGACTGCATCAGAGCCAGGAGAAACCGTTGCAGCGGTTGCAGCGGTTAACAGCAGTCCGGTAGCAAGAGCGCCATCTGACGCGAATGAAACCTCGCTGTCTGCGCCTGTAGTAGCTGAGCGAATGATGAATCGGTTAGCAATTGGCAACCATTCTACGGATACTTTGCTTGCTCCGATTCCTGTTTCCAGTTTGTCAGCGATATCAGAGAAGCTTGTTGCTGTGGAAAGGTCAATCGATGCACTGGTAGTAGATACACCATCAACAGACAGTGTGATAGTTCCTGCAGGAATAGCTTTCAGAGTTGCCAGAGCCACACCTTTCAGATTGCCTGACAGCAAATATCCGGCTACGTCAGCAGTAACGATGCGGTACATCAGCAACTCACCAGGAATAACGGATGAGTTTTCGTAGCCGTTGAAATACTGCTGAGCGGCGAGGAATTCTTTCGATTCACTGCCCATCAGAGCAGAGACATCAGATGATGAAAAATAAGATTGCACTGCACCTACTGGGATAAGCTCGTTATCGGTCAGCATCAGGCCGTTAGCATCAACCGCAGAACCGGCAGGTGTAACGACATTGGGCGTGATATTGAAATCTACGGATAAAGGGATTGTGCTCATTGGCGTCCATCCACCTGTTGGGTTGTAATTTCTGCTTTGTCGAAGTAATCCTGCGGGAACGACACGATTATGTGTGCTTGCAGGGAAAGAGTTAGTGTGTAACGTTCCTGCCACTGGCTTTCTGCATCTATCATGGGAGCCTGAATTGCAGGAGATGAGTAAAGTGGTGCCAGACGTTCGTCTATGGCTTTGATAGTGTCGTAGCCGTAGTCACTGGCGAATGTGGTTTCCAGTGCAATAGCCCGATCCCCTGCACCCTGACCATAGATATCCACCTGAATATCAGCCTGGCGAACTTCGGTATATCCCATGGCACTTGTTGACGGAGAGCCTGTGTCCTGCTTGATATCTCGCGTCGTGGACAACCGAATGAATCGCAAAGGGGTCAGGATGCAGAACTGTCCTTTAGGCATAGGTACACGGTTAGCCTGCGCTTGCTGGCACGTTCCGCATATAGGCTCGATGTAATCAGCCAGGACATCTATAACGTCATCTACGGTGAAGTCATTCATGTGCTCACCTGCAATACTGCAATGAGTCGGCACCAATCAGGCCAAAGCTCTACCGGTTCAACAACAAGCCATTGCTCGCCATTAATCACGAAGATATCTCCACCCTGCTCCATTTCACGCTGCACGCTGAAGTAGTTGCCATTGACGTAAATAACCTTCGCTAGCCCTTGCAAGTTAAGGCCGTCTACGTGCTGCATATCGCCACGACTGATTGGCTGTAGTTGAATAGTGACGTTCTGGTCAGGAAGATAAGATGGAACTGGTTTGCGTCCGGGGCCGATGGTTTCACCGGCGTACTTCTTCAGAATTGCAGAGATGTTGGGGTTGATACTGGTGATCGCGTTATTGGCTATTTGTCTGAGATTCAATTTCGCCCACCTCATAACTAACGCTGTTTAACATGTTAGACGTGTCAATCAGCGGCTTATCAAATCCCTTTCTTGCAATCGTCACAGGAGATAATGGAGGAGAATCAAGGGTGCGAATCGACTCTTTGATGTCATCAACGATGATTTCACCAAGCAACGAAAGGACATCTCTTATCTCGCCACCATTTTCAATCAGTTTTGCTGTCGCTTCCTGCCATTCAGATTCATGGTTTGCAATCGCATTTCTGAAGAATGGTCTTGGAGGTTGATTGTTTGCCGGGTTACCGAATTCGTTCGTTGCAGCAATCATAGGGACTGGTGTCCCGTCCGGATATGTTGCACCTTCAAGGAATCCAACTTTTAGTTGCAGGTTTTCAAACGAGCTTGCTGCCTTATCCAGTGCGTCCATTACCTCATCCATCAGTACCTCCGGTAATATCCGTATGGATAGTTGGATGGTGAATGCCCGCTTATGTACTGGAAGGTGCGGAATGGTGCCGTAGCATTCCAGTAATCAGCGCCATACTTTGTTTGCATGTACCATGCTGAGTTTGCTGTTACCCCTGGCATTTCCGCATGAACGCTAACTGAACCCTCTGAAGCACTGTCGATTCTCCCCACCAATCCGGATGGGGACTGCCCATTAGCGCCTGAATACAGAAAGGCGATATGGGCAACCAGCATATTCAGCAGCATTGCGCGGACAGCCAAATCCGACACGCGACTAAAGTCGGTGTTATCGAGATAGATGGTTGCCTGCGTGAAATACTGCTGAAGGAGTGCGTCGTCGACAGATGAGAATTCAGGGTAGCGTAGCTTAAATGCGGCGGGGTCAAATATTACGACGCCCATTCACAACTCCCGCTATTTGGTGTCAGCCTTTTTAACGCCAGGAGCCGGTTTTTCCGGATCAAGACCTTCAAGGCCAGTTTTGGCTTTTTCCAGTTCTTTACCCTGAGCCTTTACGCTGCGTTCGTCTTTCTGGATGAAGATGGCATTGTTCTGGATGTAGGGTGCGTCCTGATACATCTTCATGAATTTGTCCATGAAGTCTTTTTCAACCTGAGTGACACCGAAAGCACCTTCAGGAATTGCTCCATCAAGCTGACGAAGGGCGGTACTAGCCGCCCCTTTCAGGATTACAGTTACGCCATCAATAGTTACCTGAAGGCCGTTTGGCAATTTGCAGCCAACACTTACCATTTCTGCCATGTATTAAACTCCCAACATGCTTGCAATTGCCAGAGGCTGACGAATGATTGCGCCCCAGGTGCCACCGGTTTTCTTTTGTTTGTACGCTGACAGGTCAACAACCACTGGATGCGCACGCATTTTTTCAGTGAATGCACAGTAGCCAGTATCCTGACCATCCAGATCGTCAGCAATAAGCTGAACAAGCTGACCGGATGCGGTGTTGTACTCAACAGCAGTAACAACTCGCAGGTTAGGGAAGTTTTTCTTCAGCTGATCTGACACGTTCACATTGTACATGTTCGTTTTAGTCAGATTGGCTTCAGACTCCGGAGACATTGCCAGCGTCATTTTGCTATCGCGTTCAACATAACCTTTGGTCTGAGTGATAAGTTGCGTGTACAGCGCCTGAATATCGTCGTACACAGCCTGCCCATCTTTGGTTGACCATGTGGTGCCGCTACCAGTACCAGTAGCCCCCGGGGTGATTGACGCTGGAAGGTTAGGGTCATTCAACAGCCCGTAGTTCTTCAGTCCAGCAACACCGAAGAAGTAGGATTTGTTCTGGAACTTATTCAGGGTCAGAGCGGAAGCGGTGTTCAGTTGCTGAGCCCATGCGATACGACCTTCACCGTAGCGGTCCAGTTCCAACTCACCCCACTGAGTGATGGTCTGGTACAGGTAGGATTCACGAGCAACCCAGTTTACGTTCGCGCTTACCTGACCGTTGTTGTTGTAGTCACCATAGCTGGATACCTGACCAGTGGATTCTACGACCGGGAATTGCGCGGTCATAGTGGTCCAGTCGCCTTTCTTGGTTTCGCCCATGATTTCCACCGCTTTCATCGGAGTAACCAGGATACGAATCAGTTCCGGATCGACGTAGTTGGTGAAATACCACGGAATACCGGCGTTACTGGCAGTAACCAGCGTTGGCTGGGCATCCATTGCGTAGGAATAGCTACGCGCTTCCGCGTCAGTCAGATAGGCTTTGGCTTCCGGAAGGATTACACCGTAATCCCGTTCAGCCATCGCTTTGTGTTGTAAAAATTCTGCGTTATTCATTGATTAGCTCCAGGTGCCCATCTGAATCAGTTCGCCAGCAGCGCCAGCGCTACCAACAACAAATTTGGTTTCTACATAACCGGAAATCGTTGCACCGGCTGCGCCAGTGGTAATGGAACCATCCGACAGTTTGGCGAAGATTTTCTGCTTGGCAGTTGCCACTCCGGCAGTTTTCACCCAGAAGTCACCAGCTGTCATCAGGGTCATCTGGAATCCAGGCTGGATAGTCATTGATGCTTCTGCCAGCCAGTCAGTGATAGAAGCCTGACCTTCACGATGTACGAAGCCATCAGGGACGCCAGTACCGGTGTTGCTGACAACGCCGTTGGTTACCCAACCGAAGCGACCGACGATCACCCCATTGGTGCCAGCTACCAGAGCACCTTCACCCGCAAGCAAGCTTGCCTTAGGGTTTGCAGAAGCGAAGTCACCCTCAACACCTGGTGCCTGCTGCTGATTGATTACACTTTGAAAGCCGCTCATTGCTTAGCTCCGTTTCATTTTGGTTGCGCCAGGGAATGCTTTGGCGAAGGAAGTGGTTGCCGCCGAGTCCATGCCGATGCCATTGGTTGGCTTGCGAACCTCTGATTTCTGGTTGATGGCAAACTCAACCATCGATTTCAGTGCTGAAGGATGGACGCCTTTATGGTCTGCGCCGATGGAATCAAGAGCGAATCGATAAATAGACTCTGCTGAATCCATTGCTACCAGACTCACGTCGCCTACCAGAGAGCGAACACATTCACGCGCTTCATTGGCCTGACGGATGCGGCCCATCACGTTTTCTTCAGCTTTGCGGATTAATGCGGCATCCATAGCTGCTTTGTCCTCTTCGTCATCTTCATCTTCGGCTTTCTTTTTCTCTTTGCCGTCATCATTCTCGTCTTCCGCTTCTTTGCGGTCGCGATCACGGTCTTTACGTTCACGTTCTTCACGCTCTTTGAGTTCTTTCTCTTCGCGTTTCAGACGTTCAGCCTCTGATTCGTTGTCTTTCTCTGCCTGTGTGGCTTCGTCCTCGACAACCTTTTGTACTTTCTTTTCCACGTCTTCTGGCTTCTCATCACTTGCCAGCATGGGCGTGATAATTGCCATCAACTTTTTGGTAAGTTCTGACATTGATTTCATTCCTGTAGGTATTGAATCCCCGACAACGACGTCGGATCCGGCTCTGCCCTCTATTACGAGAGCAACGTGGTTCCCGACGATATCGCGCATTACGCCATCATATGGCTGGCCTTCATGCACGCCGGGGGTCATGTCAGCTACATATCTGTAGGCCGACGAAAGCTCTTTCTTCTCGTCCGTCTCGATTCCAGCAATGGAATCTGCATCCCAGACAACAAGAGAGTTTTTGAGGTAAGTCCCGTCAAACTCGGCATCAGTACCAGTAGAGCCAACCACAGCCATCTTCTGAGGTTCTGCGGCAGTAACCGGGATGTGTTCGTTAAGGAGCGGGATGTTGTTGAATGTCGATGCTGCTTTGGCTAACTCTTTCGGGTCGCGAAGCAGGTAGTAAACTTTGTCAGGCTGTAGGCCTAGCGATCTGGAATTGGGGATTTCGCGGCCATAGTAGGGGCAGATGTTAGCCTTGCTGATTGGCGTCACTTCGATGTGCAGGCGACCGTCCTTGTCAAAGGAGCGCACCGTTGCCCTGTCGAATGCCAAAGCGGAGTCGCCAGTGTAGCCATTGGCGTAAGCCGCCTGCTCCTGCTCTTCTGCCTCTTCTTTGGTTGGATAAACCTTACCGTGATTTCCCCATTGCCAGCCGCCGTCAACTTTGCGTACGGGCATGGATTTACCTTTCTTCAGGCAATTAAAAAGTCGCCTCAGCGACCGTTGTTTTTCTTCAATGCGGTTATTGTAAGAAGCGCTATAACCACGCTGCCAAATATCAATGTCAGGCCTAATGCCTTGAACACCTCAATCATTTTCGCTCCAGTCCCGGGATGATTGGTGACCATGTGCACCTGCAGTTGATAGCTTCACCTGGTAACACCCATTCACCATCGAGATACAGGCCTTTATCGAGATCGAACTCTTTTCCGTCTGCTTTCACGTGGGATGGCCTTGGCTGCTTCCCGGCGTGAGAGTGTCGCCATATTCCTTTGGTGATGCCGAGTTTCTTCTGTCGCTCAGACTGAATGACCGCCGTCGCCTTGTTGTTCTGGTCGCGAGCGATGGTCTCTGCGCGTCTGCGTGTGATGCCGTAGCGTTTCACCAGTTCATCAGTGAGATAACCAAGGTCACGACCACGGCTTACTGACTGCATAACCATAGTCTCTACCTGCGTGTGATATTGCTCAGGTATCGACTTAATCAGGTTGACGTTCTCGTTGATGACGGCCTGCATCGCGTTTTTAAGCTCATCATTCATCGTGAACTTAACAGTAAAGCCGCCAGCCTTTAGCGCAGAGTGAAGAGAGACATCAGTATTTCGCAGGGTCTTATCGACGAAGCGATCTGCCAGTTTCTTCGCAAGCTCATTGAACTTGCTTTCCCACTGCTTGCCGAGTTTAGCCAGCCTGCGCTTTAACTCATTCGCCGGGCTGGCATCCATCGCCATGCTGTCTTTGTAGCCTGCCTCAAGCCAGTAACGGTAAGACTTGTTCATCTCCCGTACCAGTTTGATAAGCTCAGCCCGATACCATTCGTGAACTCCTGCGTTAGCTCTGACCGGACGAAGGGTTTTCTGGCTCTGCAAATCCTTCTTCGAAGGACTCGGCTTCGTACTCTTCTTCGTCATCTTCAGATTCCATTATGTGGTATGGGCTGGCCTTGTCGGACTGGCGCATGCTTCTGATTGCGTCGAGGTCGAATACTCCGGCTTCGGCATAGTTCTTGTCAGCCTCAGATTGATGTTTCATGACCTCGGCTTTCTCGGATTCTGTAAGCTCGTACAGCGGCAGGAACTCGAAATCTATATCAGGGTCAATCTCGCCGAATTCGTTTAACTGGATGACATCCAGCACGGTTTTCAGTGGGCTTCTGAATAGATTCTCCTGCATGGCGTGAATTGAGTCGTAGAAGACGCGAATCTCACCATCAGATGATGCGTTTAGGCCGTTTGGTGTGATGCCAAGCAACTTAACCAGTGGAATACTTGATACCGAGGCCATCTGCTCTTGTGCTTGCGCCTGAAGAGCATCGACACCGGACAGGCTTGTCACGAACTGGAAGAATTCTTCAGATTCCTTATCAACCATGAACATTCCACGGTTATCGCGGACCTTATTGAAGAACTCAGCACGCATAAACAGGTTGGGGTCTGCAACACCGGACAAGACGTTTTGCATGTTCGTCTTCAGGCCGTACACCACAAACGAGTGAACCAGGTCGCTCACGCTGTCACGTGTTCTCAGCCAATTCTGCACATATGGTTCTGCCATCTGGCTAAGAGACAGGCCGCCGAAGTTGTAAGCCGCCTTGAGAATGTCCGGCACTTGTCGGGAAATCATCGTCAGTATACGGCTGGCGTGAACTGTGCGCCCCATGACGTACCATTCAGCCGGGCTGAAGAAGTCAGGGCTGAGTGGGTTGTCAGCGTTATACACACCCGGGTATGTCCACATTGCCTCGATAACGCGGAAACCATTCAGACTTCCTTTGGTTATCTTGCGTGGGCTGATGTAGAGCTTCTTGTCCAGTTCGTCAGGAACCAGCCAGGCAGAGTTACCGCTTGGCGTCTTCACATCGATGTAAATCTGGCCTCGCCCGAAATAACCGTCATGCTCTGCTGCTTCACGGAACTTTTCTCGCACCTGAAACCGTCTTAACGCGTCATCCAACTGACGAATCTTATCGGCCTTATCATCACCGTCATCTTTGCCGATGTGCTTCAGCTCAATCCACTTGCGTGTCATCTCCTCCGCTATCGTGCCGGTAATCTTGCGATACTCGGGCAACTGAGCGAGCTGTGACAGGTATGGATAACCGGGGAAGCCACCGTAGCCATATGCGGTGATATTGGCTGAATTCAGGTAACTGTAAGGTGTGGAGTCCATCGCCAGCGCAGCATCGCCAATATGCTCAGGGATAACTCCCGGCGGCGGCGTGTATCGCTCAATCTTGCGAAGCACTTCACCTTCAGATTTGATGCGTTCCTGCTCGTTCATCATCGCCAGCGCATTAGCCAACGACATGGGCTGCTTTGCCTCTTTCTTTGGAGGCTCAGCTTTTTTCTTTTTCCAGCGTTCAAACACTATGCTAGCCTCAAAAGTTCTTCTGATATGCGTAACGGACCGTTGCCATTTTTCATTTCATCAATGGCATCCATCATCGGATCTAACTGGTCGTCGTGCGTATTGAAATCAGGGTTGATGGCTTCCATCTCGACGAGGAAGTCGTTAATGAATGGTGCGTTGCTGGGCAGCTTGATATACCCGGACTCGATATATCCCTGCACGTCCATCAGGCGAGTGTATTTATCTTTATCGCGCTGTATGGCCTTTATTGGGCATATCGCCTTTTTACGGATGTTCTGTATCAGGCCGGTGCCGGATGACTTATCCTCTATCGCCATGTGGCGAAGCGGTCCATTCTTTAGGGTCTTGCACTTTTCCCAGAATGCGACGGCGCGGCGCTGTAGTTCATCTGCTTCCCACTTACCGCGAATCATGTCTATCAGGTAGATATATCCGTCAGTGCCTAGTCCCCAGTGCTCGAATACGGAGAAGTCATTAACCTCTTTAGTTTTCTGCGCCGTGTCGCCATAGACGGCTCGCCACTGCATAGGAGGAAGCACGGAGTATTCACCGAACCATTCAGACTTAATCAGGCCTCCGCCTTTAGCGGTTGGTCGCTGTTGGTATAGTGCGTTCCATACCAGGGATCCGCGTTGCTTGCATTTCTCGACGAACTCTTGCGGCATACGCTCTGGAAACAGGATTTCACCGGGATTGCGAAGGTGATACACGTTGCCGTTTAGCTCGTGAATCTCTTCCTTCTCAGCCTCCATTGGGAAGCTAACCACACGCCAGTTTTCACCGCCCTCTTCTGCTAGTTTGAGTAATTGGCCTGCCAGGTCGTTTTGATGCCAGCGAGTCAGAATGATGACGATGCCGTTTATCTTTGGATCTACACGCGTGAAGAATGTCGTGTCGTACCAGTCCATCACCGCTTCCTGATAGGTTGGAGACGATGCGGTTTTGTAATCTTTCGCGGGATCATCAATTACCCCGATATTCATACCCTGACCGGTGATACCGCCGTTAACGCCCGCAGAACGATATGAGCCGCCGTGTAGCTCGCCTTTAGCGTCCACTGGCTCCCACAGTTCGGTTTTGTTGATGCCACCCGCCAGGCTGCGACCTGAAGGTATTTTCACATCAGGAAAAACGTCAGCATACTTATCAGATGTGATGATGCGCTTAACGTCCCGGCTCATTCGGTCTGACAGGTCAGAAGAATAGGAGCACGAGATGATATTCCATGATGGATGCAGGCCTAACACGTATGCAGGGAAGCGACGCGAACACAGCTCGCTCTTTCCAGAACGCGGTGGAGCAAACACCATCAGACGGGGCATGTTCCCGGCTTTAACTTCATCCAGAAAGTGATCTAACTCTGCGCAAAGTAGCTCGTTAAACCATCCAGTTTCGTATTGCGGATTGGTGTACAGAGTGAAGTCGAGAAGTTTTTTACGTGCTGAGCGAATCGCCAGTTCTTTGTGCAACTCATAAATCTGAGCGTTTCGATTCAAGCTGATTGGAGCGTCTGCCATTTCCCAGCTCCTTCAGTTTCTCTTCAAGTAATTCTTCTGACATATCCGCATAACGAACCGGACCACCGTTAGCACCGGTAATCTCTGTTGCAGTTTGTTCTCTGAATGCCTGGACGTTTACATGCTTGCCAAGTAGCTCAAGGTTTTTAACCTTGTCAGGCCATTTGATTTTCTTAAGGAGAGCAGCACTATCTGCTGATGCCATCTCTACGACATCCATTCCTGATAGCGTTGTACGCCACACCTTAGGCCAGTCTTTAATCGGCTTCAGTTCGCCATTGGCAAGCAGGATGTCAAGCACGTCCATCTGATCGATTTCAGTCAGGCGGCGCAATACATAGGCAGCGTCTACTCCTACTTCTTCATTGCGTTCAGTCTTTAACTCTGCAATGCGATCTGCGATGTCAGGTTTTGACAGGTTTTCACTACCAGTGGCGCGGGCAGTTTTCTCGCTGTATCCCGCCCTGATAGCTGCCTGAGTGGCATTGAGGTCTTTCAGGTACTCACGGGCAAACAGCTCTTGTTTGTCTGTGAGCTTTGCCATGTTATTTACTCTTTTCGATGGGAATCACTGTAAATCCGCCAACAGAAGCTTTCTTAATTGCTGTGATGCTAGGGGAGTCTTTCTTCGGGTAGAAGTAAATAAAGTCATCATCCATTTTGGGCCTGAATCCCCTGATATAACCTACGTGCTGTTGCTCTAGAGCATCTTCCAACCATAGCCATAGTTGAAACTCTCCGATATCAATTATCATAATCAGAATTTCCTGCTTTCCACTCGTGGGAGTTAATCGCATTTCACAGAATTAAATATCAGGAAGCGAGAACTCCGGCAGCACGAAGCTTTGCTAACAGTGCATTGAAGTCAGTCACCACACCAGCCACATCAGTAGCAACTGAATCTGCCTGTGCTGCTGATTGTTTCACAGTGCCTGCTGTTGTGGTGGTTGCAGCACCTGGTACATCACTGGAGCTTGGTACGCTTACAGGCACACCGCCAGTGGAGATTACTCGTTGTGTCATTGTTTGCTCCTGGGCATTATGTTGGTTGCCATTAGCGCAACGGTTTCTCTGCTTCTCAGTAGTGATTAGTCACTTCCGTCTGTTCCGGCTTGCCAAGATGTGGATCACGCTCCTTTGAGGGTCACACAAATCATTTAGCGCACAGCCTGTCCCATGTTTCGTTATGGGTGTTTATCGCTTTTACCGTTCTGCTATCCATCACATCAGGGTCCTTACCATGGGTGATGATTGGCTGAAATGCGGTGCATGCATTGTCTACATAGACATACTTAATCTGCGGAGTGGTATTTTGAAGTCCGCATGCGCTCACGAGCAGCGCTATCAGACAGAGATTGATTTGCTTGTGCGACATCTTTCACCGCCTTAATGGTGACTTCCTGCTTAGTGGTGATGTTCTGTGCTGACTCTTTTTCGGCGTTAGCACTCTTAACATCAGCCTCGGCTTTTGCCTCTGTCTGGCCTTTGCTTTTCGCTGTGAACCAGGTGAGAGCAATAGCGCCAACAATCCCGATGGCACCAAGTATGTATTCCCATCCGACAGCCATTAACGAACTCATTTCACTTCCCTCAGCTCAGCGGCTTTATCCTTCAGCTTTGACTGGCGAACAAACTGAGCAAGCACTGCCAGCACCACCATCCCCTGGCTGATATAACCGAGGATGTCGTGAGGAATGTAGCCCTTGATGTCTTCAGGGAGAAATGTCCATGCCTGAATAGCCGCCTCCGGGAAACTTTGAATCCACGCTCCAAGCATTGCACCCAATGATGCAAGCCATACCGACCATGTTTTAAATAGCAACTTTGCATGAGCAACGAATTCAAGACGGGTATATCTCTGCGCCATTAACAGAAAAACGATAGCCACCAGGCAGAAAGCGATGAATATTTTCATCAGATAATCCCCTTATACGCTTCAAGCGTTCCGGCTCGCATTACCTCTGCGTGGCGACTCGCACGGTTTGGCGTTTGCTTTGCCCATTTGCTGGACAGCATTCCGGATGCAGCACCAGAGAAGTTTCCGGCAGCTACCATAGCAAGTGTGTTCTTGAACCCGGCTAGACCCTGCACACCCATCTGATAAGCCATGCTGACAAGGATGTCTTTGCGCTCCTGATTGCATGCTTTCATCGCGGAAATAATGAGTGGATTTTCGTTCATCTTTTTGATTGTTGATGCAACGAATGACTCCAGCCATACATCGCCAACTTCACGTGGAACTGTGAATGTGTAATTGCTCAGAGGTGCGCCCTTTGGACCAATCTTCACACCGCAAGCCACAGTTGGATAACCTTCAGTATCGATGTACGGGCGCTCTTTATACCCCTCTTCATAATTGAGGATTTTCACAATGTTACTCATTATTAATTCCTTCAGAAGATGAGGTTTTTCTGTACGCTTGGATAGGACTGAGGCGCATCAAAGGTGTGAACTTTTGAACCTTCAGGAGAGATGATCACCACGCCGGGTGACTGACCGCCTTTTGATTGCTGAGACGCCAGCTCTTGCTCGGCATCTCGTCTTTTTAAATCTGAAGCAGCCAACCGCTTTGAGAGGCTGCTGTTTTCTTTTTGCATCTGGGCGATTGTCTTCTGACCATTGTCAATAACCGCCTGGATGTTGTAACAGGCGAATGCAGTTATGAGGAAAAAAAGCACAGGCATAATCCCGATAACATAACGCCCAACCTTCAGCTCAACGTTATTTGTCATCATTGTCACCATCTGGTCCGAATCCAGGTGGATGGATACGCCTTATAATTGATGCGCCCTGCCAGCCGGCAGCACCGCAACCAATACCCATAACGTATAACGACCACCCGTTCGTCATTGAAAATAAAAACATCATCATTCCGGCAAAGAGCGACACGAGCACATGATTAAGGAGAGGAACCCTTTGATCGGGAGAGCTGTAAGCATATTTTGCCAGCGAGCCAACCAGATTCATGATGACCGCGAGAAGCAGAGCCGGAATGAATTCGATTCCGTTTGCCATTGCGTAGTCTCCACCACTCAGGTGGCTGCTTAAAATGCGCCTGGCCGTTAAACGGCGCGGGAAGAGACTAGCCAGGCCGCTAAGATGCGACCCTCAAAGTGAGGGACTTGTTCACATTTATTAATGTGGTTCTTGTGTAATGAACAAATCCGATCTAAGTTTCATCCGTCTGATCAGACGATATGGGCCTCGGTCTTTGTTCGTGATTAGCGTCATGAGCAAGATGACTGTAGGTTGTTCCACCAACTTACGGTCGCCCATTTTCACGAAGCCCCGCCGATGCGGGGTTTTCTATTTGTGCAAAACGCCCTTATCCCCGTAACCACGAAAGTTAGAGGGTATCTGTATGTGTTCTGGTGTTTGGTGATGAGGGCGCTTTCAGAAATGTCGTGCCAGAAATGCAAAAAGCCCCAAGGCGTAAACCCCAGGGCTTTGAATGAATGCAGTAATCCATCATTGGTTTCAGATTAAACAAATATCGCCACTTTGTAAAGCGACTTTTCTACAAAAATGCGATTACATAGAAATTTTTCCTATTTAGTGACTTTCCTCAACATCTGGTTCGCATATTCCTCCTGCTTAATGCACTCACTAACCAAACTTTCAAAAAAGTCCTTGTAAGACCTTCTCCATGTAGTTTCTGGCACATCAATTACTGTTGCACAGATATACTTGCGCACACTGTCAGGTAACAAACGCGAATAACCACGACCATGACATCTTCCACATGTTTTATATGCAGGTACGCCACCTTGTAGAATAGTTTTCTCTTTGTCTAAAACTACGCCCTTTCCATTGCACTGACAGGAGTTGCTAATCACTCCAGCCCCTTTGCATTTATGGCAAAGTACTTTCACCAACTCTCTTCGTTCTGTTAACTTCGGTTGACCAATAAACTTCATGGTTACCCTCTCTGCTTCGATAAACTTCTCTCCTTTGCAGCAATCGCATGTTCTGGTACTTGCAGCACTTCTTGCGTAGTCAGCAAATGCAAATGTTGCGAGCACTTGCATTACCTTTGACTTAATATCATTTTCGAGCTTGCGTAAGGCGGCAACCTTATCGCAGTGCTCAAGTGCATATTGGGTCAGCAGTTCAATAGCTTTATCACGGTCATTGCTGCTGATTTCCATCTTCCCTAAAAACGCGCTGTAACCTAACTCGGCTCGACTTTGCGTCATTCCCATGGCAGCCATGACATCAGTACCTGTTAGCGTCTCTGAGGAGGTTGCACGCGGCGTATCGTTTATCTGCGTAGACTTCGCGAAGTGAAACTTGACTGCGTTTTCCAGGTTCATCGTGAAATTCTCCATAGCATGTACGGCCAAATTAATCCGGTACCAAGCGCGGTTATCACCAGATGCGTTTTAAATCCCAGTTCCTTTTGTCTTGTATGTGACCATTCAGCCATCATCCCTGCCATGAACGCATAGACGATCATAAATAGAGTAAACATCTAGGCAGCCTCCGGACCGTCTGGCTTATTAAGTCCTAATCGATTAACCAGTTCACGACGGCGCTCTGAAAGTAAACACATTGCCCTTTCCGCATCTGCAATCTGCGCATCAATATCCTTGAGCTTCTCCATGTCTGCATGACGCTGCCATTTGACTTGCTGAATGCTAGTTACGCTGCACATGTTTTACCTCGACCACCTTGATGAACCATGAGGACGCCGTTAACGATGGCGTGAAATTGAGCTTTGGTGTCTCGCGAATACCTGAGGATGGTGTTCCTGCTGCAGGCTAATTGCCTGGCTGCTTCGGACTGATTTCCTCTGACTTCTACCAAGATGTCAGGGATGGTTTTGATAGATGGTGTCATTCGGTCCTCCTGTTCCATGCGCGAACAGCATCGCGTTTGGTTCTGTATGTTTCGGTAATGGGATTTATCAGGCATGATTTACTTGAGCACCCGGCGAACACACCGTCACCATCTGCGGTTAGCTCTGCATCACCTCCACAGAAGGGACACTTCAACAACGTAGCCCAATGGGGAAGTTTGAGGTCATAAATCATGCGGCCTCGCTTCTGCTGTCAAGCAGGTCTTTAAGCTTCTGCTGATACTCGCCGTATTTCGGCTGGTAGCCATTTGCCTTCTTCCCTCGATGGGTAAGCTTTTCACCGAATAGCGCCTGCTCTACGCTCATACCTTTCCTGAGTCTAAACAGAATCGTATTGCCGGCGATGCTTACTCTTGGGTCTCGAGACCATTCTGCTGGGGTTTTGGTTTCCCCGTTGAAGGTGATGGCGTGGCTGCTTTTTCTTGTGTGGGATGGGATGTGAATACGTGATCGCATCACGTTGCAGGCATTGCACAAAACCCTGAGATTATCCGGTTCGTTGTTATTGACTCGATCATCTTTATGGTCAATATGCGCGTTTGCCCAGGTAACAGCTTTTCCGCATAATTCGCATGGTGGTAACTGCTCTCCGTACCTTGCAAACACAAGCTTTCTGTGCTCGTACACAAATCCATTTTTCATTGCCAGTGGATGAGATGGCTCTTTAATCATCACGTATCCCTTGGCGTTAGTAGAGAATCCCTTTCCTTTCCCATGTTTTGTGAGCTCATATGTCCCATATCGCATCATCCTGAAATAATGCTTTTGGCATACCTGCTGCTCCATGTATCTACATTCCCGATCGCAACCTTCAATCTTGCACTTCATGCGGCCTCCAGTAGTTCTGTAATCATTGGCAAACTCCCGCATGTCTCAGTAACTACCAGCACTAGCATTCCACCTTTAATCGCCTGACAGCGCTTAATACGCATATCGTCTATCTGACCGTCATCCAGCCAGAAGCCCGCACTGGTTAGTGCGTCAAAAACTGCTTTGGGCAGATTGTCCAAATCTCGTTTGCGGTTATCGGGAGGTGCTGCGTGGATGGTTATTTTGATGCGAGGTGTGATTTTGATGTCTAACTGTTGTTGCTGGATTATTTCGATTACTTCTTTTCGGTATCGCTTTCCCCAATCGCTGATGTAGTGGATTCCTCGTGAGTGTCGCCAGTATTTGTTGACTGAAGGTGGCCATGGCAGCTGCAACAGATATCTATTCATCTGACAGATAGCCTCCCTCCATTCGCCAATTGCTTTAGAGTCAGGACAATGGCTCTATCCATTTCAGCCCTGCGTTCTTCCCTTGTCATATCCTTTCCGTTATCTATGCGCGTATGGCATTGTTCGCATAGCGCTGCCGTTAAACAGTCATCAACCTTCAGGCCCATTCCCTTCCCTTCGTTACGGTGCGCTGCCTGAACCCCATAGCGTCCACATAGAACGCAGCAATCTATCTCCCTGACTGCCTGAAGCCATTTATTGCTTCGAAAAATTGCCATTCGACATATCTCCATTCGGATCGCGATATACCATCCATTCGTTGATGCACTCTTCACATGCATAGGTTTCTTCTGGCATTAGCTCTTTCGTACAGCCTGCGCACAACGTTCGACGTATACTCTGCTGCTCGTATGATTGGGCTTCTGATTGGCTAAGCATGGTTGGCGTCCTGCATCATCAGGAAAACGATCATTGCCGAACGCAGGGCTTTATCACATGGCTGATGAGACACAACGTGTACCTTTAGCTCGTCAATTCCGTAAGCAGTTACCCACTCCACTGGAGTATCGCACCGCTCCTCAGCATCGTATTCAATGCTGATTCTGTTGGCAGAAATAATAGGCCATGCGTCTGCTGCTTTATTGCATGGGTCGAATGTCTTTTCCCATTCTGAGTCCCATACGTAATCGGGGTAAAAGATAAATCTCCCAGGAATAGCGTTTGATACGCGCTGGTTAATTTCTAAATCTGATAACTGTGAATAGTCCATATTTAGCTCCACATTCTGTTTTGATACTGACTCCTACCCTTTGGCTCGCTGGCGTACTCAGGCAACAAGGCTCCTACTATCCACAGTCGTGGGTCAGTGCTAAGGTGCTTTGTGGTCTTTACGTTGCGGGAGTGGTAGAGAGTGATGAGTTGGTTGGCTTCGTCGGTGGTCATTGGAGGGTGGTAGAAATACGTTCGCTTCAATCGTACCTCCTGTCAGTGAATCTGACGTTCTGACCTGTCGCCCAAGCCATCGTGTACTCTATGAGGCTAGCCATGCGCCCCACGCTCATCTCTGCGCTGCTCTCGCGGATGTTGACGTACTCACCCTCTAACCCGGGAACTACTTCGGCCTCCTGCTTTGTAGCGACCGCATGACCGCTAATCAGCAATACCTTCCACTGCTCAGGCCTGAGTTGCTTTCCGCACCATGTGACCTGACGAGCGATATCACCCAAAAGCGCGTGAAATTTCGCATTCTGGTCGAGGTTGCGTTTGTAGTCAGATATTCGAATGGTGATGGGTCTTTCGTTGTCGAGGGGTGATGCGAGAATGGCGTTTATTGCTGACTGCTGTTGCTGCTTACTCCTGAGAAATATCGTCTGTTTCATGGCATTCCTCGTCAGATGTTAGTTCCTCAATCGCCCATGATTTGAATCCAATACGCTCTACATAATCCCGCGCCTTGTCATATGTGGTGAAAGCTGCCATTGACTCCATTTCACCTTCAAATCCCCGGGCGCTTACAACAAATACTGATGCATTCATACTCACTCCTTCACTTTGATTCCAGCGCAACTCAGGACAGCATCAACTTCATCCTGGTAGTAATACGTCAGGCCGCTTGATGATTTAGCTAACTTAAACGGCTCAGGCATATCTAGCTCGATAGCTGCGCGAGATGCCTGCCATGCCATGAACAGCATCTTGTCGAAGACCTCAACCATGCCAGGTGGTATACCTTCCACCATTTCCGGAAACCATTGCTCGAAAGCCTTTCTTGATTCGTCCATATCCCTCTCCATCAACCTACATTCACATTCAACAAGTATTGGCTCACCCCATGATTGAACGCCGCCGCTATCTTCAAATCCTGAACCATTGCATCTTTCGCATGTACTCATCATTCCTCTCCTTCAGTGTGCTGGGGTGCTATTCTTTCAAATCGTCTGGAAGCTCGACTTCTTGACCAAGCTTCGCAAACACAATAGCCCTGCATATAGCTATTCTTGGATTTTTAGCGATTAGACCTCGGCGTCTACCTGGGGAAACAAGCTCGTTTACTCCAACCCAGTGATAAATCTTCCCTGTCGCTGGGTCAGCAGATTGATAGCAGCTTATCGACATGCTCTCCATCAATTCACCGCACTGCCCCCAATCTGTAGATGGTGAAAACACATATCTGCTATAGCGCTTATTTTCTTCCCCACACAGTTGGTGCATGTCATTTAGATATATTTGTGCATCTTGCGGTCGCGTTATCTTTCCGCCAATAGCAATGGCCACTGCAACGTCTAACCTCACTCCTTCTAATTCGTCGACATTTAATTTCACGACCTCACCTCTCTCAATCTCAGGTTTATAAATGCAGTAAGTTGATTGGCGCAGCCAAAAGTAAACGGTGCTGACTTCTGATACATCCACACCTTCTCGCGTCCTAGCCATTCACGATATAGCTCACCCTGCTTACTGAGCGACGCTAGGATTTGCGATACGGTGGTGATATCCAGCCCCAAATCCGCAGAAACATCAGACGATGTGCCTGACCGCCCCGAATCGAACCATCCGAGAATTGACTCAATTCGTTTGTGGTGAAGCTCAGTAAGACGGTATCGCTTAATGCCACCTTTGGCGTTATAGCTTTCTAACTGGCCTGATGCGGTGAGTTCACGGAGTAACTGAGTGATTCTGGATTTTGGTACTTTGGTTAGCTTCTGGAATTCTGCTGCTGAGGTTGGGTAGTTTGTTTCAAGGTGGTGAAGTATTTTTTCTCTTGCGTTCATGATTGCTCCCGGAGTTTCTTCTCCTGGCTTCTTTGATTCAAGCCATGCTGTAAGCGAATCCTCATCTGCGAAGTAATAACCATCCTGGATTTTTATTACCTCACCTGAATCGACAAGCTTTTTTAAATGCCATGTCAAAGTTCGCTGAGGGATGTTAAGTGCTTTGAATATGTCTTTGCGGATGGTAACTGGTCGGCTTTTTATGAAGGATTTGATGGATGATGATTTGTCTTTCATCACTTGCTCCTGTAGCTATCCCAGGTGAATGCGAGTGTGCATCCACCTCCGTCGTTCATTCGGTCTATGACGCGCTCACCAATGAATGCCGATAGCTCATCTTTGCTCTGATTGCTTATCAGGATGGTTGGCTTCATGCGCTCGTAGCGGGTGTTGATGATTTCGAACATAATCATCTTTTCCGCCTCACTCCCGAACTGCACACCAACCTCATCGATAATTAGCAGGTCAGGCTTAGTGAAGTGGCGAATAACTTCTTCCTCTGTGCGGGTGGAGTTTTTCGACCATGTTGATTTATATTCACGCGCGATTTTCAGCGCTGTGGTGAAAGATGCAGAACTTTGGTGCTCTGTAATCGCGTGCCGCGCAATTGCCAGGGCAAGATGGTTCTTCCCCGTTCCAGGTTTACCGCACATAACCAGACCGCCGCCTCTCTGTAATCGCTCAGGCCATTTGCTGGCGTATGCCTGACATACCTTCAGTACTCGTTTAGCATCGTCGTTAACTGGCACGTAGTTTTGCAGGGAACATCCCTTAAATCGCTCAGGGATATCGAGATTATTTAACAGAAATTCGACGGTCCTTTTGCGGGATGCCTCGTCGCTTTTAATCTTCTCTGCCTGTAGCTCAATAAGCTCGTCACGCAAGCATTCAGGGCATTCACTTGGTCTGGTAGCAAACTTAATAGGGCCTGTTGAATATCGGTTTCTCTGCTCAAACTCGCCGTGTTTCTCGCAGTTGCCAGTACAGAACTCTACGGCGGTGTGCTCGATTTCAATTGGCGGCTTGCTTAGCTCTGACAGTCTCTTCTCCAGGGATGAGATTTTTTCGTCCAGTGTCATAATCACTCCTGAGCCCAAGAAGGAATCTCGGTTTGTCCGTAATCTTTGGCGGCAAAACTCTCGTTAACAGCTCGTTTCACCGGATTCCTGTACGCGTTTTTGTTTTGGTAGTTCAACTTGGCACTGGCAGTGCTGAACCAGTTCTTCGGCTTTTCGTGGGTAAACTCCAGATCCAACCGCGTTAACTCAGCCACCAAGTCGATGTTTGGGAAAATGGCTTTCCAGGAGTCGAAGTCTTTGTGATTCAGTCGTACAACATTTCCTTCGAAGGCATAACGACTAGCCATCAAGTGAACGTTATCTTCACCTTCGCAAGTCGCTTCAGCGGCTTGGGTGTTATTAGAGGGAATCAGGTTAAGGGAATCAGGAATCAGGTTAAGGGAATCAGCAGGATTTAAATTGTTCTCTACTGGTTCTTGCACTGTACTTGCACAGTGCTTTTCTGGTGCTTCTTGTTTATCAGTAGCTTGCGATTCATTTGCACCATCATTGCACTGTGCTTGCATGGTGCTTTCATCGACCTTTACTGGTTCTTCTTCCTGTTTAGGATCTGCTTCGCAGTATTCTGGTATCTCACTAGGTGCTTCCTTGCAGTGAGGATTCTGGTGCTTTTTCCAGTTGGTAATCTGGATGTATGCGCCATCCTGAACCTGATAGCGCTGGATGAATTTGCGATCGTGTAGCTGTTGAAGAAGCTCATCGCAGTCGACGTTATCGAAAGGAAGTACAAGGGCTTTCACCTTCTTTGGCCGGTCGTCTAAACGACCTTCCTTATCGGCGATAGTCCATAGCCCGGCAAACAAGAGCCGGGCGTGAGGTGAGCATTCTGCCAGTTCATCGTTAGTGAAGAAGCCTGGTTTAATGTTTCGTGAACGAGCCATTAATCATCCTCCAGTTCGTAATCTGCAAAATAACCAGAAGCCATCTTTAAGAATCTGGATTCAGTTACTGTGTAAGCCTTCCTGCCTTTCCTCTCCTTGCCTTCTGGCTCAATGAGATGACAGGCGTAAATAATTCTTCTCTGCCAGTTCCCTGGCATTTCCACTACTGCCAGAACCTCAAGAATTCTCTTTCCTTCAGCATCAGCAGTGTAAAAACATTGATCTCCATACCCACAGTCGGCTGGTTCATAATTCTTGTGGCAACCGCCAATCCAACGCTCATCGGTATGCACGTTACCGTCGTAAGACTGATAATCTGTACACACGAAGATAAATGGATATACGGTTTCGAACCTGTCACCGGCCTTTATGCCAGTGTTTACTTGCTTGGTTTGTCCTGCCATAATTACTCCTGTTACTTGGCGTAACACAGTGTGTTTAAGCGTCCAGATTGCCACCAACAACTGGACGTTTTTCTTTTGTGATTCCCTCCAGTGCATGCCTGAATGCACGACTTATCGGACTGATGTCTGAATCCATCCCAAACGCGCACAGAACGGCTGCAATAAATCGCCAGTCAGTACGGCTTATCTTCGACTCATGACATCCAACCATCTTTGCCAGTCCTCGCTGAGTGACAGTAGAGAGGTTGATTAGTAAATCTGTTTCAGCACGGTCGATATCGCGCTGAGAGGGTTTGCTGTAACTTGCGTTTTCCATTTCGTATTATTTCCATAGTTAAATAGTTGAATACGCATCGGTTGATGCGTTGGTTGTAGGGACGAAACATCCCTGACCCGTAGTGTTAAAGAGCGGTACTGCTTAAGCTGCGTTCAGTTCAGGTGGAAACACATCATCCAACTGAACTTTTGCGCCAAAACTGTTGAGGGCATCAACGAGCTGGCGGCACATTTTCAAATCTGGATGTCGTCGACCCGATTCGTAGTGCCCAATTGCTCCCTGTGTACACCCAACCTTTTCAGCCAGAACGGCTTGAGAAACCTTCATGGTTTCCCGGATTTTCCGAAGATTACTCATCGGTTCATCTCCTCAGGATGGTACGTAAAACAATAATACAAACTGTACTGAGATAATGCAAGGGGATTAATACATTTTGTGCATTGTGACAGTTAATACAACACGTAATAATCGTGATATGAAAACACCGTGGAATGAACTGGCTAAAGCCAGGATGAAACAGATTGGCATTACCCAGGATAAGCTTGCCGAAGCTCTCGGAAAGACTCAGGGGGCGATAGGGCATTGGCTTAATGGTCGGCGCGAACCTAGCATTGAGGACATCGCCTCAATCATGAAACAGCTCGGTCTGAAGGAGTTGGTGCTGAGTTCTGATGGGATGGTTGACTATCCAGATTCTGATATGGGTAATGTCACCAATCCACGTCCTAACACTGAGGTAAGGAGATTCCCCCTGATTAGCTGGGTTAGCGCAGGAAATTGGTGTGAGGCTGTTGAGCCTTATCAACTTCAGGAGATTGAGGTATGGCCTGAAACAACAGCACATGCGAGCGAACGGTCGTTCTGGCTGACGGTTAGGGGTGATTCGATGACTTCGCCTACCGGACTTAGCATACCCGAGGGAATGCAGATACTGGTTGATCCAGCAATCGAGGCAACGAACGGACGACTTGTAGTTGCAAAGCTGGATTCAGAGAACGAGGCGACCTTCAAGAAATACGTAGTAGACGCAGGGCAGAAATACCTCAAACCGCTTAACCCCAGCTACCACATGTTCCCTATTGATGGTAACTGCCGCATTATTGGCGTAGTGATAGAAGCCAAATGGCAAGGCCTGTAATTTAGATTCATCCCTTCAACCCGCTACGGCGGGTTTTTTAATACACAAAATTTATTTTCCCTTCTCATTCATACACTTCGTACATTTACGTAAATTTTAAGTACATATTGTATTGACGATACTCAGTACATTTTGTATTGTTAAGCCATCAGCAGGACGCTGGTAGCCAAACGGAATTGATTGGCAGCTCTTTAACAAGATGGCATGGGGATGATTCGTCCCCGCCAAAGGAAGTTGCTTTGGGGTGTGGTGAAACAGGAAATGATTCGCAGGCATCGAATATCAATCGGGAATGGCGGCGCTGCCACCTGTTAGTAAGTCGATGGTGCATGGCCTGATCAACCAAGCGAAAAGACCGGCGGATTCTGTGGTTCGATTCCACATTCACTGCACCGCCAAAGCAACCACTGGAGGTATCCAATGAAAGCCAGAGAGATTCGCAAACTCGAACGTGCTCGCCAGCATAAAGAGATTAAACAGTATTCACAAAGGATTGACCGTGCATTTTCACGGCTATCAGAAGACTGCAGCAATCGCGTGATTAGAGCCACTTCGCTCGGAAGTCTGCGCGATAAGAAAGAGCAGGAAGCACCGCAGAAAACTAACCGCCTGTACTACAGCAAGCCAACCCGTGAAATGGGAGTGACTTGTGTAGGACGGCAGAAAATGAAATTAGGCAGTAAGCCGCTGTATGAGGGGTGAAATGGACAGATTTTCTAAATCAAATGCTATTGCATGTATTAAATCGTATTACCTGCCAAGACCACATGAAGAGTGCTTAGGTAAGCAACAAGTAGCTTTCGACAGAGCCAAGCACGAAACGTTAGAAAACCTAAAAAAGAAAATATCTGATATCGAAGAAATTACGTTTAGTGATTTCACTAACAGAAAGAGCGCCGCATAGTCGGCCTTCTTTTGGCAGCAAGCCACAGAGGTGAATATGAAAGACATACCGCATTGGGATGTTGATGAAGATTACATTGTCGATGCTACTGAAGGTCACATTCTGTTTTCAGCCGAGAACGCCAATAAGCAGGAAATAAAATTGGCAAGTGCAGCGCCTGATTTGCTCGAAGCTCTGCAAGACATGCTTTCAGGATGGAAATACATCCGAGAGCAGCATGGTGACCTTTACGGTGTCGGCTGGGATAGAGCGCAGGATAAAGCAAAGGCAGCCATCAGCAAGGCTCTTGGGGAGGAGTGATGAAGTGGATTAAGTGTAGTGAGCGGATGCCGGAATCCGGAATTACTGTGCTTGGATATTGTGTTTGCAATTCAAATTTCTCGGGAATTTACACCATGAGGAAGCCAGTAATTGAGGCAAAGAACTCAAAGCAGGACACGCGTTTAATCAAGCATGAGCGAGTGACTCACTGGATGCCATTACCTGAACCACCAAGCGAATAAGCACCTATAGCAGATTCACGAGTCTGCTATGTGAGCAATATCGCTCGTAACCGAATGAGGACGAAGACTCGTTCTGGTTATTGGAGAATCATCCCTTGATAGTCTTGCCGCTCTATATGGGAGGCATTCTTTTTGTCTAGAGGAAAGTATGCCTAAGTTATATACGATGGAAAAGGTTCTTTATTTGGCGTCCCTTGAACGTGGGCTAAATGTTGATAAAACAGAAAGAAAACACACCGACCTAAGCGAGAGGGTTAATAAGTTGCTTGCCAACAAAAGCATCGTGGAAGTGGCAGATGATGATGTGGCTAGATACTACAAAATAACCGACGAGGGGCGTGTTAGGCTGCTTCAACTTCAAATTCAATACAGAAAGCAGCATGGGAAAAACACTGACATGCATGAAATGGAATTGTCAGACCTGCGCCATAAATTATCAGCCGCCTGAGTGCGGCTTTTTTCATTCCAGCATCTGAGTGAGCATTTATTCAAGTGCTCAGTCGTAATGCAAATCACACAACAAAAGGAATCCCACCATGATGCATTTATCGCTATCGGGTGGCGGCATCATGTCCGCCTACTACCCGGCTGAATCTGAATTAACCAAGCGTATACGTCGTCTTATTCGCGCTGTTCGTAAGCAACTGGAGGCGTTATGCAAAACACATTAACCGTTATTCGTCAGTGCGTAACTCCAGGAATGCTGGTTATTCACCACGGAAAGCCATGGAGAGCAGCAGTTAACAAAGACGGCAAGTTGCACATCCACACACTGACCGAAGCTAAGCCACTTAAAGACCTGCTGGTAGATATCGTGCTTAACCATAAAAACGAGCCGGAGATTATCTAGTGAGCATTGCAGACAACTGGTCAGACGATGCGTTTATTCGCCTTATGAAAGACATGCTCAATCAGCAGAAAGAACAGGAGAACGATGATGATTCTGACTCTGAATGATAAACGTGAAATATCGCAAATCATCGCAAGTTTTACTGACGAAGATTACGAACGAATTAACAGTGAAGTTGATCGCCTTTGCAAACGCTGCGACCCGGTGAGCGAAATGCTTCGCTCATATAAACCTGACGAGCACACAAAGGACGCCATCGACTGGTTAGAGGATGATGACTGCAATTATCAGGAAAAGGCCGCTGAGTGGTTCTGGGATGCAATTACGGAAAGGGTTAAAGCTGAATATGCATTCGGCATATTCAAGCGCAGACATGTTTATGGAGAGGCGGCATGAGCAATATCGTTGAATTTGTAAAGCAACAGGAGCCGCTATTCTGCGGCGCACTAACAGAGCAGACGGTTACCTGGGCAAAGGAAAGCCAGTTTGCGATTCAGTACTTCCAGAAGAACGACTTTCTCGCAAAAACAGCATTGTCGAACCCTACTAGTGCTCAGAACGCGATTATCAATGTTGCAGCCATCGGCATCACTCTGAATCCGGCAAGCAAACTGGCTTATCTGGTTCCTCGCGACGGTATGGTGTGCCTCGATATCAGCTACATGGGTCTTCTTCACCTGGCGCAGTCTACAGGCTCCATTAAGTGGGGTCAGTGCAAACTGGTGTACTCAACTGACACCTACGAATCAAATGGCCTTGATAGCGCTCCTACGCACAAATACAACGCTTTTGGTGAGCGTGGCGAGGTTGTCGGTGGTTACTGCACGGTTAAAACTGCCGACGGTGACTACCTGACGGAGGAGATGAGCCTAGCAGAAATCAAGACGGTGGAGGCAACCAGCAAGGCAAAGAATGGGCCTTGGAAAACGTTCTGGGAAGAGATGGCACGTAAAACCATCGTCAAGCGAGCTTCGAAATACTGGCCCAAGGCACAGCGCCTTGATAACGCGATTCACCTCCTCAATGAAGATGAAGGGATGCATCAGGAGCCAGTCATGCCGCATAAGTCAGAGGAAGATATCCGTGAAGACGAGCGGAAGCGACAGCAGGAAATCATCGAGCATGTTCAGGCTCTTTGTGACGACATGGCTCAGGCTGAAACCATGGATGACCTTAAACGCATCTTTGCTGACGCCTACAAACGCACGTCAGGTATGAAGTTGCAGCAGAACGTACAAGCCATCTATACAGAATGCAAGGCTAAGTTGGAGGTAACCAGTGAGTAAACTTTACGAGATTGCTAACGATTACGCCAAGTTGATGGATTCCGATTTTGAAGCCGACGAGATAGCCGACACTCTGGAAGGAATGGAAGGAGAGCTAACAGATAAGGTTGAGCAGTTGCTTGCCATTGTTAAAAACGAATCTGGTTACGCTGAACGCCTCAAGGAAGAGGCTAAATCTCTTAATGAGAGAGCGGCAGTAATTCAAAATAAGATTGAAAACATTCTCTCGTATATCGCTTCATCGCTGGAAATGGTCGGCAAGAAGAAAATACGTGCAGGACTGCACCAAGTAACAGTGAGAGCACCATCTGAATCAGTGGATATAACAGACTCCAGCGCCCTCCCCCCTGAATATGTTGAATACGAAACAGTAATTAAAGCCGACAAATTAGCCATCAAACATCAACTCAAAGCCGGTAATTCTATACCAGGCGCACAACTCAAAGTCGGCAAACCTTCTCTAATAATCAAGTAAGAAAACACCATGAAGAATATTCCCTGGGAGAAATGGGAAGAGGATTTCTTGCGCGAGGTAGCGGCAACCATGCCAGTTAAAGTTATCGCCGAAAAGCTTGAACGAACCGAAAAAGCGGTAATGGCTAAGGCAACGCGTATCGGCGCTGACATGGTTAGCCGCTTACGAGGTAAGCGCTGGACTCGAGCAGAAGTATCACTCTTCGAAAAATTCTCCGCAGAAGAAATAGCAATCGCAACCTGCCGATCCATCTATTCAGTAAGAGCCATGCGCTACAAGATAAAAAGGCTCAATGAAGAACGATCAGGAATGCGAATAAATTGATATTGAGGAACTAATAATGAAACTAAAAATCGACATCGGTAAATACGTTATTACCGGAACAAAGCATGACCTCATTCTCAGTGAGAAGAAGAAAGTAACCGATGAGAAAAGTAAAAACTTTGGTAATGAGGTGCTTGTCCGTTGTGGTTACTACAGCAAGTTTGAGCATCTGGTTAAAGAACTCTGCCATCGTGAAATCCTGGCATCCGAAGCACAATCATTTCAGGCGTTACAGAAGCATATAGAAACACTTGGCCTTTCTCTCAGCAAAGCGGTAAACGACTTTATGGAGAGTAAATCATGATAGGCAACACATACGACCCTGGTATTTCCCCTCACGAATTAATAGCCAGACACAAATTCAAGCCAATGCCAGATAAGCAGGAGTTACTCAAGCGTGACTCTTTCGATACGAAAACACGACTCCAGAACAACAAGTGGCTGAATGCGATGCTGAGAGGTGGAAAATGAGCGCAATATCAAGTTACCCGGCAGTCCAGCAAATTAATTTCTACATCAATGACGCATCCCCTGAGTTGCTAGTAGAGCGGAGAGTTTATCTCGAAAATTATCTTCTCCCATGCTGGAAAGGAAGGCTGGCAGAAATGCAGTCATGGAGCGAATACACAGACGCTGATTTACAACTTCTCGCTGCATACCAAAGAGGCGTTGATTATCTGACGGATGCGTTAACGCAGGAGGCCGCACAATGAGCAACATCGAAAAACTGGCTGACGATTCGATGTTCTCATCAATCGAAGGCTTTGCGTCTCTTGTCGTTGACTCCATTGAATTCGAATTGGGCAGAGAACTGACTGAAGAAGAACATCAACGTGTCTACCTTCACGTCGAAGGGACTATTAACAACGCAACGAGCAAAGGCGGTGCAGCATGACAATCGACAAACAGGCGCTGCGTAAATTGGCAAAAGCATTATCTGGCAAGGAGTGGGTTGCCTTTGTTCACAAGGCATCTGGTACGTATGCCGTAGGTTCGTTAGGCCATGAGCGTGGCGAAGACATTATCAAATGGCCTGGCCTCGACGGTCAGGACAATGCAGAAAGCAAAGCAAAATACATCGCCGCGGCCAACCCCGCCACCGTGCTGGCGCTGCTTGATGAGCTGGAAGCAGCAAAGGAATTGGTAGAACTTCAGCGTTTCAAGCTTGAGCGACAGGCAGAGGATTTACACCAGGCTAAATCACTAGAAAGCATCCACCGAGATAAGCGTTTCGAAGTTGAACAAGAGTTCCGTGACTACAAGGACCGAGCTGATAGCAACCAAATGAGGCTGGCGAAAGAAGTGTGTCGCCTCGAAGATGCACTACATGCCGCTGGCATCGGTAAGGGGGAGTGATGGGCATTACGCATGTTGTTAGCTTCTCTGGTGGCAGAACGTCAGGCCGACTCGTCAGGGAAATGGTAAAGAAAATCAAGTTGGGTTGGGATGTTCGTTTCGTGTTCATGGATACCGGTGCAGAGCACCCGGAAACCTACAAATTTATCCGGGAGGTTGTCGCTAACTGGGGGATCGAACTCATTTGCCTTCGCGTATTGGTAAATCCAGAACTTGGGAAAGCAAACAGCTACAAGGTAATTTCCATTGATGAAATCGGACCCGACTTGCAACCGTGGATTGACGTCATGGCGAAGTACGGCACCCCATATTTTGGTGGCGCGTTCTGTACGCGGACAATGAAAATCGAGGTGTGTGAGCGCTTTTGCAAGGATAATTTCGTCGATTACCAATCGTGGCTAGGAATGCGTGTCGACGAACCTGCCAGAATTTGGGGTGAGGCGCTTTTCCCAAAATTGCGCCGCATGAATTTCGATAATTACATGATGATTGATTTATACCGTGATTTATCACAGTCGCAAACTCAGGAACAAATGCGGGAAACACTGGAAACGCACTTTATGATTTTCGGCGATGTGGCAACCGAGATTATTAATCGCGTTATTTCAATTGCCAAATCAAAGCAGCGGTTTATGGCTGAAATTATGGATGATGAAAAACAGGATGTTTTGGAATGGTGGAATAGGCAGCCGTTCGACTTGGGTATTCCTGAGCACCTGGGGAACTGTGTTTTTTGCATCAAGAAAGGCATCAACAAAGTTGCACTGGCTATGCGTGATGAACCTGAAATGCTGGAGAAATTCCGTGAAGCTGTTATGTCTCCTGATGTTCGCGTCGTAGAGCGCCGCCAACAGGAAAACAAAATCATGTACAGGAAAGGGAATTCTCTGGACAGCATTGAGGAAGCGTATTCATCACTGACACGCGATGAAATTGCGGCGACCATGCGCGGCGGTGGTGGTGAGGAGCCGGGTTCCTGTACGGAAAGTTGCGAGGCATTTATTGTCGGAAATAGCGATTCCTCTCAGATGGATTTGTTCGCAAATCAGGAGAAAGCAGCATGACCACTATTACCAGATTCACCAATGAGCGGTTGATTGCGCAGGCTGAGGGAAATATCACGATGCTGAGAGCCTCTCTTGAGCACGTAAAAGACCCGTTCGAACGAGAGGATCTTGCTGCTGATTTGCGTCTTGCAGAAATCGCGCTGGCATCGCTGGAGGCTGAGCCTGTTGCGTGGACGGAGAAATGCGAAATCACCAATATGCAGGCCACCGGTCTATACCTTCGCGGCTTCCCTGATAACTCGCAAGGGCGTGATATCGCGCTCTACACCGCCCCGCCAGCGCCGGTAGTGCCTCCAGGGGCCGACGCGCATAGTGCGAGAATGGCGGTTGGTTTTAATAAATACGCGCAATCAGGATTTATTGAGGGCTGGAACGCCTGCCGCGCCGCCATGCTTCAGGCTGGCACCCTCACCTATGAGGATACCAGGCAAGTGGACGAATTAACGATGTGGATTAAGCGATTAGTCCGTTCGCTAAAAAACGCCAATCCTGACAGTAAGTTGCCACGCGACGTGATGGACTACTTGACCGCAAAGGGGCTCATAGGTGTGGGGGACGTATTGAGATGATTCCAGATAAAGACCTTACCGACGATGTGCTGGATGAAATTATCGCCGGGGCTAAAACATCGATGGAGCAGTACCTTGCTCTTTCGTTGAAGGCTGAGCGTCAAGTATGGCGGAAGGAAGGCCCCACCGATGACGAACGCATTATGGCTATTGAGGGCATTCATAACTGCGAACGGTGCGGTGATGAAGGGTGGATAGTCGGTGAAATGGGTATCACGCGCTGTGCGTGTGGTCAGGCTGGCAACTCTCCGGTAATTCCGGACGGTTGGATTCCGTTAAGCGAGCGGTTGCCGGATTTTTGCGGTCGCTATTGGTGTTATGTCGAAGAACAGAATGACCTTGGTAAAAGCCACTATCAGTGGAACTGTTCATGGAATGGTGAGCGGTGGTTGGTCGATAGTGACAATGGCGGACGCGTTACCCACTGGATGCCAATGCCCGCAGCACCACAGCAGGAGATGCAAAGTGAGTGACAAGGCAATCAGAACTCATACCGAACGCCTTGAGAGGGTTATCGAGCAGGGCGTTAAGTTGCGTGATGATATGCGTAGCAAGATAGCTAACCTTGAGAAAATGGTATGCGCCCAGAAAGCTGAAATTATCAGAGCCACCCGCGCCAAGGAGTTGTACCAGAGAAGGCTTTCCAACTACAAACGATCACTGGTAGTTGAGCGGGAGAAGCGGCAGAAACTTGAAGGTCAGCTTATCAAGTTAAAGCGGAAGATGAGTAATGGCTAATCCAGTGGTGAGACAGTGATGTATAATCCATCTCATAGCATTGAGAGGATTTCATCATGTCACAGTGGAACATTGCAGCAAAATCGCAGGAAGAACGCGACAAGGTTAACGCTGACCTGGCGGCGTCCGGCGTTGCGTACAAAGAACGCCTTAACATGCCAGTTATCGCTGAGCAGGTGGCGAGAGAACAACCTGAGCACCTGCGCGAGTATTTCATGGAAAGAGTCAAATATTATCGCGAGCAGTCGTTAACGCTGCCGAGAGCAAGCGACCCGCGATATATTGAGATGGCTGAGCAGAACGCCAAGAAGTAACAACCTGAACGAATACGAACCCGCCGAGTGCGGGTTTTCTTTTATCTGAACTCGCTACGGCGGGTTTTGTTTTATGGAGATAGATAATGAAGGCCAATCATGACCAGGAAGAAGGCTGCTTGTTCATCAGCATGACGGAAGAAGACGCAAGCATGTGTTTCGATGCTATAGAAGCGATGCTTTCAACAGAGAATGTATTCGTTCCACCAGAGTGTTACGACGCGCTAATGGACTTAATGACCGCTCTCAATCTGGAGTAACCATGGAATCACACAGCCTCACACTCGATGAGGCCTGTGCATTTCTCAAGATATCCAGACCTACCGCCACCAACTGGATCCGCACAGGCCGACTACAGGCAACACGTAAAGACCCCACAAAACCCAAATCCCCTTACCTCACCACACGACAAGCCTGCATTGCGGCGCTTCAGTCTCCGCTGCATACTGTCAGCGTGAGCGCGGGTGATGGCATCAGAGAGGAAAGAAAATGTCACTCTTCCGCAGAGGTGAAATATGGTACGCCTCGTACTCGCTCCCGGGCGGGAAGCGAATTAAGGAGTCTCTTGGCACAACGGACAAGCGGCAAGCACAGGAGTTGCACGACAAAAGAAAGGCTGAACTCTGGCGAGTAGACAGACTCGGCGAATTTCCGGATGTGACTTTTGAAGAAGCTTGCTTACGATGGATTGAGGAGAAATCAGATAAGAAGTCTCTCGATACTGACAAAGGCAGGATGGGATTCTGGCTGGAGCATTTTGAAGGAGTCAGGTTAAAGGACATTACCGAGGCGAGGATTTACTCAGCGGTTAGCAGGATGCACAACCGAAGCAATCTGGAGATATGGAAAGCACGAGTCGAAGCAGCAAGGAAGAAGGGTAAGCCTGACCCTGTTTATGTAGCCAAGCCGGTAACCACTTCCACCAAGGCGAAGCACCTTGCGTTGATGAAAGCCATTCTCAGAGCAGCAGAACGCGACTGGAAGTGGCTGGAGAAAGCGCCAGTCATTAAGATACCGACCGTCAGGAATAAGCGTGTCAGATGGCTGGAAAAGGATGAAGCAAAGAGGCTGATTGATGAATGTCCGGAGCCGTTAAAGTCTGTCGTCAAGTTCGCGCTAGCGACAGGTTTACGGCGTTCGAACATCATCAATCTGGAGTGGCAGCAGATAGACATGCAGCGTCGAGTGGCATGGGTAAACCCGGAAGACAGCAAATCAAACAGAGCTATTGGCGTAGCACTGAATGATACCGCATGTAGGGTTCTGCGTGACCAGATAGGAAATCACCATAAATTTGTGTTCGTACATACAAAGGCAGGAAGAAGGCCTGATGGTTCCATCACTCCGGCAGTCAGGAAAATGAGGGTCGATGATGGACGTGCATGGAAGTCTGCATGTAAGCGTGCAGGGATCGAAGATTTCCGTTTTCACGACCTGAGGCATACATGGGCAAGCTGGCTGATTCAGTCAGGTGTTCCGTTGTCGGTACTACAGGAAATGGGAGGCTGGGAGTCGATAGAAATGGTGCGTCGATATGCCCACCTCGCGCCTAATCACCTGACCGAACATGCGAAGCAAATTGACTCGATTTTTAACGATGATGTCCCAAATATGTCCCACGAAGGAAATTTAGAGGCAGGAGGAAATGGGTAACTTATTGATAATTAAGAGCGCCCCCTGCAGGATTCGAACCTGCGACCGACGGCTTAGAAGGCCGTTGCTCTATCCAGCTGAGCTAAGGGAGCATCGAGAGAAAACAAACTGACATAAAACTGCCCGGTATTATACGTTCACCACTCTGGTGGTCAATGGCTTTCCTTTCAACTGCTTGAGTTATGAGCATAACCGCCGCCGTTCACCTCAAGAGCGGCCTGATTCCTGTCAAAAACTGCCGCGACCGTAAGCGGCGACTGACAACCGTCCTCACTTCTGACAAAATAGCCGCATCCCCTTCGACGTGAAATTACAGATGGAATCCTCTCTCTGATGGCAGCAAAGATTATTGACGGTAAAACGATTGCGCAGCAGGTGCGCTCTGAGGTTGCTCAAAAAGTTCAGGCGCGCGTGGCGGCCGGACTGCGGGCGCCAGGACTGGCGGTTGTGCTGGTAGGCAGTAACCCGGCTTCGCAGATTTATGTCGCAAGCAAACGTAAGGCCTGTGACGAAGTGGGATTCGTCTCCCGCTCCTATGACCTGCCGGAAACCACCAGCGAGGCGGAGTTACTGGAACTGATCGATACGCTGAATGCCGATAACACCATTGACGGTATTCTGGTGCAATTGCCGCTTCCGGCGGGTATCGATAACGTTAAAGTGCTGGAGCGTATCGATCCGGACAAAGACGTGGATGGTTTTCATCCTTACAACGTTGGTCGCCTGTGCCAGCGCGCGCCGCGTCTGCGTCCCTGTACGCCCCGCGGCATCGTTACCCTGCTTGAACGCTACAATATCGACCTTTACGGCCTGAACGCCGTCGTGATTGGCGCATCCAACATCGTGGGCCGCCCGATGAGCATGGAGCTGCTGCTGGCCGGTTGCACGACCACGGTGACGCATCGCTTTACCAAAAATCTGCGCCATCATGTCGAAAATGCCGATCTGCTGGTCGTCGCGGTCGGTAAACCGGGCTTTATTCCCGGTGAGTGGATCAAAGAAGGCGCCATCGTGGTTGATGTCGGCATTAACCGTCTGGAAAATGGCAAGGTGGTTGGCGACGTCGTTTTTGACGACGCGTCCGCGCGCGCATCTTACATTACCCCCGTGCCGGGCGGCGTTGGCCCAATGACCGTCGCCACTCTTATCGAAAACACGCTTCAGGCGTGTGTTGAATATCACGACCCACAGGATAACTAACATGGCGACATTTTCTTTAGGCAAGCATTCTCACGTTGAACTGTGTGATTTGCTGAAACTGGAAGGCTGGAGCGAAAGCGGCGCCCAGGCGAAAATGGCCATTGCGGAAGGACAGGTCAACGTTGACGGCGCGGTGGAAACCCGCAAACGCTGCAAAATCGTTGCCGGTCAAACCGTCAGCTATGCCGGTCAGAGCGTCACCGTCGTCGCCTGATGCCCTTTGCCGGACAGCGGTCTTCGCACCCTGTCCGGCGATGCTCCCCTTCTCGTCGAGTGACTTCATCGTCCCTTCACAGTGCGTTGCGAACATTGCGTTTTTTCATACGAAGCGAAAATATGCCAACGATTCTCACCCACGCGGCTGTCCCGCTCTGCCTCGGCTTAGGGCTGGGCACAAAAGTCATTCCCCCCCGTTTGCTGTTTGCCGGTATCGCGCTGGCGATGGTGCCGGACATGGATGTGCTCTCCTTTAAACTCGGCGTGGCCTACGGCAACGCGTTCGGCCATCGCGGCTTTACCCATTCGCTGCTGTTTGCTTTTGTGGTGCCGATACTGTGCATGCTCATTGGTCGACGATGGTTGAAAGCCAGCCTGACGCGCTGCTGGCTGTTTCTTACGGTATCACTGCTGTCACACAGTTTACTGGATTCGATCACTACCGGCGGCAAAGGTGTCGGCTGGCTGTGGCCGTGGTCGGATGAACGCTTTTTTGCGCCGTGGCAGGTGATTAAGGTCGCGCCGTTCGCGCTATCGCGCTATGCCACGCCGTATGGCCATCAGGTGATATTCTCGGAACTGCTGTGGGTGTGGTTACCGGGGCTGATGCTGATGGGGATGTTGTGGTGGAAACGGCGATAAAAAGCCGGATAGCGACGCGTTACGTCTTATCCGGCCTGTAAATAACCTCAACCCGACAAGCGTAAACGCCGCCGGGGATCTCCGTCTTACTTGCGACGCCAGGTGGTTCCCTGTGGTCCGTCTTCCAGGACGATACCCATTTCGTTCAGACGATCGCGCGCCGCATCCGCCGCCGCCCAGTCTTTCGCTTTACGGGCATCCAGACGCTGCTGGATCAACGCTTCGATTTGGGCTACTTCGCCGTCATCCGCCTGCGCGCCGCTTTGCAGGAACGCTTCCGGCTCCTGCTCCAGCAGACCGAGCACAGCAGAAATTTTACGCAGATGTGACGCCATGGCATTGGCGGCTGCCATATCTTCCCCTTTCAGACGGTTCACTTCGCGCGCCATGTCGAACAGCACCGAATAGGCTTCCGGCGTATTGAAGTCGTCGTTCATCGCCTCAATAAAGCGCGTTTCAAAGGCCTCGCCACCGGCAGGAGCGACGGTTTTATCCGTTCCGCGCAGCGCGGTGTACAGCCGCTCCAGCGCTGAACGCGCCTGCTTGAGGTTCTCTTCGCTGTAGTTCAGCTGGCTGCGGTAGTGACCGGACATCAGGAAGTAGCGCACCGTTTCCGCATCGTAGTATTTCAACACGTCGCGCACGGTGAAGAAATTGCCCAGCGATTTAGACATCTTTTCGCGATCGACCATCACCATGCCGGAGTGCATCCAGTAGTTCACGTATTCGCCGTCGTGCGCACAGGTGGACTGCGCGATTTCGTTTTCATGATGCGGGAACATCAGATCCGAACCGCCGCCGTGAATATCAAAATGATTACCCAGCTGTTTGCAGTTCATGGCCGAGCATTCAATATGCCAGCCAGGACGGCCTGCGCCCCACGGCGACGGCCAGCTCGGTTCGCCCTCTTTGGACATCTTCCACAGCACGAAGTCCATCGGGTTGCGTTTGACGTCAACCACGTCCACGCGCGCCCCGGCCTGCAACTGATCCAGATCCTGGCGAGACAGCAGACCGTAGTTTGGGTCAGTCGGCACGTCGAACATCACGTCACCGTTGTCTGCGACGTAAGCGTGGCCTTTGGCGATCAGTTGCTCGGTGATCTCAATGATCTCGGCGATATGATGCGTCGCGCGTGGCTCCATGTCCGGGCGCAGAATATTCAGCGCATCAAAATCTTTGTGCATTTCCGCGATCATGCGATCGACAAGCGCCACGAAGCTTTCACCGTTTTCATTAGCGCGTTTGATGATTTTGTCGTCGATATCAGTAATGTTGCGTACGTATTTCAGCGTGTAGCCCAGAAAACGCAGGTAACGCGCCACCACATCGAACGCGACGAAAGTACGGCCATGTCCGATATGACAGAGATCGTAAACGGTAATACCACACACGTACATGCCGACTTCCCCGGCATGAATAGGTTTGAATTCCTCTTTTTGGCGCGTCAGTGTATTAAAAATTTTTAACATTGAAGGTTCCGTGTAAGACGTGTGTGGATCGTAAAGTCCGTATAATACCCATAATTCGGCATGGGATCAGCACACTTTGCAAGGTGATCACAGCCTGCGCTTATGCTATAACACACCCCTTACTCTGACCCTCATCGGGTTAAAGCACTTCTCTATCGGAACAGGATGCAAAAATGGTTACTTTCCACACTAATCACGGCGATATCGTAATCAAAACGTTTGATGATAAAGCGCCTGAAACAGTTAAAAACTTCCTGGACTACTGCCGCGAAGGTTTTTACAACAACACCATTTTCCACCGTGTGATTAACGGGTTCATGATTCAGGGCGGCGGTTTCGAACCTGGCATGAAGCAGAAAGCAACGAAAGAAGCGATCAAAAACGAAGCCAACAACGGTCTGAAAAACACCCGCGGTACGCTGGCGATGGCCCGTACTCAGGCTCCGCACTCTGCAACCGCGCAGTTCTTCATCAACGTCGTCGACAACGACTTCCTGAATTTCTCCGGCGAAAGCATGCAGGGCTGGGGTTACTGCGTATTTGCCGAGGTCGTTGAAGGCATGGACGTTGTGGATAAAATCAAAGGCGTCGCGACCGGTCGCAGCGGTATGCACCAGGACGTACCAAAAGAAGACGTGATCATCGAAAACGTGACCGTTAGCGAGTAATCGTGGCGACACTGTTTATTGCAGATCTTCATCTCTGCACGGAAGAACCGGCGATTACCGCCGGTTTTCTGCGTTTTTTAGCCGGAGAGGCCCGTCAGGCCGACGCGCTGTATATCCTCGGCGATCTGTTTGAAGCCTGGATCGGCGACGACGACCCTCTGCCTCTGCACCGGCAAATCGCGGCGGCAATCAAGGCGGTGGTTGACGCGGGCGTTCCTTGCTTCTTTATTCACGGCAACCGGGACTTTCTGCTTGGGAAACGCTTCGCGCGTGAAAGCGGAATGATCCTTTTGCCGCAGGAAAAGGTGCTCACGCTGTATGGCCGCCGGATACTGATTATGCATGGCGATACGCTGTGTACTGACGACCACGGTTATCAAGCGTTTCGCGCCAAAGTTCATCAGCGCTGGCTGCAAACGCTGTTTCTCGCCCTGCCGTTGTTTATTCGCAAACGGGTAGCCGCGAAAATGCGCGCGGGCAGCAAAGCCGCCAACAGCAGCAAATCGCTGGCCATCATGGACGTTAATCAAGATGCCGTTGTGGCCGGGATGGAAAAACATCAGGTGCAGTGGCTGATCCACGGGCACACCCACCGCCCGGACGTGCATACCCTTACCGCTAACGGCCAACCCGCGTTCCGCGTGGTGTTAGGCGCCTGGCACAGCGAAGGGTCGATGGTAAAAGTGACGCCGACAGACGTTAAACTGATCTCTTTCCCGTTTTAAATCTCCCCGCGAATTGCCAGCCCCATAAGTGACGCAACCGTTTTCCTTGGCGTATTTACATGCTATTCTCTGTGGCCTCAAAAGCAGCGTGTCCCGCACCACAGGAGTTTTCAGACGCATGTCTTCCCGCAATAACCCGGCGCGAGTCGCCATCGTGATGGGGTCCAAAAGCGACTGGGCTACCATGCAGTTCACCGCCGAAATCTTCGATATTCTGAACGTCCCACACCACGTTGAGGTTGTCTCTGCGCACCGCACCCCCGATAAACTGTTCAGCTTCGCCGAAAGTGCGGAAGAACACGGCTATCAGGTGATTATCGCCGGCGCCGGCGGCGCGGCGCATCTGCCAGGCATGATTGCGGCGAAAACGCTGGTGCCGGTGCTGGGCGTTCCGGTACAAAGCGCAGCGCTGAGCGGCGTCGACAGCCTCTACTCCATCGTGCAAATGCCGCGCGGCATTCCGGTGGGCACGCTGGCGATAGGTAAAGCCGGCGCGGCAAACGCAGCGCTGTTGGCCGCCCAAATTCTGGCAACGCACGACGACGCGTTACGTCAGCGTTTGCACAACTGGCGCAAGGCGCAGACGGACGACGTCCTTGAGAATCCGGACCCGCGAGGTACGGCATGAAACAGGTCTGCGTACTGGGCAACGGTCAGTTAGGTCGAATGCTGCGTCAGGCCGGTGAACCGCTGGGTATCGCCGTCTGGCCGGTTGGGCTGGACGCGGAACCTGCCGCCGTCCCTTTTCAACAAAGCGTTATCACCGCAGAAATTGAGCGCTGGCCGGAAACGGCGCTGACCCGTGAACTGGCGCGTCATCCCGCGTTCGTCAACCGCGACGTCTTCCCGATTATTGCCGACCGCCTGACGCAAAAGCAGCTTTTTGACACGCTCAACCTGGCGACCGCGCCGTGGCAATTGCTGGCCGATACAAAGGAATGGCCCGCGGTGTTTGAACGGCTGGGTGAACTGGCGATCGTGAAACGTCGCGTCGGCGGCTACGACGGCCGCGGCCAGTGGCGACTGCGCGCGACGGAAACCGACCAGCTTCCGGCCGACTGCTACGGCGGATGCATCGTTGAACAGGGCATCAACTTTTCCGCTGAAGTGTCGCTGGTTGGCGCTCGCGCCTTCGACGGCAGTACGGTGTTTTACCCGTTAACGCGCAACCTGCATCAGGACGGAATTCTGCGTACCAGCGTCGCTTTTCCCCAGGCCAATGCGAAACAGCAGGCACAGGCCGAAGCGATGCTCTCCGCCATTATGCAGGAGCTGAACTACGTCGGCGTAATGGCGATGGAGTGTTTTGTCACGCCGGACGGCCTGTTGATTAACGAACTGGCGCCGCGCGTGCATAACAGCGGTCACTGGACGCAAAACGGCGCCAGCATCAGCCAGTTCGAGTTGCATTTGCGGGCTATTACCGGCCTGCCGATGCCAGCGCCGGTGGTAAACAGCCCGTCGGTGATGGTGAATCTGATTGGCAGCGAGCTGAATGCTGACTGGCTGAAGCTGCCGCTCGTGCACCTGCACTGGTATGACAAAGAGGTGCGTCCGGGGCGTAAAGTTGGCCACCTGAACCTGACCGACAGCGACACCGCGCGCCTGAGCGCAACGCTTGAAGCCCTCGCGCCGCTGCTTCCGCCGGAATACGCCAGCGGTATCGTCTGGGCGCAAAGCCAGCTCAACTAACACATTTAGTGCCAGGGGAAGGAAGTTTCCTTCCCCGTTTCCCCTCTACGCGCGTAAAATCCCCCCATTGCTGTTTTTGTCTTTTCAGGATTTCACATGAACGATGGAACGGACTATCGGGCGATCCTCGCCGCTGATACGCCCTTAATCGATGTCCGCGCGCCGGTTGAATTTCAGCAAGGCGCAATGCCCGGCGCTATCAATTTGCCCTTGATGGATGATGACGAGCGCGCCGCCGTCGGCACCTGTTACAAACGCCAGGGGCCGGACGCTGCGCTGGCGCTGGGTCATCAACGGGTCTGCGGCGAGAAACGCCAGCAGCGAATTGACGCCTGGCGCGCGGCCTGCGAAAAATACCCGCACGGCTATCTCTGCTGCGCGCGCGGCGGCCAGCGATCGCATATTACTCAACAGTGGCTGCGCGAGGCGGGCGTCGAGTACCCGCTGATCAAAGGCGGCTACAAAGCGCTGCGCCAGGCGGCGATACACATTACGGAAGAACAGGTCCAGAAACCAATGGTGCTTGTCGGCGGCTGCACAGGCAATGGCAAAACGCAGCTGGTCCAGCAGCGGCCTGATGGGGTCGATCTTGAAGGGCTCGCCCATCATCGCGGCTCCTCGTTTGGCCGCACGCTGGAACCGCAGCTCAGCCAGGCGAGTTTTGAAAACCTGCTGGCGGTGACGTTACTGCAAAAACAGGCGTCACGCTGGGTGCTGGAAGATGAAGGCCGGATGATCGGCTCAAACCATCTGCCGGAATGTCTGCGCCTCCGGATGACTCAGGCGAGCATCGCCGTGGTGGACGATCCGTTCGAACGCCGTCTTGAACGGTTGCGCGACGAGTATTTTATCCGTATGCACCATGATTTCACCCACGCATACGGGGACAAACAGGGCTGGCAGGAATATGGCGAGTATCTGCATCACGGGCTTTTCGCTATTCGCCGCCGTCTGGGTTTGCAACGCTTTGCCGAACTGACCGCAAAGCTTGACACCGCGCTGACGGAACAGCGTCGTACCGGTAGCACCGACGCCCATTTCAACTGGCTGGTGCCGCTGCTGGAAGAATATTACGACCCGATGTACCGCTATCAACTGGAGAAAAAAGCCGACAAGATTGTCTTTCGCGGGACGTTTGAAGAGGTGGCGGACTGGCTGCGCCATTAAAAGAGCCGGGCGGCGTTTTCGCCTTACCCGGCGCGCACAGTGCGGCGACACAGGCCGGATAAGACGCCACGCGTCGCTCTCCGGCACTGTCGCCGACTCAGAAGTCGTAACGCAGACGCACGAGGTTCATATCGCCCAGGTCATCGGTGCTGGAGGTGAAGACATGCTCGTAATCAACACGGAAACCATAGTCCAGTTGGAAGCTGATCCCCACGCCGTTATCGGTGCGCAGATAATCCCGGCCATTCACGTATTCAATACGGTCGCCCATAAAGTACGGCTGAATGGATTTCACCGCGTACTGGTTGATCGGGAAAGTGTAGCCCGCGAAGTATTCCAGACCCCAGGCATCACCAGCAAAGTAGTCGTTCACCGATACTTTTTTCGTGGTCATGAAGTTCTGGTACCAGCCGCCGCCCATTGAGAAGGTCCAGTTTTCCGGCGTCCAGCTCAATGCTGTACCCACAATGTTCTGATCGTACGTCTTGTTGCCGTTGCCGCGCATTTCTGCACGGGTGTAGTTCCACGCCGTACCCCAGCTTAGATCGTCAGTAATATGATAATCCGCACCCAGCGAGCCGCCGCCTTTACGCTTGTAGTTCAGGCCGTTGTTTGCGTTGTAGTCATCGCTGAACAGATAAGACGCGTAGAGATCAACATCGCCTACGGTTTTTTTGTATTTCAGCATTTTGCGAGAACGGTAGGAGCCATCGTAGTCGCCGTTGATCCCGTTACCCGGAGCCTGGCCTATCATGTCATAGTCCCAGATATCGGTTTTCGCGCCCACCACATCGTAGTAAATGCTGTTCTGTTGACCGAAAGTCAGCGTACCCCAGGTATCGCTTTTCAGACCGGTATACAGCATACGGCGGGTGGTGTCGTGCGCGCCTTCGGCGTAGTGGTTATCCCAGTTAAACTGCGCCGGAATATTCACGCCCAGCTCGTAGAAGCTGATCCAGCTAATGTCGTCAAACAGATAGTAATCTGCCGCGAAACGGAAACGGGTGCCGCCGTCAAAACCATTACGTTTATAACCGTTGGCGCCGTCATCGCCCGTCATATTCTGGAACTGGGGACGAATACTCCCGCCCACGGTGAAGTTTAGACGGCTCAGCGGGTTGCCCGCCTGGGGATCTTGTTTCAGAACAGTGATTTCCGCCTGAGAAGCGAAAGACATTAATGCCACTGCCGCGCCGATCGATGCCGCCAGCGCTGTTGTTTTTATAGTCATTATTTTTCCTTGATAGATTTCCTGCTAATTATTCAGCAATGGAATGTTAACCGGAATTACTACAGGCGTGTTGGCGGGTTTTTAATGATTTGTGCCGTTAAACGGCGCAGGCTTATCCATTTATGCTTTTAAAAAAGAGCGCGCCGGTATCTTCACCGGCGCGTCAGTCTCATACTGCTTAATTGCTAAACTGGCGGAACAGCGCCTTCCCCTTCAGTAACCGGATCCCCAACCAGCCGCCGCAGACGGAAAGCAGGAACGCGCCGCTAAGGGGTAAAACCGCCCACAATCGCCAGTCCGGCTGCCAGGGGAAATCAAAGACCCGGGTTTGCAACATGGCCAGCGCTGTTTCTGCGCCAATGGAGGCCACCAGCCCGGACACCAATCCCAGCATGGCAAATTCACACCATAAGGTGGTGCGCAGCAGTTTCTTGCCCGCCCCCAGCGTGCGCCAGACGACCAGTTCCTGATGGCGTTGCCGCATGCCAACCTGCACCTGCGCCAGCAACAGCAGGATGCCGCAGGCGGTAACCAGCACCACCATGACTTCCAGCGCCCGGCTCACCTGCTCCAGTACCTGGCCGACCTGCCGGAGAATAGCGCCGATATCCAGCAAGCTAACCGTCGGAAACTCGCGGTTAAGTTGGGTCAGCATTTCGTTGCCGTTTTCCCAACGAAAGCTGGTCAGCCAGCTTTGCGGCTGTCCGTCAAGCGCGCCGGACGGGAAGATAAAGAAGAAGTTTGGCCGCAAACTTTCCCAGTCCACCTTACGCAGACTGGTGACCTTTGCGCTGAACTGTTGGGTATCGCCCATAAAGGTCACGCTATCGCCCAGTGACACGTTCAACCGCTTCGCCAGCCCCTCTTCTATCGACACTTCGCCCTTTTTCGGCGGCCAGACGCCGGCGACAATCGGATTATGGCTGGGTTGGCTATCCTGCCATGTCAGATTCAGCTCGCGGTTTAGCGCTTCATCCGGATTACCTTCGGTCGATTTATCGTTAATGGCCGTCAGGCGCGCCCGGACAATAGGATAAAACGCTTCCGGGATCACCTGATGCTCCGAGAGAAAGGCCTTCACCTGCGGCACCTGTTCAGAAGCGATGTTGATCAGAAAATAGTTGGGGCTTTCCGGCGGCAGTTGCTGCTGCCAGCGATCCAGCAGATCGCCGCGCAGCACCAGCAGTAGCGCCAGCAGCATAAACGACAGCGAGAATGCGGAAAGCTGGCTCAGGGTGGACCACGGCTGACGCAGCAGGCGGCTAACGGCCAGACGCAGCGGCAACGACGAGAGCGTCAGGCCGCGCAGAACATTCAGCAGCATCCACCCCAGCACGCCGCACAGCAGCGCCAGTACCACCGCGCCCGCCAGCACCGCCCACAGCAGGGGACTGCCGCCCATTAATCCGGCGAGCAACAGCACAACGACAGCGGTGACGACCGGCAGATAAAACTTCAGCGGCCAGACATTCGCCACCGCGTCGCGACGCAGTACGCGCAGCGGCTGAGTCGCCAGCAGCAGACGATACGGACGCAGGCCCACCAGCAGCGAAATCACCACCATGGTGCCCAGCGCCCACAGCCACGGCCAGAGGCTGGCAGGCGGCAGTGCGGCAGGCAATACCGGCTTGAGCAGCACCATTAAGACCTTTTCAAACAGTAACCCTATCGCGCCTCCGGTGACGGCAGAAAGCGCCAGCACCATCAGCCACTGCCCGACGATCAGCTTGCGCAATTGCGCCCTGCCCGCGCCGAGGGTTTTCAGGATTGCCACTAGATCATAGCGGCTGCGGCAGTAATGGCTCATTGCCACCGCCACGGCGGCGACGGCCAACAGCAGGGTTAACAGCGCTGAAAGCAGTAAAAATTGCTGCGATCGCTCAAGGGATTTACCGAGCGCGCCTTCATCCTGCTCAAGACCATACCAACGATGCTCTGGTTTGAGCTGCGGCAGCAGCCATTTTTCGTAGTCGTCCAATTGCTGCGCAGTACCGCCAAACTTGTAGCGCCAGGTAACGCGGCTGCCGGGCTGTACCGCACCGGTTTTTTCCACATCAGCAATGTTCATCATCAGCCGCGGCGCCATCTGGAATGGGTTAAAGCCCGAGTCCGGCTCCTGCACCACTTCACCGGCAATACGCAACGTGGCGTCGCCCACGTCAAGGGTATCGTCGATTTTCAGATTCAGCAGCTCCATCAGGCGCGGCGCGAGCAGCACCGACCCGGGCTGGGGCTTCAGCCCAGACGGGCGGGTCTCCAGCTTGCCGTACATCGGATAAAGGTCATCAACCGCCTTAACGTTAGCCAGTTGCGGCGTGTCTCCGGCAAACGTCATGGTGGCGAAGGTCAGTTGTTCCCCGACTTTTAGCCCGCGCTGACGCGCTTCGTCGATCCACGCCTGCGGGACCACGCGCGAACTACGCAGCGTCCGGTCGCCGGCCATAAACTCACGGCTTTGCTGGCTTAACCCTTTCTCCATTCGGTCGCTGATGCTGCCCAGCGCCAGCACACAGGCCACCGCCAGGCTCAGCGCCATCCAGACAATCAGTAACGACGGCGAGCGCCATTCGCGCCAGAACCAGCGTGCGATCATGCCTCCTCCTGCAACTGTCCGTTGACCAGTCGCAGACGCCTGTCGCAGCGCGCCGCCAGTTGGGGATCGTGGGTCACCAGGATCAACGTCGTCCCGTGTTCACGGTTCAGCGAAAACAGCAGATCGGCAATTTTGTCGCCAGTCTGTCGATCCAGGTTGCCGGTTGGTTCATCCGCAAACAGCACCTCCGGTCGTCCGTTAAACGCGCGCGCCAGCGCCACGCGCTGCTGTTCGCCGCCGGAAAGCTGGGCCGGAAGATGATCCAGACGCTTACCCAGCCCCAGTTGTTCCAGCAACGCTTTCGCGCCTTCCCGGCTTTTGCTGCTGGTTTCCCCACGCAGCAGCGCTGGCAGCTCGACGTTCTCCAGCGCGTTTAGCGTCGGGATCAACATAAACGACTGGAAAACAAAGCCGACGTGCCTGGCGCGCAGTTGCGCCCGCGCTTCCTCGTCCATCTGGTGCAGCGGTTTACCCACCAGACTGACCTCGCCGCCGCTGCCGTCATCCAGTCCGGCGAGGATCGCCAGCAGCGTTGACTTACCCGAACCCGACTCGCCAATCAGGGCGATGGTCTCGGCGCGTTTGACAACCAGTTCAACTCCGGTAAGGATGGAAAGCTCATGCTCCCCCTGACCGACGGACTTCTTAAGACGATGAACTTCAACAATGTTTTCCGCTGGCATTTGCCCTTCCTGTTTTTGATCCTGTTTACCTGTCGGGCCGTGGCGGCTGACACGTTATTAATCCTCGGCGACAGCCTGAGCGCCGGCTATCGTATGTCTGCCAGCGCAGCCTGGCCTGCGCTGTTGAATGACAAATGGCAAGCAAAAACCACGGTTGTCAATGCAAGCATCAGCGGCGACACCTCCGGGCAAGCGCTGGCCCGACTGCCTGCCTTGCTAAAACAACATCAACCGCGCTGGGTACTGGTTGAGCTTGGCGGTAACGACGGCCTGCGCGGTTTCGCCCCGGCGCAAACCGAACAGACGCTGCGCACCATTTTGCAAAAGGTGAAAGCCGCTAACGCCGAACCGCTGCTGATGCAAATTCGCCTGCCCGCAAACTACGGTCGCCGTTATAATGAAACCTTCAGCGCTGTTTATCCTAAGCTTGCCAGTGAGTTCGATATTCCTCTGTTACCCTTTTTTATGGAAGAGGTCTATCTGAAACCCCAATGGATGCAGGATGATGGTATTCATCCTAACCCCGAAGCTCAGCCGTTTATCGCTGACTGGATGGCGAAACAGCTGAGTCCTTTAGTAAATCATGAGTCATAACACAACGGAGATCCTGACAGGTAAAGTTATGCAAAAATCGGTCTTAATAACAGGATGTTCCAGCGGAATTGGCCTGGAAAGCGCGTTTGAACTTAAGCGCCAGGGCTTTCAAATTCTCGCAGGCTGCCGTAAACCTGAAGATGTCGCCCGCATGAATAGCATGGGCTTCACCGGCGTACAGATCGATCTCGACTCTCCTGAGAGTGTGGATCGCGCCGCCGATGAAGTGATCGCCCTGACCGATAACTGTTTGTTTGGGATCTTTAATAATGCCGGGTACGGCGTTTACGGTCCCCTGAGCACCATCAGTCGTGAGCAGATGGAGCAGCAATTTTCCGCCAACTTTTTTGGCGCTCACCAGCTCACAATGCGCTTATTACCGGCAATGCTGCCCCACGGCGAAGGGCGTATCGTCATGACCTCGTCGGTGATGGGGCTGATCTCCACGCCGGGACGCGGCGCTTACGCCGCCAGTAAATACGCGCTGGAAGCGTGGTCGGACGCGCTACGTATGGAGCTGCGCCACAGCGGAATTCACGTCAGCGTGATCGAGCCCGGCCCCATTCGTACCCGTTTTACCGAGAACGTTAACCAAACGCAAAGCGACAAACCGGTGGAAAATCCCGGCATTGCCGCCCGTTTTACCCTGGATCCTGAAGCGGTGGTCAATAAAGTGCGCCACGCGTTTGTCAGCGACAAACCTAAACTTCGCTATCCGGTCACGCTGGTCACCTGGGCCGTCATGCTGCTGAAACGTCTGCTGCCGGGACGCCTGATGGACAAAATTTTGCGTGGGTGAGTTGAAGCGCGCGCGTCAGCCCCCATGTAAAAAAGAAATCGACAAAAGAGAGCAACTCCATGTCCGTACAGAATATTGTCAACATTAACGAATCGAACCTGCAGCAGACTTTAGAACAGTCGATGACCACACCGGTACTGTTCTATTTCTGGTCCGAGCGTAGCCAGCACTGTCTGCAACTGACGCCAGTGCTGGAAAGCCTGGCCGCGCAGTATAACGGCCAGTTTATCCTGGCGAAGCTCGACTGTGACGCCGAGCAGATGATCGCCTCCCAGTTTGGCCTGCGTGCGATCCCTACCGTTTACCTGTTCCAGAACGGTCAGCCGGTTGACGGTTTCCAGGGGCCGCAGCCGGAAGAAGCGATTCGCGCCTTGCTCGATAAAGTGCTGCCGCGTGAAGAAGAGTTGAAAGCCCAGCAGGCAATGCAACTGATGCAGGAGGGCAACTATATCGACGCGCTGCCCCTGCTGAAAGACGCCTGGCAGTTGTCTAACCAGAACGGTGAAATTGGCCTGCTGCTTGCGGAAACCCAGATTGCCCTGAACCGCACTGAAGAGGCCGAAGCGGTGCTCAAAACGATTCCTCTGCAGGACCAGGACACCCGCTATCAGGGGCTGGTGGCGCAGATTGATTTGCTGAAACAGGCCGCCGATACGCCGGAGATTCAACAGCTCCAGCAACAGGTTGCCGATAACCCGCAGGATGCCGGACTGGCGGCGCAACTGGCGCTGCAACTGCATCAGGTGGGACGTAACGAAGAAGCGCTGGAACTGCTGTTTAGCCATCTGCGTCACGATCTCGCCGCGGCGGACGGACAGGTGCGTAAAATGTTCCAGGAAATTCTGGCCGCGCTTGGCACGGGTGATGCGCTGGCGTCGAAGTACCGTCGCCAGCTGTACGCGCTGTTATATTAATTCCGCCTGCAGTGCCCGGTGGCGCTACGTTTACCGGGCCTGCGGGTCAGAGATGCCCTTCCCCGCTCACGACTTTAAATGCGTCACCACCAGTTGGTGACGCGAATTGTAGAATTTCCGATAGGTTAAATAACAGGCGATAATGGTTGACAGGCTCGCCGTCGAAAGCAGCATAAAGGTCACCATAATCTGGTATTTTATCGCTTTTACCGGATCGATCCCGGCAAAGATCAGCCCCGACATCATACCTGGCAAACTCACCAGCCCAACCGTTTTCGCTGAGTCAATCGTTGGGATTAGCGAAGCGCGAATGCTGTCGCGAATCAATCCGGCTGATGCCATTTTTGGCGTCGCGCCTAGGCTCAGTTTTTCCTGAATCTGCTGCCGCTCACTACTAAATCGCTGTCCGAGATTGTTATAGCACAAGCCAACGGCGACCATCGCGTTCCCGGCAATCATCCCGGAGATCGGAATCACCTGCATGGGAATAAATTCAATCGACCCTGACAGCACCAGCACCGCTAGTGTTAAGCCTGCGCCCACGGTAATGGCAATAAATGAGGACACAAACGCTTTATCAATATATTTGCTGCGCTTCTGCGCGTTATACGCCGCGTTAAAACAGATAAATAGCACCATCACTAACGTCAGAACGGCGTGATTGACGCCGAAGATATATTTCAGGACATAGCCCACGATAATAAGCTGAACGACAGCGCGCCCGACGCTCCAGAGAATGTCCTTTTCCAGCGCCAGTTTCTCTTTGTGGCTGATCAGCATCGCCACCACCACCAGCATCATCGCCAGGGCCAGAGACGAATTGGTAATATTATGCTCGTTCATTACGCGTCTCCTGCATTTCACCGGCATGCGGCGTCAGGGTAATAATCGTATCCGCATGATCGATCTCATCTTTATCGTGAGTAACCCACAGCACCCCAATTTGCTTATCACGAGCGTAGCGATGGATCATTTCGTTGACGTTGCGCTTATTTTTTTCATCCAGCGCGCTGGTGATTTCATCAAGCAACAGCACCTGCGGTAAAAACTGTAGATTGCGGATTAGCGAGATACGCTGCTTTTCGCCGCCGGAAAGCGCGCTGATGTTTTTCTCCAGTAGCGTTTCCGAAAGGTCAAATCGCGCCAGATCGTCGACAAGTTGCTGTCGCTCCGGGCGCTTATTGCGGATTTCCCAGGGGAAGATCAAATTATCATACACGGTGTTGCCAAACAGCGTGGGCGTTTGCGTACAGTAAGAAACCTGCTGGCGATACGTTTCCGGACTGAGCGTGGCGATGTCTTGACCCGCAAAAAGAATTTCCCCTTCGCTGGGGCTAAGTAACGATGCGATAATTTTCAGCAAGGTGCTTTTACCGCAGCCGGAAGGTCCGGTAATCAGTTTAAATTCGCCGGGGAGGAGGTTAAAGCGAATACCGCGCAGAATGGTTGTCTCCCCTGCCTGGTATCCCACGTTTTTGAGCTGAAGCAGAATGCCATTTTCTTTCATTGTGCGTCCATCTTTCCATTTTTTATCGGCAAAGAGTGTATCTCTGTATGGAATAAGAGGGGAACTCCCTTTGATTAATCGGATATAATTTGTTTACGCTGGTAGCGATATATCATTTCAAGGACAGTGCAACAGGAGGTTTTTTTAATGCTTATTTTTATCCCTATTCTCATCTTTGTCGCCCTGGTGGTCGTTGGCGCGGGCGTAAAAATCGTACCGCAGGGGTATCAGTGGACAGTGGAACGTTTTGGCCGTTACACCAAAACGCTCCAGCCCGGCCTGAGCCTCGTTGTGCCGTTTATGGACCGCATTGGCCGCAAGATCAATATGATGGAACAGGTGCTGGACATTCCTTCGCAGGAAGTGATTTCCAAAGACAACGCCAATGTCACCATCGACGCCGTGTGTTTTATCCAGGTCATCGATGCTCCACGGGCGGCCTATGAGGTCAGTAACCTCGAACTGGCGATCATCAACCTTACGATGACCAACATCCGTACCGTTCTGGGTTCGATGGAGCTCGACGAAATGCTTTCCCAGCGCGACAGCATCAACTCGCGACTGCTGCATATTGTCGATGAGGCGACCAACCCGTGGGGCATCAAAGTCACACGTATTGAAATCCGCGACGTGCGTCCTCCGGCGGAGTTAATTTCCTCTATGAACGCGCAGATGAAAGCGGAGCGAACCAAGCGCGCCTATATTCTGGAAGCCGAAGGGGTACGCCAGGCGGAGATCCTCAAGGCCGAGGGGGAGAAACAGTCGCAAATCCTGAAAGCGGAAGGCGAACGCCAGTCGGCCTTCCTGCAGGCGGAAGCGCGTGAACGCTCCGCTGAAGCGGAAGCGCGGGCGACCAAAATGGTGTCCGAAGCGATTGCCGCCGGGGATATTCAGGCAGTTAACTACTTCGTGGCGCAGAAATATACCGAAGCGCTACAACAAATAGGCTCGTCCAGTAACAGTAAAGTGGTGATGATGCCGCTGGATGCCAGCAGTCTGATGGGCTCCATTGCCGGCATCACTGAACTGGTTAAAGACAGCGCCAGCGAGCGGAAAAAATAATGATCGAGATGATAGCGGCGCATCCGCATATTTTCTGGCTCAGCCTCGGCGGCCTGCTGCTTGCCGCCGAAATGCTCGGCGGTAACGGCTACCTGCTGTGGAGCGGCGTGGCGGCAGTAATTACCGGTCTCACGGTATGGCTACTGCCGGTTGGTTGGGAGTGGCAGGGTGTGATGTTCGCGGTCTTAACCCTCCTCGCCGCCTGGCTATGGTGGAAATGGCTGGCGAAGCGTGTACGGGAGCAGAAACCCGCCGACCGCCAGTTAAACCAGCGCGGGCAGCAACTGGTGGGTCGCCGGTTTATGCTGGAGTCCGGGCTGGTCAATGGCCGCGGGCATGTGCGGGTCGGCGACAGCTCCTGGCCGGTCAGCGCCACGGAAGATCTGGCTGGCGGTACGTTAGTTGAAGTGATTGCCGTTGAAGGGATTACCCTGCATGTCAGAGCAATAATACGTTCGTAATTAACTCACCTTCCCTTGTGATGGCAGCAGCCGGAAAGATTATCGATAATCGGACAGTCGGCGCTGTCATCGCCGGGACAGGCGTCCGCCAGCGTCAGCAGTTGCTCGCGCATCGACTGTAACTCGCTGATGTGCCTTTCAATTTCCGCCACTTTTTCCAGCGTGCGCTTTTTCACATCCGCGCTGTGGCGGGCCGGATCGTTGAACAGGTTGACCAGTTCGCCACATTCTTCAAGGTTAAATCCAACCTGACGCGCCTGGCGCAGCAGCGTCAGTTCGTTCAGATGCTGTTGGCTGTAGGTCCGGTAGCCATTTTCACTGCGTAACGGCGGCGTCACCAGCCCCTTTTCTTCATAAAAGCGGATGGCTTTGCTGGTTAAACCGGTTTTTTTCGCGACATCGGATATATTCATGACTTCCCCCTTGACCTTCCCCTTGATGGAAGGTTTACCCTAAATAACAGTTAGCCCATCGAAGTGCAAGGGGCAATACCTTTGCCCTGTAACAGAGGAGAGTTGTGATGCCACAAACCATCGACCTGACCCTGGACGGCCTGTCCTGCGGTCATTGCGTGAAACGCGTGAAAGAGAGCCTTGAGCAGCGCCCTGATGTTGACCAGGCGGAAGTAAGCATTACGGAAGCGCACGTCACCGGCACCGCCAGCGCCGACGCGCTTATCGAAACCATCAAGCAAGCCGGTTACGGCGCGGAGTTAAGCCACCCAAAGGCTAAACCGCTGGCGGAGTCATCAATCCCGTCGGAAGCACTGGCAGCGGTCCCTGATGAGCTTCCGGCAGCCACGGCTGAAGACGATAGCCAACAGCTGCTGTTAAGCGGCATGAGCTGCGCCAGCTGTGTCTCCCGGGTTCAGAACGCGCTGCAAAGCGTACCGGGCGTCACGCAGGCACGGGTAAACCTTGCGGAACGCACTGCGCTGGTCATGGGCAGCGCGTCCGCCGCGGAATTAGTGCAGGCGGTGGAAAAAGCGGGCTACGGCGCCGAGGCGATTGAAGATGACGCTAAACGCCGCGAACGCCAGCAGGAAACCGCCATCGCCACCATGAAACGCTTTCGCTGGCAGGCGATTGTCGCCCTGCTGCTCGGTGTGCCAGTGATGGTCTGGGGCATGATCGGCGACAATATGATGGTCACCGACGACAACCGCAGCCTGTGGCTGGCGATCGGCCTGGCGACGCTGGCCGTTATGGTTTTCGCAGGTGGCCATTTCTACCGCAGCGCGTGGAAAAGCCTGTTGAACGGCACCGCCACGATGGATACGCTGGTCGCCCTCGGCACCGGCGTGGCGTGGCTCTATTCGATGAGCGTCAACCTGTGGCCGCAGTGGTTCCCAATGGAAGCGCGGCATCTCTATTATGAAGCCAGCGCGATGATCATCGGTCTGATTAACCTCGGACATATGCTGGAAGCCCGCGCCCGCCAGCGCTCGTCAAAAGCGCTGGAAAAACTGCTCGACCTCACACCGCCAACCGCCCGGATCGTCACCGACGAAGGCGAAAAAAGCGTCCCGCTGGCCGATGTCCAGCCAGGCATGCTACTGCGGCTTACAACCGGGGACCGCGTACCGGTTGACGGTGAAATCACCCAGGGTGAAGCGTGGCTGGATGAAGCGATGCTCACCGGGGAACCTGTCCCGCAGCAAAAAGGCGAAGGCGATAGCGTTCATGCCGGTACCGTCGTGCAGGACGGCAGCGTGCTGTTTCGCGCAAGCCGCACGGGGAGCCACACCACACTGTCACGCATCATTCGCATGGTGCGCCAGGCCCAGAGCAGCAAACCGGAAATCGGTCAGATGGCCGATAAAATCTCTGCGGTGTTCGTCCCGGTGGTAGTGGTTATTGCATTGGTGAGCGCCGGGATATGGTACTTCTTTGGCCCCGCGCCGCAAATTGTCTATACCCTGGTCATCGCGACAACGGTGCTGATCATCGCCTGTCCATGTGCGCTGGGGCTGGCAACGCCGATGTCGATCATTTCCGGCGTTGGGCGCGCCGCCGAATTTGGCGTTCTGGTTCGCGATGCCGATGCGCTACAGCGCGCCAGCACCCTGGATACGGTGGTCTTTGACAAAACCGGGACGTTGACCGAAGGCAAGCCGCAGGTTGTGGCGATCGCAACCTTTAACGGCGTTGATGACGCCATGGCGCTGCGTCTGGCGGCGGCGCTGGAACAAGGCTCCAGCCATCCGCTGGCCCGGGCGATCCTCGACAAAGCGGGCGAGGCAACGCTGCCGCAGGTTAACCGTTTCCGTACGTTGCGCGGGCTGGGCGTGAGCGGTGAAGCCGAAGGCCATACCCTGCTGCTGGGCAACCAGGCGCTGTTAAATGAGCAGCAGGTCGCCACGACGCTGATGGAGACCGAGATTGCCGCTCAGGCGTCACAAGGCGCCACGCCGGTTCTGCTGGCGATTGACGGTAAAGCGGCAGCGTTACTGGCTATGCGCGATCCGCTGCGCAGCGACAGCGTCGCGGCGCTTCAGCGACTTCATCGCGCCGGGTATCGTCTGGTGATGTTGACCGGGGACAACCCGACGACCGCTAACGCGATCGCGAAAGAAGCCGGGATCGACGAGGTGATCGCAGGGGTATTGCCGGACGGTAAAGCCGATGCCATTAAGCGTCTGCAGAGTCAGGGACGTCAGGTGGCGATGGTGGGCGACGGCATTAACGACGCCCCGGCGCTGGCGCAGGCGGATGTCGGTATCGCGATGGGCGGCGGCAGCGACGTGGCGATTGAAACCGCCGCCATCACCCTGATGCGCCATAGCCTGATGGGCGTCGCCGACGCGCTGTCGATCTCCCGCGCCACGCTGCGAAATATGAAGCAGAACCTGCTCGGCGCGTTTATTTATAACAGCATCGGTATTCCGGTCGCCGCCGGGATCCTCTGGCCCTTCACCGGTACTCTGCTGAATCCGGTGGTTGCCGGGGCGGCAATGGCGCTGTCATCCATTACCGTGGTGAGTAACGCGAACCGTCTGCTGCGTTTTAAACCAAAAGAGTAACGCGGATCGCTGACGCTTATCCGGTCTACACAGCCGTTTGTAGGCCGGATATGCCGCGCGCGCATCGTCATCCGACAATTCACGGTTTGCACCTTCTCAGGCCACGCGCTAGCATGAGTCTCTACTTAGGGAGGTCGCATGGATCTGTTGTACCGGGTAAAAAGGGTTTTCGCTGCGCTGCGCGGCCATCCGTATAGCTGGCCCGCCATCGACGTTTCGTTGCCCGGCCATCGCCACTTTCACCTGATTGGCAGTATTCATATGGGCAGTCGCGACATGTCGCCGCTGCCCGCCAGGCTACTCAAAAAGCTCAGAAACGCCGATGCGCTGATCGTTGAAGCCGATGTCTCCGGTAGCGACAGTCCGTTTGCCGACTTACCGGCGTTTGCCGCGCTGGAAGATCGCATCAGCGAAGACCAGCTGCGCAATCTGCACAGAGCGACCGACGAGCTGGGGATCTCCCCTTCCCTGTTTTCCACGCAGCCGCTGTGGCAGATTGCGATGGTGCTGCAGGCCACCCAGGCGCAACAGTTAGGATTACGGCCTGAGTACGGAATCGACTACCAGCTATTGCAGGCGGCCAAAAACGCGCAGATTCCGGTCATTGAACTGGAAGGCGCGGCCAGCCAGATTACGTTACTGAGCGAACTGCCGGACAACGGCCTGGCGTTGCTGGACGATACGCTGACGCACTGGCATACCAATGCCCGGCTGCTTCAGCAGATGATGAGCTGGTGGCTGAAAACGCCGCCGCAGGATAACGCGTTGACGCTGCCAAACACCTTTAGCGAATCGTTGTACGACGTACTGATGCACCAGCGCAACCTCGCCTGGCGGGATCGCCTGGCGGCGCTGCCCGCGGGACGCTATGTGGTTGCCGTCGGCGCGCTTCATCTGTATGGGGAAGGAAATTTACCGGCGCTGATGCGCTAAAAAAATGGCCAATATCGCTATTGGCCCGTCAAAGAGGAATTTCATCATTATTATTATGCCGCCGCTTTTTGCGACGGTGTATGTCGATTGTCGCTCAAACTCTGCATCCTGCCAATACAATTGCGCAAGATGGTACTATTTTTTAGACAGTCGTCAGGGGTATGCTTTTGTTGAATTATCTCCGAGCAAGGATTCGTAGTTATGACACCCGCCGTTAAATTACTCGAAAAAAACAAAATTTCCTTTCAGATCCACACCTACGATCACGATCCTGGCGAAACGAACTTTGGCGACGAAGTGGTGCGTAAACTGGGACTGAATGCGGATCAGGTTTATAAAACGTTACTGGTCGCTGTAAACGGAGACATGAAGCACCTGGCCGTTGCGGTCACGCCGGTTGCCGGTCAACTGGATCTAAAAAAAGTGGCGAAAGCGCTGGGGGCAAAAAAAGTCGATATGGCTGACCCGATGGTTGCGCAACGTACTACGGGGTATCTGGTGGGCGGCATTAGCCCACTCGGACAGAAAAAGCGGTTGCCGACGCTGATAGATGCGCCCGCACAAACGTTCCCGACCATTTACGTATCCGGCGGCAAGCGCGGGCTGGATATCGAACTGGCGGCAAACGATTTGGCCGCCATTCTGGACGCTAAGTTCGCCGACATTGCGCGTCGGGATTAAACCCGTTGTCAGCCCGGCGGCATAGCGTCACCGGGCAAGCAGATTTAAAAAATCACCTCATTGCCAGGCGCATACGCACCGGCATCCAGCGGTGAATTTTTCTGGATATATTCTTTCAGCACTTCCGCATCGATGAAGCCGGTGTTGACGTAGCCCGGCTTATTATCCAACCGCGGATAACCATCCCCGCCCGTGGCGTTAAAGCTCAGCGTCGCCATCCGGTAGGTTTTGGCCGGATCGATCGCTTCCCCTTTGATTTTGAGATCGTTTAGCTTACCGTCTTTCGCCACAAAGCTGACGTTAGCAAACTGCGGATACGCGCCGGAATCCGGCTTCATTTGCGCTACGGCGGTCAGGTATTCAATGACCTCTTTGCCGCTCATATCGGCGTATACCACAATGTTGCCAAACGGCTGCACCTTCAGGACGCTTTTATACGTGATGTCGCCCTCTTCAATCGAGTCGCGAATGCCACCGCCGCTCATCACCGCGAAATCCGCGCCGGTGCGCGCCATTTGCGCGGCCAGGATCAGACGGCCCATATTGGTTTGCTCGAAGCGCACTTTGCTGCGATCGCCTTCCAGACGAGCATTCACCGAGCCGATTTTGACATCCAGTTGCGCTTTGCCTTTATTCTGAAATGGCGTCAGCAGCGAGAGCATCTGCGGATTTTCGGCTATTTCCGGTGTGTAAAGCACGCGCTCACTTTTCCCGTCTTCCCAGGTGACTTTCTTCTTCAGGTTCACCGGAATGAGCTGGTAGTTAACCATTTTCATTTCACCGTTACGGAACTCAAAGTCCGCGCGGCCTACGTATTTACCCCATTCATGCGCCTGTACGATCCAGATGCCGTTCTGCTTATCCGGTGCGCAAGGCGTTCCCGGAACATAATCGACCTGCTTTTTGTTTTCTGACGCCATGCACACGGGGTCTTGCGAGTGACCGCCTACAATCATCGCCAGCGAACCGGCAGGCAGGCTGCGCGCCATTTCGACGTCGCCCGGCGCATTGGAGCCGTGATTGCCGTTATCGTAGTGCCCCATGTGGGTCGTCGCGATAATCACATCCGGCTTCTCGTTCATTTGCAGTTCCTGAATCACCAGCTTCGCTTCATCCGCGGGCTTACGGAACTCAATATCCGTAAAGAATTCAGGGTTGCCAATTTTCGCCGTGTCGTCGGTGGTTAAACCGATAACCGCAATTTTCAGATCCTGACGCTTAAAAATCGCCCAGGGTTTAAACAGACGTTCACCGGTGCTTTTCTGGTAAATATTGGCGGAAAGAAACGGAAACTTCGCCCACTTTTCCTGCTGGCGTAAAACAGTGAGCGGATTATCGAATTCGTGATTGCCGACGGCCATTGCATCATAGCCAATCAAATTCATGCCGCGAAAGTCGGGTTCGGCATCCTGCAGATCGGACTCCGGCACGCCAGTATTGATATCGCCGCCGGAGAGCAGCAGCAGGCTTCCGCCCTCTTCCGCCACTTCGTGACGAATACCGTCCACCAGCGTTTTTTGCGCAGACAGGCCATATTCGCCGTATTCACTGCGCCAGAAATGGCCGTGATGATCGTTGGTGTGCAGGATGGTGATTTTGTAAGTTTTATCCTTTTCATATGCCTGCACGGGCTGGCTGACCAGCGCCCAGGTTGCCAGCAACGCCAGTGCGACGCCACGTTTCATAAACTTCATTTTTTCTCTCCCTGACCCAGGACAAATGCAGAAATTACAGCGAGTAATGAGAATAAACAAATAAGTTTTCAGAAATGCGACTTTCTTCAAAACTCAGTCACAGGTATGTTAGGCGGATAATAATTACTCCCTGCACTTCAATAACTATAGACGTGGTACTTATGGCAATCAGTGAAACCTCTCAGCCAGCGTCGCTGCCGAAAGGGCGGACGTCATTTGGCATTTTAGGGGCCATCAGCCTCTCGCACTTACTTAACGATATGATCCAGTCGCTGATTCTGGCGATTTACCCACTGCTTCAGTCAGAATTTTCGCTGACGTTTATGCAGATTGGCATGATCACCCTTACCTTTCAACTGGCCTCGTCGCTGTTGCAACCGGTTGTCGGCTACTGGACCGATAAATATCCCATGCCGTGGTCGCTCCCCATTGGAATGTGTTTCACCCTTAGCGGGCTGGTTCTATTGGCGATGGCGGGCAGCTTTGGCGCCGTTTTGTTGGCGGCAGCGCTGGTCGGGACAGGTTCATCGGTCTTCCATCCGGAATCCTCGCGCGTGGCGCGCATGGCCTCCGGCGGACGTCACGGCCTTGCCCAGTCGATCTTCCAGGTGGGCGGCAACTTTGGTAGCTCGTTAGGGCCGCTGCTGGCGGCAGTGATTATCGCCCCTTACGGTAAAGGCAACGTCGCGTGGTTTGTGCTGGCCGCTCTGCTGGCGATTGTCGTGCTGGCGCAAATCAGTCGCTGGTACGCCGCGCAGCATCGAATGAGCAAAGGGAAACCTAAAGCCAGCGTTATCAATCCGCTACCGCGCAACAAAGTCGTACTCGCGGTAAGCGTCCTGCTGGTGCTGATTTTTTCGAAATACTTCTATATGGCGAGCATCAGCAGCTATTACACCTTTTATCTGATGCAAAAATTCGGATTATCGGTACAAAACGCGCAGCTTCATCTGTTTGCGTTTCTGTTTGCGGTCGCTGCCGGGACGGTTATTGGCGGGCCTGTCGGCGATAAAATCGGTCGAAAATATGTGATTTGGGGGTCTATCCTCGGCGTAGCGCCGTTTACGTTGATTTTACCCTATGCCACGCTCTACTGGACCGGGGTTTTAACGGTGATCATTGGTTTTATTCTTGCCTCGGCGTTTTCTGCCATTCTGGTGTATGCCCAGGAACTGTTACCCGGCCGTATCGGCATGGTTTCTGGTCTGTTTTTCGGCTTCGCTTTCGGAATGGGCGGACTTGGCGCGGCGGTATTAGGGTTAGTTGCCGACCATACCAGTATCGATTTAGTTTATAAAATCTGCGCTTTCCTGCCGCTTCTCGGGATATTGACCATATTCTTACCTGATAACCGACCTAAAGCCTGAGTTTACCGCGGCTAAAGCTAAACTTTAGCCGCGTGCCAGACCAGTTATCATAAGCGTTTGCTCTGCCTGTCCTCAGTCCCTTTTCCGATCCGTGCCTTTTTTGCGCCAGATTGCAGTTTTCTTCAAAATTCAACAATTATTCATAAACATGATAATGAAAATTGTCATAAACTATTACGTGGAATTTGTGGACATCAGCTACCAAAGGAGACGGAATGCATCACGCCACCCCGCTTATCACCACCATTGTTGGCGGCCTTGTGCTCGCTTTTATTCTCGGCATGCTTGCCAATAAACTGCGTATTTCTCCTCTGGTGGGATATCTGTTAGCGGGCGTTCTGGCCGGTCCATTTACCCCTGGTTTTGTGGCTGATACCCAACTGGCGCCGGAACTCGCCGAACTGGGGGTTATCCTGCTGATGTTCGGCGTTGGCCTACATTTCTCGCTCAAGGATTTGATGGCGGTAAAGTCCATCGCCATTCCCGGCGCGATCGCCCAGATAGCCGTGGCGACGCTGCTGGGTATGGCGCTTTCCGCAGTGATGGGCTGGTCGTTGATGACCGGCATCGTCTTTGGGCTGTGTCTGTCGACCGCCAGTACCGTGGTGCTGCTGCGCGCGCTTGAGGAGCGTCAACTGGTTGACAGCCAGCGCGGGCAGATCGCTATCGGCTGGCTGATTGTCGAAGATCTGGTGATGGTGCTGACGCTGGTGCTTCTGCCTGCAGTGGCCGGAATGGTGGAAAAAGGCAACGTCGGTTTCGCCTCGCTGGCGGTCGATATGGGCATTACCATCGGCAAGGTCGTGGCATTCATCGCCATTATGATGTTGGTGGGTCGCCGCCTGGTGCCATGGATTATGGCCCGCAGCGCCGCCACCGGCTCCCGCGAGCTGTTTACGTTATCCGTTCTGGCGCTGGCGTTAGGCATCGCCTTTGGCGCGGTGGAACTGTTTGACGTCTCCTTCGCCCTCGGCGCGTTCTTTGCCGGCATGGTGTTGAATGAATCAGAACTAAGCCACCGCGCGGCGCACGATACGCTGCCTTTGCGCGACGCGTTTGCCGTACTGTTCTTCGTTTCCGTCGGTATGCTGTTCGACCCGATGATCCTTGTGCAACAACCGCTGGCGGTGCTTGCCACGCTGGCTATCATCATCTTCGGTAAGTCGGTCGCCGCCTTCCTGCTGGTGCGTCTGTTTGGGCATTCGCCGCGTACCGCACTGACCATTGCCGCCAGCCTGGCGCAGATTGGCGAATTCGCCTTTATTCTTGCAGGTCTGGGGATGGCGCTGAATCTGCTGCCCCAGGAAGGGCAAAATCTGGTGCTGGCCGGCGCGATCCTGTCAATAATGCTAAACCCAATACTGTTTGCGCTGCTGGAAAAATATCTGGCGAAAACCGAAACGCTGGAAGAGCAGACGCTGGAAGAAGCGATCGAAGAAGAGAAGCAAATTCCGGTGGATATCTGCAACCACGCGCTGCTGGTAGGCTTTGGCCGCGTCGGCAGCCTGCTTGGCGAGAAACTGATGGCGGCGGATATACCGCTGGTGGTGATTGAAACGTCACGAACCCGCGTGGATGAACTGCGCGAGCGTGGGATCCGCGCGGTGCTGGGCAATGCCGCCAACGAAGAAATCATGAATCTGGCGCATCTGGACTGCGCGCGCTGGCTCATCCTTACTATCCCGAACGGCTACGAAGCGGGTGAAATCGTGGCGTCTGCCCGTGAGAAATGCCCGAACATTGAGATTATCGCCCGCGCGCACTATGACGATGAGGTGGAGTACATTACCGAGCGCGGGGCGAATCAGGTGGTGATGGGCGAACGTGAAATCGCCCGGACGATGCTGGAACTGCTGGAAACGGGGCCAGCAGGTGATGTGGTGCCGGGTTAATCCTGAATCCTGAATGTCACCCTGCCGGATGGCGGCGTCATGCCTTGTCCGGCCTACAGCGCCTGGTACTCTACGCAGGCCCGATCAGTGAATCGCCATCGGGCAGAGGTTCAGCGATCCCAGTAGGACTCCTCAAGACTGTCTTCCCGTTCCGGCAATCCTCGCGTCAGACGCGGGGAGTGTTGGTTCAACACCTGATAGCTGACCCGGTTCGCATACTTGCATACCTGCGCCAGTGACGAATAGGTCAACCAGGTAAAGGTATGCTTGCTGGAATTCGGCACGTTCGTGCGGTGATAGCTGTTAGCAGTAATATCATGCAGTAGCGCCGCCAGCGCGCCGTCGCCCGCGCCGTTGGTATTCATGATCTTTTCCGGACCGCCCATATACGGCGCGATATGAGAATAGACCCGCAGCGGATTCACGCAATCCTTATGACGCATCGCGCGGCTGAACTCGTACTGGTTAAACTCGGCAATCGCGCCCGGCAATAATGGATGCTGGGTTTTCCGTTTGGCTTCGTCTTCGGTGAAGCCCGCCATATACAGGCCGATCGGCCCGGCGGTGCAAAGCACCAGATCCACCCAGTCCAGCGCCTTGTCCGACGCCAGCAGCGGATCGCTCTCTCCGGTCAACGCTTCGGCTTCTTCTTCGTTCATTGCCAGAATTGAGACGTTTTCTTGCAGAAATGCCTGCCACCACTGTGGGTTATCGGCAATCACGAATTTGGTGCCAAGCGTCAGCACTACCGGCACATTGTGTTTTTTCGCATACCCGATGGCCTTCATGGTCGCTTCCGGCATTGGTTCTCCCGGCTTACAGCGCACCAGATAGGAGGTTAATACCAGCGCAGAGGCACCGGCAATCACCGACTCGGGGATGCTTTCCGCACGCAGTTGGTTCATGTGGCCGGGGCTGATGGCGAAGGTACGCTCACCGGATTCGCCGATCAGGGTAAAACAACGGCCAATCGGTCCGTCCACGCCCTGAAGATAGTTGAGATCGGTACGGCTGGAGGTATTGCACAAATAGCGATAGGCATAGCTGCCTATTTCAATGTTACTGCACATGACGCCAAGCAACACCGAGCGATCGTCCGCCAGCACCGAATAGTTGTGCATGGTGTTGCCTATGGTGCCGCCCGCAAACTGATGAGTGATTAAATTTCTCTGCTTCAGCTCCTGATATAACGCTTCCGCCACGTCATCTTCGATCACCAGAGAATGTCCGGCGCTTAATCCGTAACGTTGTATAAACTCGTCATCGACTTTCGCTTCAATATCCACCAGCGTCTGGTCGATACCGACGACCCACGCGGCGCTACTCTCGTTTTCAGGCTGAATTTGTTGCAGCAGCGGATCGCGCGCATTGACGGGGAAATAGTGTTTGGATTTGCGTTTACCGGGAAATTTCATGACTGTTTTTACGGGTGACTAACGGAGCGGTGCATGGTAGCACATTCCCCCCCGCTTCCGCAGAGTTTCAATATCCGACGGCGGGATCGCAGTTTCTGCGGCGAGAATTTTTACAATGTTCCTTTTTCACAAGGAGCGTTCGATGAACCCGGAAAATAAGCTTCCCGTCCTGACGTGCATTTCAGAAGAGATGCAGACAGTGCTTGATGTCCACCAGGACGACCTGCCGCCCTGGCCGCCCGCCGATGATGTGAAAGCCATGCGCCAGCATTATCAGCTTGAGCGTCGTTTCTGGAATCTTGATGCGCCAGCGATGACGACGCGAGAATATACGATTCCAGGCGCGCACGGCGAACTGACCACGCGGTTTTACTGCCCGGAGCCAGAAAGTCAGGCAACGCTCTTTTACCTGCACGGCGGCGGATTTATTCTCGGCAATCTCGATACCCACGACCGCATTATGCGTCTGTTGGCACAATATAGCCGGTGTACGGTGGTAGGCATTGATTATTCCCTGTCGCCCGAGGCCCGTTTTCCGCAGGCTATTGTAGAAACGGTTTCTGCCTGCCAGTTTTTTCATCAGCACGCGGACGATTATCAACTGAACATGTCGCACATTGGCTTTGCCGGTGATTCGGCGGGAGCGATGCTGGCGCTCGCCAGCGCGCTGTGGTTGCGGGATAAACGGTTGGACTGCGGGAAAGTGGCCGGCGTGTTGCTATGGTATGGTCTGTATGGCTTGCAGGACTCGCCCAGCCGTCGGCTGCTGGGCGGCGAGTGGGACGGCCTGAGTCGCGACGATCTGAAGATATTTGAGAACGCCTATCTGCGTACCGCAGAAGACCAGGAGTCGCCTTACTATTGCCTGTTCAATAACGACCTGACGCGCGACGTGCCGCCATGCTTTATCTCCACCGCCGAATTTGATCCGCTTATTGACGACAGCCGTCTGCTTTTTGACACGCTCAGGACGCACCGCCAGCCGTGCGAATACAAAATGTATCCCGGCACGCTGCATTCCTTCCTGCATTACTCCAGGATGATGCGTAGCGCTGACGAAGCGCTTCAGGACGGCGCGCGTTTCTTTACCGCCCAGCTTTAGCGATACGCTGCGGTCAGTTTTAGCATCATATCAATATGTTCCGGTGTGGCATTAAGCGCCGGAATATATTCATATTTTTTGCCGCCCGCCTCAAGGAAGATCTCTTTGTTTTGTACCGCGATCTCTTCCAGCGTCTCCAGGCAGTCAGCCGCAAAGCCCGGGCACATCACCTGTATATGGCCGGTCCCTTTTTCACCGAGCATTTTCAGCGTTTCGTCGGTATAAGGCGTTAGCCATGGCTCACGACCAAAGCGCGACTGGAAGGTCATCATCACCTTGTCCGGCGGCAGGCCGAGCGCAGAAACCAGCTCTCGGGTGGTATCACGGCAGCGCTGCGGATAATCGTCGCCTTCATCTGCATAACGCTGCGGAATGCCGTGATACGACAGCAGCAGCAGATCGGGTTCGCCATGTTCTGCAAATGATGCCCGCACGCTGTTGGCCAGCGCATCAATGTAGGCGCTGTCGTCAGCGTAATCGCGAATGAATGAGATGCCAGGAATGTGGCGTTTGCGCTCAAGAATGCGCGCCAGTTCGTCCCAGACGGCAGCGACGGTCGAACAGGAATATTGCGGGTACAACGGCAACACGACGATATGATCGACATGGTTGGCCAGCAGTTCATCCACTGCGCTTTCCAGCGATGGCGATCCATAGCTCATCCCGAGGGCAACCGGCGTATCCGGCAAGCGTGCGGCAAGCGCCTGCTGCTGCTGGCGGCTGTAAACCATTAGCGGCGACCCACCTTCCATCCACACAGACTGATACAGTTTCGCCACGCGCGGCGAGCGCAGCGGCAAAATCACCCCGCGTAACAACGGCCACCATAAAAGACGAGGCGTATCAACAACGCGTTTGTCGCTGAGAAATTGCTTGAGATAGCGTTTCACTGCCGCTGGCGTAGGCGCATCGGGCGTGCCGAGGTTAGCCAACAAAATTCCGGTTTTCGTCTGACGCATTACCGCCTCTTATCGTTTCAACTGGTTGATAATTGTAGCGGAAAAGCAGAGAAGAAGAACTAATTGCTGCGAGAGGTATTTTTGGGCGAAGCCGGAGAGTAGCGTGCCGCGTTCTCTCCGGCCTACGGTGCGGTAAGCCCGATAAGCGTGGCGCCTTCGGGCATTTTACCGATTAACCGAGGATTTTTTCCAGGTCAGCACGCACGTCAGCCACGGCCTGTGTGCCGTCGACTTTGGCGTATTGGGTGTTACCGGCTTCCGCTTCTTTCTGGTAGTAGCCAATCAGCGGTGCGGTCATCTGATGGTATTCCACCAGACGCTTACGTACGGTTTCTTCCTGGTCGTCTTTACGGGTAGTCAGCTCTTCGCCGGTCACATCGTCTTTACCGTCTACTTTCGGCGGATTGAATTTGATGTGGTATACGCGGCCAGAGGCGGCGTGAACGCGGCGACCAACGATACGGTCCACGATCAGTTCGTCCGGTACGTCGAATTCGAGAACGTAATCCACCACGATGCCCGCTTCTTTCATGGCGTCAGCCTGCGGAATGGTGCGCGGGAAGCCGTCTAACAGAAAACCGTTACGGCAATCTTCCTGGGCGATACGCTCTTTCACCAGCGCAATCACCAGCTCATCGGTCACCAGCTTACCCGCATCCATGATGTCTTTCGCTTGTTTACCCAGCTCGGAGCCAGACTTCACGGCAGCACGCAGCATATCACCCGTGGAGATTTGCGGAATACCATACTTCTCCATGATGAACTGAGCCTGAGTTCCTTTACCCGCGCCCGGAGCGCCAAGCAGAATGATACGCATTACGAAAATCCCCTTAAAGGTTGTCGATATTTTTTAAAAAAGCGCTAAACGATACCACCATCACGCAATTCGCTCAAGGAAGGTGCCCTGCGCTGAAACGGTTAACGGCGGGAAAATAAGAAAAGAGAGGAACAAATAAAAGAATGCCGGATGGCGCTGACGCTTATCCGACCTACAAACAGCAACCTGTCGGTAGGCTGGAAAGACGTTTTCGTCGCCTTCCGGCATCACCTCAACGCGGTCAGGAAACCAGCAGTTGGTTCATGCGACGGATAAACTGGTTCGGATCCTCCAGCGTCCCGCGTTCGGCAAACAGCGCCTGATCCAGCAGCAGTTCTACCCACTCTTTAAACTGAGCGTCATCTTCGGTGTCCGCGGTGCGTTTCACCAGCACGTGATCCGGGTTCAGTTCAAAGATGTATTTCACTTCCGGTACAGCCTGACCCGCAGCGGCAAACAGTTTTGCCATCTGAGTGCTCATTTCGTCCGCATCGGTGGTGACAATCGCGGGCGTGTCGGTCAGACGGTGGGTCAGACGCACCTCTTTCACCCGATCGCCAAGCAGAGTTTTCACACGCTCAACGAACGGCGTCAGCGCTTTTTCCGCTTCTTTCGCGCTTTCGTCCACTTCATCGGCCAGCTTGTCGATAGATTCGTCGGCTTTCGCCACGGACTGGAACGCTTTACCGTCGAATTCGGTCAGGTAATTCATCATCCATTCGTCGATGCGGTCGGAAAGCAGCAGGACTTCGATACCTTTCTTACGCAGCAGCTCCAGGTGCGGGCTGCTCTTCGCTGCCGCATAGCTGTCGGCGGTGATGTAGTAAATCTTCTCCTGCCCTTCTTTCATGCGGGAAACATAGTCTTCCAGCGAGACGGTCTGTGCGGAGGAATCGGTATGGGTGGAGGCAAAACGCATCAGTCTGGCGATGGTTTCCTGGTTGGCGTGATCTTCCGCCGGACCTTCTTTCAGCACCAGACCGAACTGTTTCCAGAAGGTCTGGTATTTTTCCACATCGTCCTTCGCCAGTTTTTCCAGCATTTGCAGAACGCGTTTGGTCAGCGCGCTGCGCAGATTACGGGTAACGGTGCTGTCCTGCAGGATTTCACGAGAAACGTTCAGCGGCAGGTCGTTGGAATCGATCAGACCCCGCACGAAACGCAGGTAGTTCGGCATGAACTGTTCGGCGTCGTCCATGATAAACACGCGCTGGACGTACAGCTTCAGGCCGTGTTTATGATCGCGGTTCCACATGTCCCACGGTGCCTGAGACGGGATATACAGCAGGCTGGTGTACTCCTGCTTCCCTTCCACGCGGTTGTGGCTCCAGGTCAGCGGATCGGTAAAGTCATGGGCAATGTGCTTGTAGAATTCTTTGTATTCGTCTTCGCTGATTTCGGACTTGTTACGGGTCCACAGCGCCTGCGCCTTGTTGATTTTTTCCCAGGAGACAACGGTTTCACCGTCTTTCTCTTCCTGTTTTTCAATTTCTACCGGCAGCGCGATGTGATCGGAATATTTGCTGATGATCGAACGCACGCGCCAGTCATCGAGGAACTCATCTTCGCCATCGCGCAGGTGCAGGGTAATTTCGGTGCCGCGATCGTCTTTGGTGATGTCGGCAACCGTGTATTCGCCTTCGCCCGCGGATTCCCAGAACACGCCGTTTTCCGGCTTATCGCCCGCCGCGCGGGTGCGCACGGTCACTTTGTCGGCAACAATAAACGCGGAATAAAAGCCGACCCCGAACTGGCCGATCAGCTGGCTGTCTTTCGCCTGGTCAGATCCCATGGATTCGAGGAATGATTTCGTGCCGGATTTGGCGATGGTCCCCAGATGATCGATAACGTCATCCCGGTTCATGCCCACGCCATTGTCGGCAATGGTCAACGTACGCTTATCTTTATCGAAGGAGACGCGCACGCGCAGTTCACCGTCGCCTTCATAGAGGTCCGGGTTTGACAGCGCGCGGAAACGCAGCTTGTCTGCCGCATCTGAGGCGTTAGAGATAAGCTCACGCAGGAAGATTTCTTTATTGGAATACAGAGAATGGATCATCAGATGCAGAAGTTGCTTTACCTCTGACTGAAAACCGCGAGTTTCTTGTCCTTTCATGTAGATCTACCTCAACAAAGCCATTTTTAATGGTAAAAACACGTTGAGGGGAAAATGGGGACGCGGGGGAGAGATTTCAAGCGGAGGCCGCAAACGCCGCCTCCGTTTGTTCAGAATTTAAGCTTATGGCGACCAGCAAGAGAGTGTGACAGCGTTGTGCCGTCAACCATCTCCAGCTCACCGCCAACCGGAACGCCGTGAGCGATACGGCTGGCTTCGACGCCATATTGCGCGCAAAGCTCGGCAATATAGTTCGCCGTTGCCTCCCCTTCGACCGTGGGATTGGTCGCGAGGATCACTTCATTGAGCGGCTCAGAAGAAAGGCGCTGTTCCAGCCGGTCAAGTCCAATGTCGTCCGGTCCGATACCGTCGAGCGGCGACAGGTGCCCCATCAGCACGAAATAGCGCCCGGAAAATTGCCCGGTCTGCTCAATCGCGTAGATATCCGCCGGACTTTCGACCACGCAAATCTGACCGTTTTCCTGACGACGCGGGTTTGAACAGATATTGCACACGTCCTGCTCGGTGAAAGTACGGCAATCGGCACAGTGGCCGATTTCCGACATCGCCCGGGTCAGCGCTTGCGCCAGGCGCATCCCGCCGCTGCGGTCACGCTGTAACAGCGTAAACGCCATGCGCTGCGCCGACTTCGGGCCTACGCCCGGCAAACAGCGCAGTGCTTCCATAAGCTGAGTTAACAGCGGGCTGGTTTGCATCAGAACGGCATCTTAAAGCCTGGCGGCAGTTGCATACCGGAAGAAACAGACGCCATTTTCTCTTTCTGCGTTTCTTCAATGCGACGAGCGGCATCGTTGAACGCGGCGGCGACCAGATCTTCCAGCATCTCTTTGTCATCTTCGAGCAGGCTCGGATCGATTTCCACGCGACGGCAGTTGTGCGCGCCGTTAATGGTCACTTTCACCAGACCTGCGCCGGACTCGCCGGTCACTTCCAGCTTCGCAATCTCTTCCTGCATCTGCTGCATTTTTTCCTGCATCTGCTGGGCCTGTTTCATCAGGTTGCCCAGACCGCCTTTACCAAACATAGGCTTCTCTCTCAATCACGTTAAGGGATGACAATCGTAAGCGACGCTTACGATCAAATGGGACGAATACTCTCTTCATCCAGATCCGCATCAAAAAAGCGACGCAGGGTCTGGATATTATTATCCGCAACGATCGACTCACGCGCCTGCGCAAGTTTTTCTTCATAAATGGCCTGACGCCACTCCAGCGGCGTGCGCACCGCCGGATTATCATCTTCTACGATAGTCAGTTCAACCGTTGTACCGGCCAGCGCGCTCAGCGCCTCGGCCAGTTTTTGTTTCGCGCCAGCGGAGTTCAGATGGCGCTGGCTGGAGCGCAAATGCAGACAGACAGCATTGCCGTTCTCTTCTTTCCAGGCATTGAGCGCCACCTGTTCCACCAGTTTCGGTAACGCTAACTGGCTCACCTGCGCCGCCCACGGGTCGCGTTCAATGGCTTCCGTCGCCAGCTTCGCCGCCAGTTCAGGCGTCTTTTCATGCTCCAGCGCTTTTTTCAGCGCTTTCGGCGTCGCGACAACGTCTTTCACTTCGACAACCGGAGTGGTTGCCTTCCAGCGATACGCTTCTTTCTTCACCGGCGCTTGTTCGAGCGCAGACGGTGCGGGACGCGCCTGCACGCGCTCCGTCACCGATGCCAGCCTTTCCAGCGCAGCGTTATTCACCGGCCGCGCGCGGGTTGCGGCTGCCGGTTCACTCTTTTTTGCTTTGGTTGCTCCCTGCGCGCGCTGAAGCTGATTGCGCGCCGCCAGCACCTGACTGGTGGCGTCGGACAATGGCGCGGCTGGCGCCTGCTGTGTCGGCGCAGACGGCTGCTGCGGCACCTGCGTCGGACTCATCACCGCCGTCGGGGCCACGGGCGCAAAAGACTGGCGCGGCGTCTCCGGTTCCGGCAACGGCATCCGTGGGTGAAACGCCAGCGCGCGCAGCAGGGTCATTTCAACCCCCATGCGTCTGTCCGGCGCGTAAGGCAGCTCTTTACGACCCATCAACAACGTCTGGTAATAAAGCTGTACGTCCGTTGGCGGTACGGTTCGCGCCAGTTCGCGCATCCGTACTTCAATTGTCGCCATGTCGCTGCCCAGCGCCGCGGGCGAAAGCTGGACCAGCGCAATTCGATGCAGCAGGCCGAGCATTTCGACCAGCAACGCTTCCCACTCGATGCCGCGCGCCGCCGCGTCGTTGACCAGCGACATGACGCGTTCACCGTCGGCGGCGATCACCGCTTCAACAAGCGACAGCGCCTGGTCGTCATCCAGCGTACCGAGCATCGCGCTCACCGCCTGGGTTGAAACCTGACCGTCGCCGCTGGCGATAGCCTGATCGGTCAGGCTAAGCGCGTCGCGCAGGCTCCCGTCTGCCGCCCGGGAAAGCAACTGCAACGCGCGAGGTTCGTGCGCGATGTGCTCTTCATTAAGAATGTGCTCAAGCTGGTGGCGGATCTGCTCGACGTCCAGCGCCTTAAGGTGAAATTGCAGACAGCGGGACAATATGGTCACCGGCAACTTCTGCGGGTCGGTGGTCGCCAGCAGGAATTTGACGTGCGCGGGCGGCTCCTCAAGGGTTTTGAGCAGCGCGTTAAAGCTGTGACGGGACAGCATATGCACTTCGTCGATCAGGTACACCTTAAAACGACCGCGCGCAGGGGCGTACTGAACGTTATCCAGCAGGTCGCGAGTGTCTTCGACTTTGGTACGCGACGCGGCGTCAATCTCGATGAGATCGACAAATCGTCCCTGCTCAATTTCACGGCAGTTGTCGCAAACGCCGCATGGCGTGGCGGTGATCCCGGTTTCGCAGTTCAACCCTTTCGCCAGCAGACGGGCGATAGAGGTTTTACCGACGCCGCGAGTCCCGGAAAAAAGATAAGCGTGGTGAATACGCCCTAGCGACAAGCCGTTCGCCAGTGCGGTTAGCACATGTTCCTGGCCGACAACGTCAGCAAAGGTTTGTGGGCGCCATTTTCGGGCTAAAACCTGATAACTCATTGGCTGGCTCTGCAACGCTGGAAGGTGAATTCATAGGGGGGAATGCTAACACAACCTCGCTCAATGAGCGAGGTTGCGGGGACCGGGATTAATGCCCGGCAAAGGAGACCAGACAGTAACTGGCGATACCCAATTTTTCCAGACGCGCTTCGCCGCCGAGATCCGGTAAATTGATGATAAACGCCGCGTCATTGACTTCACCACCCAGACGGCGGATCAGTTTCGCGGTGGCTTCGATGGTGCCGCCGGTCGCTAACAGATCGTCCACCACCAGCACTTTGTCGCCAGGCTGAATGGCATCAACGTGAATTTCCAGTTGATCGGTGCCGTATTCCAGCTCGTAGCTTTCAGCGATTGTCTCACGCGGCAATTTGCGCGGTTTACGTACCGGCACAAAACCAACGCCAAGCCCCAGCGCCACCGGCGCGCCAAACAGGAAGCCGCGCGCTTCGGTACCGACCACTTTGGTAATGCCCGCATCTTTGTAACGCTCAACCAGCAAGTCGATGCTGAGCGCGTAAGCCTTCGGGTCTTCCAGTAAGCTGGTGACATCACGGAAAAGAATGCCCGGTTTCGGGTAGTCCTGAATGCTTTTAATGCTATTTTTGAGAAACTCAAGCTGCTGTGCAGTCGCGGTCATAAGTGTGTGCCTGATAAATACGGTATTACTCTACATTGCGCGCAGTATACTTCATCCTGCAGATTGCCTTAACGCACTTTGGACGATCGTGTGTATAGCAGGCCAAAGTTACCTGTGGTTAACCTTTGACCAGGCGCGCCTGTGCTCGAAAACGGTCGAATTTACTGGCTACAGCCAGTAATTGCAACTGCGATGATTACGCTTCAGTGCTTTTGTTGCTTTTCATCAACTACCGGGATTCGCCACATAAATATCAGCAGGCAGGCGAGGATGAAAAGCAGGAGGATCCGCACCCACATCATGGGGGTCAGCCACAATGAGACGCCAAAAGTCATCAGGATCAGAATAATCGCCCGGGATTTCGCGCCCGGCGGCATCGCTTTATGTTTTTGCCAGTAGCGTAAATAGCTGCCAAACCACGAACGGTAGAGCAACCACTGATGAAAACGCGGCGACGAGCGGGCAAAGCACCAGGCGGCAAGTAAAATAAACGGCGTCGTCGGCAGAAGCGGCAATACCACGCCAAGCGTTCCAAGGAAAACCGCAAGCCAGCCCGTGATGATCAAGAAGATTCGTTGCATAATAAAGGCATGTCGCAAACCAGAACGCTACTTTAGCATAACAGTTATCATTTTCATTGGAGTGTTGTATTGAAAACCGCCATGCTGCTACAAAAGCTGGACGATCGGCTCGCCGAATTGCGCCATCGTTGCGCACCGCTAGCGCAGCACGCAACACTCAGCCCTCGCTTCGATCGCCAGCTTTTTCAGACCCGCGCTACGCGTCTTCAGGACTGCGTAGAGGAAGCGGAGGCCAATCTTCAGGCGCTACGCCAGGCTGTTATGCGACAGCAGCTTCCACAGGTCGCCTGGCTGGCGGAACATCTCGCCTCACAGCTGGAGGCTATCGCCCGCGAGTGTGAAAGCTGGTCGCTGCGCGAATGGGACAGCGGGTCACCCACCCTGACCAAATGGCAGCGTAAACGCCTTCAGCATCAGGAATTTGAACGCCGCCTGCGAGCGATGACGCAGGAACGTAAAATGCGCCTCGCCGAAACCCGCAGCCTGCAGGAACAACAGACGCTGCAGCGCGAAGTGGAAATCTATGAAGGTCGTCTGGCGCGCTGTCGCAAGGCGCTCGACAGCATTGAACGCGTCATCGCACACTTAACCCGCTAATCCCCGGAGAATCTATGTCACTGGAAAACGCCCCGGACGAGGTCAAACTGGCCGTCGATTTGATCGTGCTGCTGGAAGAGAATCAGCTCCCTCCGCGAACCGTGCTACGCGCGCTGGAAATCGTTATGCGTGATTATGAAAACAAGCTCAAAAGCGCGGAAGACGGCTCGCAATATCAATGATTACTGTCTGGTGGAACGTCGCGGCGAATGGCATTCCGAATGATGCGCTATGCGATTGCCGCCATGCAGCGCCATCTTGATGCGGGACATACAACGTTGCCGTTAGTGGTGCCTATCCTCTTTTACCAGGGGCTAAAAAACCCATGGCCCCACAGCCTCAACTGGCAAAGTCTGTTTAGTGAACCCGAGATGGCAAAGACGCTATACAACAGTGAATTTCCGCTGGTGGACCTGACGGCGATACCGGATAATCAGATCCTGCAGCATCAACGGATGGCGATGCTGGAACTCCTGCAAAAACATATTCGTCAACGCGATTTGAGCGAGTTACTGGATCAGTTGATCACATTGCTAACGCAGCAATCGCTTACCGACCCTCAACTTAACGTGTTGATAAACTATATGGTGAAGGCAGGTAATTGTGAAAATCCCGGCGTACTGATTCGCCAACTGGCACAAGGTGCGCCTCAGTATAAGGATCAACTGATGACGATTGCCGAATGGCTGGAAGAGAAAGGCCGCACAGAGGGTATTCAACTGGGCATGCAACAAGGTCTGGAAAAAGGCCGCCAGGCGGAGGCCCGTGCCATTGCGCGAAAGATGCTGGATGACGGGATGGAATTCTCACGTATTATGCAGTTTACTGGCCTGACCGCAGAAGAACTGGCTGCGCTGTCTCATTAAACAACCGAGGGGCGACATTCGCCGCCCCCCGTTTGGTTAACTTACCGCCGGCGTCGGATCGTCGCCTTTAATCTCGCGCTTCACTTCCGTCACTTCATCGCCCTTATCGTTGCGCAGATGCACTTCAAGTTGATTAAAGGCAATGTCGATATTGTTTTCGCGGCACAGGCGGTCGATGGCGCGGTTCAGTTCGTCCACAGTATGGCTGCGATCGCGCAGTTCGCGGACGTACAAACGCAGCTCGTGGTCGAGTGTACTGGCGCCGAAGGTGGTAAAGAACACTTCAGGCTGCGGATCGTGCATCACCTTTGGATGCTCCAGCGCCGCCTGTTGCAGAACCTTACGCACTTTTTCCAGATCTGAACCGTAGGCCACGCCAATGCGGATCACCAGTCGCGTGGTGGTATCGGACAGGGACCAGTTGATCAGACGTTCGGTCACAAACGCCTTGTTCGGGATGATCACCTCTTTGCGATCGAAGTCAGTGATAGTGGTCGCACGGATGCGGATCTTACTGACGGTCCCTGAATAGGTGCCGATGGTCACCGTATCGCCGATCCGCACCGGACGTTCGAACAGGATAATCAGACCGGAGACAAAGTTACCGAAGATCTCCTGCAAACCAAAACCCAGACCGACCGACAGCGCCGCCGCCAGCCACTGCAGTTTATCCCACGAAACGCCAAGCGACCCGAATACTGTCATCGCCCCGACGGCGATAATAATGTAATTGAGGATCGTGGTGATCGCGTACGATGCGCCCTGGCGCATTTTTAGCCGCGAGAGCACTAACACTTCCAGCAGGCCCGGCAGGTTACGGATCAATGCCCAGGCCACCATAGAGGCAATAATGGCAAACAGTAAACTGCCCATCGTCACGCTTTTCACCACCGCGGCGCCCGCTTCAGTGCCGTTGTAATGCCAGAGCGTAATGCTGTCGAGATAGCTGAACACGGTGATCAGATCGGACCAAATCGCCCAGAACATGACCGCAAACAGCGAGACCATTAGCAGCATGGTGATACGCAGCGTTTGCTGGTTCACCTGCTCGAGCGCGATCGTCGGCTCCTCCTGCGGTTCCGCCCCTTCAGCGCCCTCTTTCACCAGATTTTGCCGACGCGCCAGTGCGCGACGCCAGGCAATGCGCCGCGCCGCAACGCTCAGTCCGCGCAGTACGGTCTGGTAAAGCAGATTCCAGATAATCACCAGATAAACGGTCTCTATCCAGCGACCCGCCAGGCGAAGCGTGGTATAGAAATAGCCGGTCGCGGTCAGCACCATCAGGGCAACCGGAATGATCGACAGGATAGTGATCGTGACCAGTCGCAGTCCGTGAGATTCTTTGTCGCGCCAGCTTTCCCGGAACATCGGCCAGACCAGAAACGCGATCAACAGCAGGTTAAGGAAAATCATCGCCTGCCCCAGCACATCATCCATCAGATGCAGCGGCGACTGCTCGGCTACCACCGACCAGAAGTGCAGCGGCAGCAGCGCCAGACTGATGCGTACGATCTGACGCCGCCAGTGGCTGGTCAGCTGCGCGGGCATCCCGAAGTGTCGAATCGCCACCCCTTCTTTTTCCAGTACCTTCCAGCACAGGCCAAACACCAGCCAGAAGATGGCCAGTTTTTTGCTGAACGCCCACAGCAGGTCGCTGATGTTGAGCTGCATTGTCAGCAAAATCAGGCCGACGGCGAGGATAAGCAGGCACGCAGGCAGGGCGCGAATCAGATCGATCAGTATCGCTTTCGGCGTATTCAACTGGCTGTCATTGCGTAAGGAACCGACCGCCGCAGCGAGTTTTTGCTGCCAGGCTTTCAGCCATTTCAGACGCCAGCGAATCACGCCGGCAATCAGTAACAGCGGCAAGCCAGCGAGAAACGCGATGAATACCGCAGGCCAGGCTTTCTCCCAGTTAACGGTGATTTTCATCGCCTTAAACTGCTCTTTCAGGGTTTCCGGAAACGCCTTTATCCAGTCCCAGTCCATCGGACGGTTGCTGTTTACCCAGAAGATTTGCTGGGTGAGAATTTCTTTCAGGCTTTTTGATACGCTCATTAACTGCTGTTGATTAATTTGCAGGTTAATGGCCATCATCAGCTGATTGCCAAGCTGCTTATTCAACTGATCCAGCAGCTCGCGGCGCATATCGACCACCTGCAGCAGCGCGTCGTGCACCTCGTCGTTAACGTCGCTCTGATGCCCCTCTTCCAGTTTGGCGACGAAAGCATCATTCTGAAACAGCGCGTCGCGCTGTTGGTTGACTTCAAACTGCTCAAGACGCAAATCCGCGATGCGGTTGGTCATATCTTCAAGCTCATCTGCCGACGGCAGGGTTTGCTGCTGCTGATACAGGATACGAGACAGCAGGAGGCTCCCCTTCAGCACCGCGATCTGTTCTTTAATATTGCGTTCAGACTGCAGGGCGCGATCCAGCCAGTTTTTGACTTTGATGTTTTGCTGCATCAACGCGTTGCCGTTTTCCGTCGCGGTAATCAGACGCTGGCTGAGCTGATGGTTGATATCCAGTTCCTGCTTCACCAGCGGATTGGCCTGAATGCGCGCGGTCTCATCTGGCGAAATGGCCTCCTGCGCGGTCTTTTCGGTGAGCGTTAGCCGCTTGTTATTCACCGCTTCCTGCAACAGCTGCAGCTGATGCTCAATCCGGTTGCTGTTGGCAGTGACGAAATCGCGCTGCTTTTGCAAAGTGTCCTGGAGCACTGTATTGCCTTCCAGGCTTTTACGCTGTTGCTCAATTTGGGCATTCAGCAACACTTGCTGCGCTTGTAGCAGCACCTGTTGGGTTGGACGTAACGCCGTTTCGCCGACGCCATCCAGTTGGTTACGGATTTGCTGAAGCTGTTGGGAAGCGGCGTACATAGCGTTCTGCACGCGCTCTGGCTGCGTTTGCAGGGAAACTAACTGACTGTTATAGGTCGCCAGGTCGTTTTGCGAATTCTGCAGATCATCCAGCGCCTGGGCCACGCGCAGCTCCAGCTGACGCAGTGACAGAGTGCTGAGGGTTTTCCGCGTCTCGTCGTCATTATCGACATCGCTCAGCGCGTTAAGGGACTCCACGGCCTGACGCATTTTTTCCGGCGCCTGTGACACTTTCTGGCGTAACTGAACTGTCTCCTCTTTCACCCGTTCGATTTTCTCCAGCGTGGCAATGGTCTCAGTGAGATCCTGCTGAATCAGTTTGTCCTGGGCGGAAAGGTCTTTTTGTTTATTGAGTGTATCCAGTTGGCTTTGCACATCCGCCCGGGAAGGCAGGTCACCGTTTGTGGAGGCGCGGGCCAATGCCAATGACGGGCAGGACAACATAAGAATGAAAACAGCCACCGTGACAAAAATAAGGTGCTGTGAACGTTTATAGAGCTGCAACATAGTCATGTGAATGAAGGTTTCTGAACCGAAAAGACGACCGAAAATAGTCAACGCGCAAGAATATCACGGCTCTCTTAGGCAGAATAGCGGCAGCGAAATCGACCAGGACAATTCCTGGCGCGGGTTCAGGCCTGCGCGTCAGGCGCGACGGCGCGCAGTGTGGGGCAAAACATAAACATTTCCAGCAGGATAGCGACGTAATCACGCGCTTCTTTTTTGAGATCAAACGAATGCGGCGCAAACAGCCAGTTTTCCATGATGCCCGAGACGTAGCCGCGCATGATAACCGCGGCGCGGCGCGTGAGCAGATTTGCGGGAAGCATATTGGCTTTTATACAGTGCGTGAGGGTCTGCTCAATACGGTCATAGCTCTCCAGGCAGATGTTTCTTTGCGCCTGCTGCACTACGGCCATTTCTCCCACAAATTCGCATTTGTGGAATATAATCTCCATCAATAAACGTCGCCGCTCTTCCGTCACGGTAGATTCAAGAAGATGAACTAATATTTCTCTTAATACAGATAGTGGATCGTCGGGGAATTTTGCCTGATACTCAGTCTCAAGCTCACCAATGTTGGATTCTGACAGCTCCCAGATTTCACTGAATAAATCCGACTTGTTTCTGAAATGCCAATAGATTGCGCCACGAGTAACGCCCGCGGCTTTTGCAATCTCCGCCAGCGAGGTGGAAGATACCCCTTGTTGCGAGAACAAACGTAGCGCTACATCCAGTATGTGTTGTCGTGTTTCCTGCGCTTGTTGTTTGGTTTTTCGTGCCATATGTCGGTGAATTTACAGGCGTTAGATTTACATACATTTATGAATGTATGTACCATAGCACGACGATAATATAAACGCAGCAATGGGTTTGTGGACTTTTGACCATTGATCAATTTGAAATCGGACACTCGAGGTTTACATATGAACAAAAACAGAGGGTTAACGCCTCTGGCGGTCGTTCTGATGCTCTCAGGCAGCTTAGCGCTAACAGGATGTGACGACAAACCGGCCCAACAAGGGGGCCAGCAAATGCCAGAAGTTGGGGTTGTGACGCTCAAAACTGAACCTCTGCAGATCACCACTGAACTTCCGGGTCGCACCAGTGCTTTCCGTATTGCCGAAGTTCGCCCTCAGGTAAGCGGCATTATCCTGAAGCGGAATTTCGAGGAAGGCAGCGATATCGAAGCAGGTGTGTCTCTCTATCAGATTGATCCTGCGACTTATCAAGCGTCATACGAAAGTGCGAAAGGCGATCTGGCGAAAGCCCAGGCCGCAGCCAGCATCGCGCAGGTCACGGTGAACCGTTATAAGAAACTGCTCGGCACGCAGTACATCAGTAAACAAGACTACGATCAGGCGCTGGCGGATGCGCAACAGGCGAATGCTGCCGTGCTTGCCGCTAAAGCCGCCGTTGAAACGGCGCGTATTAACCTGGCGTACACCAAGGTGACCTCTCCGATTAGCGGCCGTATTGGTAAATCGTCCGTAACCGAAGGCGCACTGGTGCAAAACGGTCAGGCGACCGCGCTGGCGACCGTACAACAGCTTGATCCGATCTACGTTGATGTTACCCAGTCGAGCAACGACTTCCTGCGCCTGAAACAAGAACTGGCTAACGGAACGCTGAAACAGGAAAACGGCAAGGCGAAAGTTGAGCTGGTGACCAGTGACGGCATTAAATTCCCGCAGACAGGCACGCTTGAGTTTTCAGACGTGACCGTCGACCAGACTACCGGTTCTATTACTTTACGCGCCATCTTCCCTAACCCGGACCACACGCTGCTGCCGGGTATGTTTGTCCGCGCGCGTTTGCAGGAAGGGACTAACCCATCCGCTCTGCTGGTGCCGCAGCAGGGGGTAACCCGTACGCCGCGTGGCGATGCTACCGCGTTGGTCGTCGGCGCAGATAACAAAGTCGAAACCCGTCAAATTGTGGCCAGTCAGGCGATTGGTGACAAGTGGCTGGTGACCGATGGGCTGAAAGCGGGTGACCGTGTTGTCGTCAGTGGGCTGCAGAAAGTGCGTCCTGGTGCGCAGGTGAAAGCACAAGAGATTACCGCAGATAACAAACAGCAAGCTGCTGGCGGTAACCAGCCTGAGCAAACTAAGTCTTAACTTAAACAGGAGCCGTTAAGACATGCCAAATTTCTTTATCGATCGCCCCATATTCGCATGGGTGATCGCCATTATCATCATGTTGGCAGGGGGGCTTGCGATCCTCAAACTGCCGGTCGCGCAATATCCAACGATTGCGCCGCCAGCAGTGACGATCTCCGCAACCTACCCTGGCGCTGATGCGCAAACCGTGCAGGACACCGTCACGCAGGTTATCGAACAGAACATGAACGGTATCGATAACCTGATGTACATGTCCTCAAACAGTGACTCCACGGGTACCGTGCAGATCACCCTGACGTTTGAATCCGGTACCGATGCGGACATTGCGCAGGTTCAGGTGCAGAACAAACTGCAGCTGGCGATGCCGTTGCTGCCGCAGGAAGTTCAACAGCAGGGCGTGAGCGTTGAGAAGTCATCCAGTAGCTTCCTGATGGTTGTCGGGGTTATCAACACCGACGGTTCCATGACCCAGGAAGATATTTCGGACTACGTTGCCGCCAACATGAAGGACGCCATCAGCCGTACTTCCGGCGTGGGTGACGTGCAGTTGTTCGGTTCGCAGTACGCGATGCGTATCTGGATGGACCCGACAGCGCTCAACAAATTTCAGCTGACGCCGGTCGATGTGATCAACGCAATCAAAGCGCAGAACGCCCAGGTTGCGGCGGGTCAGTTAGGCGGTACGCCGCCGGTGAAAGGCCAGCAGTTGAACGCCTCGATCATTGCCCAGACGCGACTGACTTCAACCGAAGAATTCGGCAAAATCCTGCTGAAAGTGAATCAGGATGGTTCGCAGGTTCGTCTGCGTGACGTTTCCAAAATCGAACTGGGCGGCGAGAACTACGACGTTATTGCGAAGTTCAACGGCCAGCCTGCGTCCGGTTTAGGGATTAAACTGGCGACGGGCGCCAACGCGCTCGACACCGCGACAGCGATCCGTGCTGAACTGGCGAAAATGGAGCCGTTCTTCCCGTCGGGCCTGAAAATTGTTTACCCGTATGACACCACCCCGTTCGTGAAAATCTCCATTCATGAAGTGGTGAAAACGCTGGTGGAAGCGATCATTCTCGTGTTCCTGGTAATGTATCTGTTCCTGCAGAACTTCCGCGCGACGCTGATCCCAACCATTGCCGTTCCGGTGGTTCTGTTGGGGACCTTTGCGGTCCTTGCGGCCTTCGGCTTCTCGATAAACACCCTGACGATGTTCGGGATGGTGCTCGCCATCGGTCTGTTGGTGGATGACGCCATCGTGGTGGTCGAGAACGTCGAACGTGTTATGTCCGAAGAGGGTCTGCCGCCGAAGGAAGCGACGCGTAAATCAATGGGCCAGATTCAGGGCGCACTGGTGGGTATCGCGATGGTTCTGTCGGCGGTGTTTATCCCGATGGCCTTCTTCGGCGGCTCGACCGGGGCTATCTATCGTCAGTTCTCCATCACTATCGTCTCCGCGATGGCGCTGTCGGTTCTGGTAGCGTTGATCCTGACGCCGGCGCTGTGCGCCACCATGCTCAAACCCATCGCCAAAGGCGACCACGGTGAAGGCAAAAAAGGCTTTTTCGGCTGGTTTAACCGCATGTTCGATAAGAGCACGCACCACTACACCGACAGCGTAGGCAACATTCTGCGTAGCACCGGTCGTTATCTGCTGCTGTATCTGATCATCGTGGTCGGCATGGCCTTTCTGTTCGTTCGTCTGCCAAGCTCCTTCCTGCCGGATGAAGACCAGGGGGTATTCCTGAGCATGGCCCAGTTGCCTGCCGGTGCGACTCAGGAACGGACGCAGAAAGTTCTCGATGAGATGACCGACTATTTCCTGACCAAAGAAAAAGCCAACGTTGAGTCGGTGTTTGCGGTTAACGGCTTCGGCTTTGCGGGTCGCGGTCAGAACACCGGTATCGCGTTCGTCTCGCTGAAAGACTGGGCCGATCGTCCGGGCGATGAGAACAAAGTTGAGGCGATTACCCAACGTGCGTCAGCGGCCTTCTCGCAGATTAAAGACGCGATGGTCTTCGCCTTTAACCTGCCGGCGATTGTTGAGTTGGGTACTGCAACCGGCTTCGACTTCCAGTTGATCGACCAGGCGGGTCTTGGCCATGAAAAACTGACACAGGCACGTAACCAGCTGTTTGGCGAAGTGGCAAAACACCCGGATCTGCTGGTTGGTGTTCGTCCTAACGGTCTGGAAGATACGCCGCAGTTCAAAATTGATATCGACCAGGAAAAAGCACAGGCGCTGGGCGTTTCCATTAGTGATATCAATACCACACTGGGCGCAGCCTGGGGCGGCAGCTACGTAAACGACTTTATCGATCGTGGTCGTGTGAAGAAAGTTTACGTAATGTCTGAAGCGAAATACCGCATGTTGCCGGAAGATATTGGTAACTGGTACGTCCGCGGCAGCGATGGACAGATGGTGCCGTTCTCGGCCTTCTCGTCGTCACGCTGGGAATACGGTTCACCGCGTCTGGAACGCTATAACGGCCTGCCTTCCATGGAGATTCTGGGCCAGGCGGCGCCGGGCAAGAGTACCGGTGAAGCGATGGCGATGATGGAAGAGCTGGCAAGCAAACTGCCTTCCGGCATCGGCTATGACTGGACGGGGATGTCCTATCAGGAACGTCTGTCAGGCAACCAGGCCCCTGCCCTGTACGCCATCTCGCTGATCGTCGTCTTCCTGTGTCTGGCGGCGTTGTATGAGAGCTGGTCGATTCCGTTCTCGGTGATGCTGGTGGTTCCGCTTGGGGTTATCGGCGCGCTGCTGGCGGCGACCTTCCGCGGGTTGACCAACGACGTTTACTTCCAGGTGGGTCTCCTCACAACCATTGGGTTGTCGGCGAAGAACGCGATCTTGATCGTCGAATTCGCCAAAGACCTGATGGATAAAGAAGGTAAAGGCCTGATTGAAGCCACGCTTGAAGCGGTACGTATGCGTTTACGTCCGATCCTGATGACCTCGCTGGCGTTCATTCTGGGCGTTATGCCGCTGGTTATCAGCTCCGGCGCAGGCTCCGGCGCGCAGAACGCCGTGGGGACAGGCGTGATGGGCGGTATGGTTACCGCGACCGTACTGGCTATCTTCTTCGTTCCTGTGTTCTTTGTGGTGGTACGCCGTCGCTTCAGCCGCAAGAGCGAAGATGTCGAGCACAGCCATACCGTAGAGCATCGTTGATCCGCATTATAATAAAGGCCGCGCAAGCGGCCTTTTTTTTCGAGTGATAGTGTTCATCGCGCTAATTGCAACGTCGTTTACTTACGATTGAGGAATAAACGTCTTTATCCACAACAGTGAGGAGGATTTTCTTAGCGGTTTTAGTTAATTCTTATTTGTCGATTATTAATTCATTATTAAGAGTATTCCTGGCGATGAAAACAGCGACACCTCCCCCGCAACAACTAAGTCAATGAAAAGATAAGATATATTGAGTCTACGACTCAGGACAAAATACCTTATTCCGGACAGCCTCTATTACGTGCTATAATGATAATGTTGCACCTCACTCTTCTATTCACTTAATTGTAATTTTTCGTAATAGGACGATGAAATCTTTTATAGAGTAGATTATAGTTAAAGCATCAGGAGCAGAGGGCAAGTTCCAGGTCTGTTAGTTGTACCCATCCCGAAAGGTGTTCGGTTAGTTAAAGCCACTAAGAAGGGGATGCGTTATGGATGAATACTCACCCAAAAGACATGATATCGCTCAGCTGAAATTTCTTTGTGAAACGCTTTATCATGATTGTCTTGCAAACCTTGAAGAAAGCAATCATGGCTGGGTTAACGATCCAACCTCGGCTATCAACCTGCAACTCAACGAACTGATCGAGCATATTGCAACCTTCGCGCTTAATTATAAAATTAAGTATAACGAGGACAATAAGCTGATCGAACAGATTGATGAATATCTGGACGACACTTTTATGTTGTTCAGCAGTTATGGCATTAATGCGCAGGACCTCCAAAAATGGCAGAAATCCGGGAATCGCTTGTTCCGCTGCTTTGTGAATGCCACCAGGGCTAATCCTGTTAGTTTGTCTTGTTAAATATTATTACAATCATAGGTAAGAATCATGTCCGATAAACCATTAACTAAAACTGATTATTTGATGCGTTTGCGACGCTGCCAGACTATTGACACGCTGGAACGCGTGATTGAAAAAAATAAATATGAATTGTCTGACAATGAATTGGCTGTATTTTACTCAGCAGCAGATCACCGTCTCGCAGAATTAACCATGAATAAACTTTACGACAAGATCCCCTCCTCCGTCTGGAAATTCATCCGTTAATTCGTGGCAGACTCATTAGAAAATACGGATGTTTTCTTGCGAAACAATGTTGAATATTTGCTTTAAGCGTCGATACGCTGTTGTGAATTCTGTCACAAAATAACGCAGGGAACGTTCCCTGACACCCTCTGTCCCTCTACTGTATGGCTTTTAATGCTAACGCAGAGAGTGCATGGAATGAGTGAAGAAAAGCAAAAAATGATCGCGGGCGAGCTGTACCGACCCTCGGATGACACCCTGCGCGATGACCGGATGCAGGCGCGCAAGTGGGTTCACCGCTACAATCAGACCGCCCCGGACGAAAAAGCCGAACGCCTGGCGATCCTCACCGCGCTCCTCGGTCACTGTGACAAGCCCTATATCGAACCGTCCTTTCGCTGTGACTACGGTTACAATATCTTTCTCGGGAAAGACTTTTACGCCAATTTCGACTGTGTACTGTTGGACGTTTGCCCCATCCGCATTGGCGACAACTGTATGCTGGCGCCCGGCGTTCATATTTATACCGCCACCCATCCTCTGGACGCGACTGAACGCAACAGCGGACGGGAGTTCGGCAAACCGGTCACCATCGGCAATAATGTCTGGATTGGCGGACGCGCGGTGATTAATCCGGGCGTAACGATTGGCGACAATGTCGTTGTGGCCTCCGGCGCGGTGGTGACCAAAGATGTGCCGGCAAACGTGGTCGTAGGCGGCAATCCAGCGCGGATCCTGAAACACCTGTCGGCCTGATTGTAACTGTTATGCTAAATTGTGGTTAATCTGTTACTTTTTTCAGGGTTACGCCGCTTTTAAAATGGGGTGTTCATCTGCAAGTAGCACAATCACAAAGGCTAAAAATGACAGAAATACAACGCCTGCTTACCGAAACCATTGACGATCTTAACGTGCGTGAAAAGCGCGATAATAAGCCGCGCTTCAGTATCAGCTTTATCCGCAAACATCCGGGCCTGTTTATCGGCATGTACATCGCCTGGTTCGCCACCCTCGCGGTCATGTTGCAATCCGACACGCTGGTTGGCTCAGTCTGGCTGCTGGTCGTGCTTTTCATCTTACTGAACGGTTTTTTCTTTTTTGACGTCGCTCCGCGCTATCGTTATGAAGATATCGACGTGCTGGACTTCCGGGTGTGTTACAACGGCGAGTGGTACAACACGCGATTCGTTCCCCCGGCTTTGGTTGAGACGATTCTTGAGTCCCCGCGCGTCAATCGCGAACAGAAGACGCAGTTACAGAAGATGCTCTCCCGTAAGGGCGAGCTGTCGTTTTATGACATTTTTACTCTGGCACGCGCTGAAGCGCAGCAATAACCTGCCGGTGCCGGATGGCGCGCTCCGCCATCCGGCACCGGGTAATCTTACCGACGCTTTTTCCGCCCTTGTACTGCCTTAAAACGCGGATTCGTTTTACAAATCACATATAACCGCCCTTTTCTTCTGACAATCTGACAGTCCGGATGGCGCTGCTTTGCGCTGCGCAAGGAATTCAGTACCTGCATTTTCACCCCCGCTTCGAGCTTAAAAAATGGCCAAAACGTTTCTCAAAGCGCGCCGCGCTGCCTTCGTTAGCAAACGTTTTTTGCTTACCGGTGTAATACGGATGCGACTTAGATGAAACATCAATAGTGACGTACGGGTAGACCACACCGTCCAGCTCAATTTCGCGATCCGTTTTAATGGTTGACCCTACTTTAAAATATTCATCAGCGCTGGTGTCGTGAAACACCACGGTGCGGTAAGCAGGATGGATATTCGGTTTCATCTTTACCCCTTTAATTGTTACAGTATAACATAACAATAAAATACGCCAAGCCTGGCCGTTTATCAACCCCATGAAAACCAGGCTCAATACGCACATTGCACTTAACACACTCACCAATACCGGTTTTTTTCCGCGATCGGATATAATTTCTTTACGATGCGTTATTAAGGATATCTTCGTGACCACACGACATCTGGTTAGCCTGGTAACGGGCGTGCTGATCCTCGCTATTTTGCTGCCAGTAGGGGTGAGCATCTGGCTTGCCCATCGCCAGGTCGAGAGGAAGTTTATTGAGGAGCTGGATAACTATTCCACCCAGGTGTTTGAGCGCACCCAGCGTGTGGTCCAGCAGGCGAAAAATGCCCTACAGGACATTGAGGCAGTGACCAGCCTCCCCTGCTCGCATGACCATTTGCTGGCGATGCGGCGTATCTCTTTTAGCTACCGCTATGTACAGGAAGTGCTGTACCTGGAAAACAACATCCCGCGATGCTCGTCGCTGGAACAGGAAAGCCATACCGCTCCTTTTCCGCCCGCTATGAAGCTGACCGACGACGGTTACCAGGCCTGGTTTACCACGCATAACGATTTGGGGATTGCGCGCTATATGACTGCGCTGGGGAATGGTCGCTATATCGTCATGATCGATCCCGCCTCATTTATTGACGTTGTGCCCTTTGGCGCATGGCAAATCGATGTGGCGATAATCGGCACACAACGTAATATTGTTATCGCCAGTAGCGGGACCATTCCTCCCGCCGTTCTGCAATATACCCGCGAAAAAACACCGCGCCATCTGGAACGTCACGGCGTGGTATATGAAATCCGCCCCTTCCCGGAAATGGGGATTGCCATTGTCAGTTGGGCGTCGACGCGTCCACTGGATAAAATCTGGTATCAACAGGCGTTTATCTGGGTGCCCGTCGGTACGGCGATTGGGCTTCTGGCAGCGGCGTTTATCCTGCGCATTTTGCGGCGTATTCAGTCTCCCCGTCATCGGCTACAGGATGCTATACATAACCGGGACATCAGCGTTCACTATCAACCCATCATGTCGCTGACCACGGGGAAGATCGTTGGCGCAGAAGCGCTGGCGCGTTGGCGGCAAACTGACGGCAGCTTTCTTTCGCCGGACATTTTTATTCCGCTTGCCGCTCAGACCGGGCTTACCGAATCGCTTACCCGCCTGATCATCGAGTCGGTGTTTGAAGATATGGGGCAATGGCTTCAGCAGCATCCGGAACAGCATATTTCCATCAATATTGAATCCGCGGATCTTGCCTCAGAGAAGCTCCCGGCGCTGCTCAACAAACTGCTCCAGCAGTACCAGCTTTCTCCTTCTCAGATAGCCCTGGAACTGACTGAACGCGCCTTTGCCGACCCAAAAACCAGCTCGCCCATCGTTGCCCGCTATCGTGAAGCGGGACATGCCATCTATATTGACGATTTCGGTACCGGTTTCTCCAGCCTCAGTTACCTGCAGAATCTGGAAGTGGATATCATGAAAATTGATAAATCCTTTGTCAGCGCGCTGGAATACAAAAACGTGACGCCGCACATTATCGAAATGGCCCGGACGCTGAATCTGAAGATGGTGGCCGAGGGAATTGAAACGGCGAAGCAGGAAGCATGGTTACGCCAGCATGGCGTGGATTATGGTCAGGGCTGGCTGTACAGCAAAGCGCTGCCCAAAACGGCGTTTATCCTCTGGGCTGAAGAACACCTTTGAGGCGAAAATGGCTGGCGGCACGCCGCACAGCCAGTCACGTTATTCGTCGAGAATAGGGGCAAATCCACCGTAGATCATGCGTTTACCATCAAACGGCATTTCATCGCCGAATTCTTTCATCCGCGGGTCGGACATCATCTTTTGATTCGCCGCATCCCGTACCTCTTTCGACGGGTATTCGATCCAGCTGAACACCACTTCTTCGTTTTCTCCGGCTTTAACCGCCATGCGGAAATCGGTGACGCTGCCATCTGGCACGTCGTCGGCCCAGCATTCAACAATGCGAAGCGCGCCAAATTCCTTAAACAGCGGTGCTGCTTTCGCCGCCAGCGCCTTATAAGCTTCCTTGTTTTCGGCGGGGACGGCTACAACAAAACCATCAACATACTTCATGAGAAAAACCTCCGAAGTTTACTGCGCGGCCAGCCTTTCCAGCCGCGTCAGTCGGATTAAGTGTAGTCGTCTCTCGTCAACTACGCTGTCTGGATCCGGGACCTGGAAGTGTAGCGAAACCACGGCAAACAGAGCTGAATTAACGGCCCGATCGCCAGAGCGTACAGCACCGTTCCTATGCCAAGCGTGCCGCCCAGCAGCCAGCCGCTGAAGAGCACCGACACCTCGATCGCCGTTCGGATCAGACGCACCGACCAACCGGTGCGGGCATGAATGCCGGTCATCAGCCCGTCCCGCGGCCCGGCGCCAAAGCCAGCGCCGATATACATGCTCGTCGCCAGCGCGTTGACCACCACCGCCGCCGCCAGCATCACGCTGCGCACGACCAGCGAGGAGAGTTCCGGCATCAGCGCCAGCGCAGCATCGGCGGCAAGTCCAATGACAATAACGTTGCTGAATGTGCCTAAGCCGGGACGCTGGCGCAGCGGGATCCACAGCAACAGGACCAGCGCGCCAACGATAATCATCACGATGCCTATCTTCATTGACAGCAGATTTGCCAACCCAAGATGAAAAACGTTCCACGGATCGGCGCCTAAGTCCGCGCGCACAAACATGGCGGTTGAGACTCCATACAGAGCCAGTCCAAAATAGAGTTGCAGCAGTCGACGTCCCATTTTCCCCTCCCCGTCAAGATGGCTTTTATCTTCGCCATAATTGGCACTATGATTAATGACCAGTTTTGAGAAAGTGGACTGCTATGTCATCACGTCGCAATGGAAGCCAGTCGTTACATCGCCTGCTGGGTCACTGGCAGGAGACATCTTCACGTACGCCGCTGTGGCGACAGTTGGCGGAAGCGCTGCGTCTGCTGATCCTTGACGGGCGTCTGGCGCTAGACAGCCGCTTGCCTGGCGAACGCGAACTGGCGTCAGTGCTGGATGTGAGCCGCACCACCGTTGCCAGCGCGCTGGCGCAATTACGTGAAGAGGGATATCTGGACATCCGTCACGGCAGCGGGTCGCGGGTGATTCTGCCAACGCATATTCGCGACGTGCCCACGCGCTCGGCGACGCCCCTGGCGGTTGATCTTTCCACGGCGGCGCTGAATGCCGGACCTGAAATCCATCAGGCTTACCAGGAGGCGCTGCGCGCCATGCCGCCCCACTTGTTGACCTCCGGCTATCAGCCGCAGGGGTTGCTCTCCCTGCGCGAGTCTGTCGCCCGGCACTATGCGTCGCGAGGACTGCCGACCCATGCTGATGAAATCATGGTAGTGAACGGTGCGGTCAGCGGTCTGGCGCTGATCCTGCGTTTAATGACCGGGCCTGGCGACCGCGTACTTGTCGATCATCCCACTTACCCACTGGCCATTGCCGCGATTCAGGGCGCCTCCTGTCGACCGGTTGGCGTTTCGTTACCGGAGCAGGGCTGGGATACCGCTGGACTGGCAGCCACTATCGCACAGACCTCTCCCAGGCTCGCTTATCTGATGCCGGATTTTCATAACCCCACCGGGCGGTGCATGGATGAGCCGACGCGCCAGATTGTCGCCGACATTGCGGCCACAACCCACACAACGCTGGTCATTGATGAAACGATGGTGAATCTGTGGTACGACGCCGCGCCGCCGCCTCCACTGGCGGCTTATCATCGCCATGCGCCGGTCATTCTGCTGGGTTCGGCAGGAAAAAGTTTTTGGGGCGGCTTGCGGCTGGGATGGGTGCGCGCGCCCGCAAGAACCATCGCTGCGCTGGTGCAAACGCGCGACACGTTCGATCTCGGCTCGCCGGTGCTGGAACAGCTCGCCACCACGTGGCTTCTCGATAATGCCAGCGCCTTTTTACCCCAACGCCGACAGCAACTGGCGGAACGACGCGCATTGTGTCAAACGCTTATGCGCTCGCATTTTCCGGAATGGCGCTTTCAGACGCCGCAGGGAGGACTTTCGTATTGGGTGGAACTGCCGGACGCGCTGGCGACGCAGTTCGCCACGCGCGCGGAGAGCGCCGGGATACAATTGGGAACAGGCACCCGCTTCGGTTTAGCAGGCGCCTTTGATCGCTTTTTGCGGATGCCGTTCGCGCTGCCGGAAGAAGGCTTGCGCGAAGCTTTTCGAACCTTACAGCCGCTCTGGGAGAGCCTGCGCATGCAGTCAGCAGGCAGTAAAGTTCGCAAAATTATTTAGTATTGACGCGGTACCGGAAAGCCTTTCAGGGAGATGATAAAATCCTCACCCTCTTTCTTGATTCTGGCGCCCGCGTCGCACCAGTCTGAGGCAATACGGAAAAACTCGTCGCTGCCGACGTTCCAGTGTAAGCGAACATGTTTCACGTAGCCTGAGCGCAATAATTCACAGGCTTCACTGTAGCTGCTGGCGGTGGAAAGCGTTTGCTGTTTCATTTTTTCTTCTTCAGTAATCTGCGCAATGCTTTGATTTCTTTCGACGTCAGCGGTTCGACTTGCGACTCGATCGTGTGCTGGCTGTCGATCTCATCTGCGCAGACGTCGCCTTCTGCCGCCGCCCCAAAGGCGCTAAGCAGCAGTTTTTCTGTCGTGATACTCAAATTTTCGTTGTTCGTTTCGGCGTGCTGGCGAAGTTTCTCTTTCACCGCCTCATCGATTTTGACATTTAGTACCGCTGTAGCCATCGTAAAATCCTTGTGTGCAAGCAGGCAAAACACGGCGTAGCCGCAAACGCGCCGGTACGACGTGGAAAGAAAGAGGGGATTATGTTTTAACTTCCCGACAACACTCTGCCAGTTGTTCATTACAAAAAAATGACGAATTCATGACAAAATGAAGAAGTGAGACGTCGGGCTACTTCGGACGGCAGAAATGGGTGGGGGCCCTGCCAGCTACATCCCGGCACACGCGTCATCTGCCTTGGCTGCTTCCTTCCGGACCTGACCTGGTAAACAGAGTAGCGTTGCGGGAGAACCAACAGAGCCCCCATTGAGAGCGTTGTTAACCAACGCGCAGGCGCATTATCACTGCTGCCCCGGCCAATTGCAAGCCGTCGGGCGTCGGATGCTGGTTTCTTGCGCAATGGCGCTTCACCCGCCGCCGTTTCGGGATTATCCTGAAGGATTACCGCAGGAAGAAATAATGGACAGAGAAGACACTTTTCCCCAACGAGTCTGGCAAATCATTGCCTCAATACCGGAAGGATTCGTCACCACCTACGGTGACGTGGCAAAACTTGCCGGTTCGCCGCGGGCTGCGCGCCAGGTAGGCGGCGTCCTCAAACGCTTACCCGAAGGCAGCACCCTTCCCTGGCATCGGGTGGTTAACCGACACGGCGCGATCTCATTAACCGGGCCGGATCTTCAGCGTCAACGTCAGGCATTATTATCAGAAGGGGTTCAGGTGTCCGGAAGCGGGCAAATCGATTTGCAGCGTTATCGCTGGAACTACTGACCCTCTCCGGGCGGAGAGGGCCGTTTACGTCTTAATACTGCGTAGGTGCTGGTACGGCAGAAGAAGGCGTCACCTGTGTCGGCGACGTCGACGGCACCGTTGTGGTTGCGCCGCCGCTGGCCTGAACAGGCACTGCCGTCTGCTGGACAGGGACCAGCGTCAGATCGGCTTTCGTTCCGCCCTGGTTGATAACCGGCTGAACGGTATCGGTGATAAAGACCAGTTTGTCGTTCACAGTGATGGCTGCGCTCAGCAGAATGCGGGCATTCGGCTTGATATCGGCCGGGTTAAACGGCAGTACGAAGCTGAACGGCGCTTGCTTCCCTTCGGTTCGTACCGCTTTTTGCGACAGCACCTTAGACGGCGCATCGGCCAACGAAGCGTCTGACAGGGTAACGGTCAGAACAGCATCAGGCGGCAACGCCACTTTCTGACGGATCCATACGGTACCTGAAACATTAGGTTGCTGAATAGTGGACTGTGTGGCAGTAATGGAAGTGTTCGGGTTTGGCGCAGGCGTCTGAATGTCCGCGCTTTTATCCGCGCAGGCAGCCAGGGACACCGCAACCGCTAAACCACTTACTATGTGCACGAGTTTCATTCAATTCTCCTTATCATCAATGCACCAGCAGGCCTTTCCCCCCGCCGGAAGAGTGGTTAACAAATACATAACGTCAATAAGTGTGGCACATATCACTGATTTTTGCCTGGATTAAGCCTTTTATTCAGACTATTGCACCCATCGGACCACTTAATAAATTGCGTTATACTCTGCCTATCTCGCTTCGGCGCCGTTGTTACCTGGAGAGCATGTATGAGTCAGGCACTGAGTAATTTGCTGACATTATTGAATCTGGAAAAAATTGAGGAAGGACTCTTTCGGGGCCAGAGTGAAGACTTAGGACTGCGCCAGGTCTTTGGCGGGCAGGTTGTCGGTCAGGCGCTGTATGCCGCTAAAGAGACCGTACCGGAAGAACGCCTGGTTCACTCTTTCCACAGCTATTTTTTACGCCCCGGCGACAGCCAGAAACCGATTATTTATGATGTGGAAGTGCTGCGCGACGGCAACAGTTTCAGCGCCCGCCGCGTTGCCGCTATCCAGAACGGCAAGCCTATTTTTTACATGACCGCGTCGTTTCAGGCGCCAGAAAACGGTTTTGAACATCAAAAAACCATGCCGCACGCCCCCGCGCCAGACGGCCTGAAATCAGAAACCGAAATCGCCCAGTCGCTGGCGCATCTGCTGCCACCGGTGCTGAAGGATAAATTTCTCTGCGACCGCCCACTGGAGGTGCGACCGGTTGAGTTCCACAATCCGTTGAAAGGCCATGTGGCCGAACCCACCCGTCAGGTGTGGATCCGCGCTAACGGCACGCTGCCGGATGATATCCGCGTGCATCAGTATCTGCTGGGCTACGCGTCGGATCTTAATTTTCTGCCGGTTGCGCTACAGCCGCACGGCATTGGTTTTCTGGAAAAAGGGATTCAGATCGCCACCATCGATCACTCCATGTGGTTCCACCGTCCCTTTGATTTGAATCAGTGGCTGTTGTACAGCGTGGAAAGCACCTCGGCGTCCAGCGCCCGGGGCTTTGTACGCGGCGAGTTTTATACCCAGGACGGCATATTGGTCGCCTCAACTGTGCAGGAAGGGGTGATGCGCAATCACAACTAAACCGGCAGACGCCGTATGCGGTTGATAACGCACGCAGGCCCGGTCAGCAATACGCTGCCGGGCCCTGACGTTACGCGTTATACGCGTTCTCGCCGTGGCTGTTGACATCCAGCCCTTCGCGCTCTTGCTCTTCCGGCACGCGCAGCCCTACGGTCATATCCGCCAGCTTGTAACCGATGAACGCCACCACGCCGGACCAGACGAGGGTGATGGCAATACTTTCCAGTTGTACCAGCACCTGATGCCCCATCGTTACGCCCTCGGCGAACCCCACGCCGCCCAGCGCGCTGGAGGCGAATACGCCCGTCAGAATACAGCCGACGATCCCGCAGACGCCGTGAACGCCAAACACATCGCACGGGTCGTCAACTCGCAGCAGACGCTTCAACATGGTTACGCCCCACAGCCCGGCTAGCCCGGCGACCACGCCGATGATTAACGCGCCGCCTACGCCGATATAGCCGCAGGCAGGCGTTACGCCAACCAGACCGGCAATCGCACCGGAACAGGCGCCCAGCAGAGACGGTTTACCGCGCAGCGCCCACTCCCCGAAAATCCAGCCGAGGATTGCCGCCGCCGTCGCGACAACGGTATTGACGAAGGCCAATGCCGCAATTTCATTCGCCGCCCCGGCAGAGCCGGCGTTAAAACCAAACCAGCCGATATAAAGGATCGCCGTGCCGGTAAACACCATCGGCAGGTTGTGCGGTTTAAACGCCTCTTTGCCAAAACCGACGCGTTTGCCAATCAGGTATGCGCCCACCAGCCCGGCAATCGCCGCGTTAATATGCACCACGGTACCGCCGGCGAAGTCCAGCGCGCCATGTGACGCCAACAGGCCTCCGCCCCACACCATATGGGCGATCGGAATATAGGAGAGCGTCAACCAGACCACCACAAAGATCAGCACGGCAGAGAAACGGATACGTTCCGCCAACGCCCCGACGATCAACCCGACGGTGATACAGGCAAACGAGCCCTGAAAAGCAACGTGAATATACTGGTAGATACTGCCCATCACGGCGGTCAGCTCAATGTTCTTGAGCATCACCCAGTTAACATTACCGAAGAAGTTATTCCCTTCGCCAAACGCCAGTGAATAGCCAAATACCACCCACATAATACACACCAGCGCGAAGGTGACCGTCACCTGCGTCAGCATCGACAACACGTTCTTACCGCGGATCAGACCGCCATAGAACAGGGCAATGCCGGGAATGGTCATAAACAGCACCAGCGCGGTGCAAATCATCATAAAACCGTTGTCCGCTTTTTCGGCAACTGCCGGAGCAGCCGCTGCCAGCCCAGGCAGCATCGCCAGTGAAGCAAGGCCCGTTTTCATCGTTGCTATCTTCATTTTGTCGTTTCCCGTTACTGTGTGCCAGGCGTTACAGCGCCGCTTCGTCGGCTTCGCCGGTACGAATACGAATCACACGCTGCAGCTCAGCGACGAAAATTTTGCCGTCGCCAATTTTTCCGGTGTATGCCGCTTTACTGATGACATCAATCACTTCATCAAGCTGGTCGTCGGCAATCGCCACATCAATTTTCACTTTGGGCAGGAAATTGACGCTGTATTCCGCCCCGCGATAAAGCTCAGCATGACCTTTCTGCCGCCCAAAGCCTTTCACTTCGGTGACGGTCAGTCCCTGAATACCTATAGAAGAGAGCGCTTCGCGAACGTCTTCCAGTTTGAACGGTTTGATTACCACGGTAACCAGCTTCATAGATCCCCTCCAGTCAGAATTCGGTAATGGCGCTGCTACACGTATACGTGATTGCAAGGGTTATGCCAGAAATGAAAATTCGCCGAAGAGCGGCCTGCGGCTGGCGAAAGAATTGACGTGAGAAAGGGCGAGGCGAAGCGAGAAAAGAAAAACGCACCATGGCAGTGCATGATGCGTTACATTTTTGCACCACCGCCGTCGGGGTTAACGGCGTCGGTGCATCAGGCGGGTTGCGACTCTTCCCGCACGCTGGCCGCCAGTTCCTCTCCGGCGAGCTGGAGCTGATACATCTGCCAGTAGCGTCCCTGCGCGGCGAGCAGTTGATGATGGGTCCCGCGCTCCACCGCTTGTCCGCGATGCAGCACCAGAATGGTATCCGCTTCCACGATAGTTGACAGTCGATGAGCGATCACCACCAGCGTGGTATGTTCGCGCACCGCCGCCAGCGCCCGCTGAATTGCCTGCTCAGTGCCCGAGTCAATGCTGGCGGTCGCTTCATCGAGAATTAAGATTTGCGGCGTCGCGACCAGAACCCGCGCCAACGCAAGCAGCTGTTTTTGCCCGACGGAGAGGTTATTTCCCTGCTCGCCAAGACGGGTATGGATACCTTCGCTCATGCCGCGCGCCAGCTCCGCGAGCTGCACGGTTTCGAGCGCCTGCCAGACCTGCTCCTCGGAAATATCCCGTCCCAGGGTAACGTTGGCAAGGAACGTATCCGCCATCACCACCGGATCCTGCTGCACCATCGCCACGCCCTGGCGTAACGCACCGTGACTGAGCGTACTCAGCGGACGGCCATCAAGACGAATTTCGCCGTGGCGAAGGGGATAATAGCCCATCAGCAGGCTGGCAAGCGTGCTCTTGCCGCTGCCGGTGTGCCCCACCAGCGCCACAAAACTGCGCGACGGCACTGAGAGGCTAATGTTTTGCAGCACCAGATTATCATCGCGATAAGCAAACGAAACATCGTCGATTTCGATCTGCCCGGATGCCAGCGGACGAGCGTCCTGACCGTAACGCTGACGCGGGCCGTCCATCAGTTCAAACACGCGTTCACCCGCCACTACCGCCTGTTGCAGCATCGACTGCTGCGTAGTGAGTTCAATTAGCGGCTCATTCAGGCGCCCCAGATAACTGATGAAGGCGTACAGTACGCCGACTTCAATAGTGCCGACAGAGGTAAAGCTGAACAGCATCAGCAGCCCACAGAGAATCAACGCTGAAAACAGGCTCAACAGAGGACGCAATAAAAAGCCGTCCAGACGCAGTGTCTGCATCCGCGCCATATAATGCGATCGGCTGGCCTCCCCCATTCTTTCACCAAAACGCGCCTGCTGGCGGAACTGCTGAATGACGCTCATGCCGTTGATGACTTCGTTAAAACCGTCGTTAATATCGGCGAGATAAGCGCGTACCCGGCGCACTATCGGCGTGCTGTAGCGCTGGTAGATCACCATCACCACCAACACGGCCGGGAAAATCAGGATCGCCACCAGCGCCATACGCCAGTCAAGACTGAACATCGCCACCAGCATCGCGCCAATCAGCGCCGCGCTGCGCAGCACGGTCGCCACCACCGTGACGTACAGATCGCGAATGACTTCGGTGTCATTGGTGACGCGTGAAATCAGTTGGCCGACGGGTTGGGTGTCAAACTCGCTTAGCGGCTGTCGCAGCGCGGCGTCCATCACGTCGGTACGCAGTTGCTGAACCACCCCGACCGCGGCGCGGTTAAACAGCAGCGACTGCGCGTAATGCAAACTGGCGGCCAGGATTTGCAAGCCGAGATAAGCGGCTATCAGCCCGGCGACAATGCCGAGCGGCAGCGTGTTTTTCGCCACCATATTGTCGATAAAATAACTGATCAACAACGGGCCGCTGACTTCCGCCGCCGCCGCAATCCACAGCATCACGACCGCGATACCCAGCGGTTTACGCCACGGAGATCCATAGGCCAGCAGGCGCTTGAGGGTCGGCCATAACTGCCCGAAACTACGCATTCGCCGTCTCCTCATCGTTTTGCGGCGCATCGTCCAGCGCGGCTTCCAGTTGCTGGTAACGGTACATGTCGCGATACCAGCCCGCCTGCTGAACCAGCGTCTCATGGTCGCCACGCTGCACAATATGACCATGCTGCATAACGATGATTTCGCTCGCTTCGGTCAGCGCCGACAGTCGGTGCGCGCTGATAATCACCGTGCGCCCTTCTCCCCACTGGCGCAGGTTATGCAGGATCTGATGCTCGGTGCGGCCATCCACTGCCGACAGCGCGTCATCAAGGATCAGAATTTCGGCATTCAGCAGCAGCGCTCGCGCAATGGAGATGCGCTGTTTTTGCCCGCCAGACAGCATGACGCCGCGCTCGCCCACTTCGGTGTCATAGCCCTGCGGCAGACGCAGAATATCCTCATGAACGCTGGCCAGCCGCGCCGCATGCTCAATGTCCTGCTGCGTGGCGTTCGGGCAGCCCAGCGCAATGTTATTGGCCACGGTATCGGAAAACAGAAAAGGCGTCTGGCTAACCACCGCCAGGCGGCTGCGCCAGCTGTCCAGTTGCAAACGCGGCAACGGAATGTTGTGAAAACGCACGTCCCCCTGGGTAATGTCGAAATGACGCTGAATCAACGACAGCACCGTACTTTTACCTGCGCCGGTGGGCCCGCAAATGCCAAGCATCTGCCCCGGTTGAAGGCGAAAAGCCACGTTTTCCAGCGCCGGATGCGAGGTGTGGGGATAGCTGAACTCACGTATCGCGACCGCCAGTTCTCCCCGCCCTTCCGGCACCGGTTCCGTACCGTCGTTAACTACCGGCGCTTCGGCCAGCATCGCGCGAATGCGGCTGTATGCCGCGCTGCCGCGCTCGACGATGTTGAACATCCACGCCAGAGCCAGCATTGGCCATATCATCAGCCCGAGATACATCATAAAGCTGGTTAATTGTCCCAACGTCAGAGCGCCCTGGACAACCATCCAGCTGCCGCCGCCAATCGCCAGCAGGTTCGCCATCCCGATGGCGATGTAAATCGTGGGATCAAAGCGCGCGTCAATGCGCGCCACGCGCATGTTTTTCTTACCGGTGTCGTCCGCATCGGCCGCAAACAGCGCCGACTGGCGATCCTCCAGACCAAAGGCTTTGATCATGCGGATACTGGTGAGGCTCTCCTGGGTACGGTCATTCAGGCTGGAGAAAGCAGCCTGCGCCAGGCGAAAGCGATCGTGCAACTTATCGCCGTAGCGCTTAATCATCAACGCCATAACCGGCATGGGCAACAGCGCTAACAGGGTCAGTTGCCAGCTGATCTGCGTGGACATCACGATCAGCACCGCACAGCCCATCACCAGCGAATCCACCAGCGTCAGGACGCCTTCGCCTGCGGCGAACACCACGCGATCCACATCGTTGGTGGCGCGCGCCATCAGATCGCCGGTACGGTGGCGCAAATAAAATTCAGGATGCTGACGGCTCAGCTGACGGTAGTAATCTTCCCGCAGTTCCACCGCAAGCTGGTAAGACGCGCCAAACAGCAGCACGCGCCAGACGTAGCGCAGCAGATACACCACTACGGCAATCAGGGCGATGGTGCCAATCCACATCAGCACCCGCTGCGTCGCAAAGTGCTGCGCGGTGACGCCATCCACGACAATGCCCACCACCTTTGGCGGAATGAGCTGAAGAATGGCGATGATAATAAGCAAGGCAACAGCGCCGAGGTAGCGACGCCACTCCCGGCGAAAATACCAGCTTAATTGAGCAAATAATCGCACGCGTTATGTCCTGACCTGATTTTCCGGCTCATCGTCCGGGAGGGTTATTCAATGGGTAAAGCGGTAGTGTATTTAATCTGTTCCATCGCGAAACTGGATGTCACATCGGAGAGGCCCGGCACGCTGTTCACCAGGCGCTTATAGAAATCATCGTAGCGTTTCATGTCGGCCACCTGTACCCGCATCAGGTAGTCGTACTCCCCGGCCATGCGCCAGAAGCCAAGCACTTCGGGCATCTCGCTGACCACCGTCACGAAACGGCAGTACCATTCACTGCTGTGGTGCTGGGTTTTGATCAGCACGAAGGCGGTTAATCCCAGCCCCAGTTTTTCCGGGTCCAGCAACGCGACTTTGCCCAGCAAAATACCGTCGTCTTCCAACCGTTTGAGGCGCTTCCAGCAGGGCGTGGTGGTCAGATTAACGGCATCCGCCAGCGCCTGCAAAGAGAGGGTGCAGTCTTGCTGCAACAGCGCCAGTAGCTTGCGGTCAATTTTATCTAACATATCGACGTCTCAGAGAACAATTTTCTCCATTCATTCTATTTTAAAGGTCAAATAGCAACAATTTTTTCCGTGCTTTTCGCTACGCTTGGCACAAAATGACAAATGGATATTAACGATGAATAGTGCATGGGTTAAAAACGCCATCAATGAAATCAACGCGGATTACCATCGCTCCGCCGATACTCACCTTATTCGCTTGCCGCTGCCTGCCTTTCCGGGTATCCAGCTGTATCTTAAAGATGAAAGCACGCACCCGACCGGCAGCCTGAAACACCGGCTGGCGCGCTCGCTGTTTCTCTACGGGCTGTGCAACGGCTGGATCAAAGAAGGCACTACTATTATAGAATCCTCTTCGGGATCGACCGCGGTTTCTGAAGCCTATTTCGCTCGCCTGCTGGGGTTGCCGTTTATCGCCGTCATGCCATCCTGTACGGCAAAGCGTAAGATTGAGCAGATTGAATTTTACGGCGGTCGCTGTCATTTCGTCGAAAGCGCGTGTGAAATTTACGCCGCCTCGGAGCAACTGGCGCGCGAGCTGAACGGTCATTACATGGATCAGTTCACCTACGCTGAACGCGCCACCGACTGGCGCGGCAACAATAACATCGCCGACAGTATTTTCCGCCAGATGCAGTGCGAGCCGAACCCGGTTCCCGCGCACATCGTTATGAGTGCGGGCACAGGCGGCACCTCCGCCACTATTGGACGCTATATTCGCTGTCAGGGCTATGCGACCCGTCTGATGGTGGTTGACCCGGAAAACTCGGTATTCCTCCCCTACTGGCAAAACCGTGACGCCACGCTTCGCAGCCCGACGGGCAGTAAAATCGAAGGCATAGGCCGTCCGCGCGTGGAGCCTTCTTTTATTCCGGACGTGGTGGACGAAATGCTGCGCGTGCCCGATGCCGCCAGCGTGGCAACCGCGCACTGGCTGGAAACCCAGCTCGGTCGTAAGGTTGGGGCTTCCACGGGAACCAATATGTGGGGAATGCTGCACCTTGCCGCCAGAATGCGCGACGCGGGTGAAACCGGTTCACTGGTGACGCTGTTATGCGACAGCGGGGAGCGGTATCTGGACACCTACTACCACCCCGAGTGGGTAAAGGCGAACATGGGCGATTTGACGCCGTGGCAGGATGCGCTTGCTCAGTTGCTACGCCTTAAATAAAAAAACGGGCAACGTGATGCTGCCCGTTGCCGGAAAGGATCTCTCATTCGGGGGAATAAGGTAGATGCGGATTGTCCAGCCAATGTGTCAAAAAGTGTGATACCGCCTGATTACGGCAGTGGCCAATAACCGGCAGATGCGGCAGCTCGGCAATCAACTGCGGCATCGCATTGCCCATAATCAGGCCATGACCAACGCTACCGAGCATTTCACGGTCGTTCATCGCGTCGCCGAACGCCATGCATTCCGCCATCGTCAGTCCAAGGTGCTGACTCAACACTGTCAATGCGGAACCTTTATTACAGTTCACCGGCAATACTTCCAGGCAATCAACGGCAGAGAAGCACAGATGCGCCCGTGGGCCTAACGTTTCATGCAACTGCGTTTTCAGTCGCGACAGATCGTCATGATCGCCGCAGAAGCAAACCTTGGTGACTTGATCCGCCGGGAGACGTTTGATATCGACGATCTGGTAGCGAAAACCGCTGTAGACGTGGGCCTGCAGGATCGCCGGAATGTCCTCGCCGGTAAACCAGCCATTGTCGTTAAAAACATGCATACTTGCCCGGGTGTCCCACTTCTGCTGCAGGACAATTTGCGCGACCGCCGGATCCAGATCCTGTCGATGCAGCACCTCTCCTTCCAGCGAATGAATGCGCGTACCGTTGCCGGTAATTAAAAACGCCTCCAGCGAAACGGCGCCGAGAATATGGCGCATTTCCAGCACGTGACGCCCGGTCGCAAAAGCCAGCGTGATGTCACGTTCACGCAGGCGGGACAACGTGGAAATCGTTTCCTCACCCAGCAGGTGGTTTGGCATCAGCAAGGTGCCATCCATATCAAATGCAGCCAGACGAGCCATCTCTTTCTCCACTCTGTGACGGGGTTAACTTGTGGATGAGTATCACCTGATATATACGGAAGTAATAGTGAATAGATAATCTGAATTGTTCCGGGTTTTTATGCGACTTCTTAATCGTCTTAATCAATACCAGCGGCTGTGGCAACCTTCTGGCGGCGAACCGCAAAGCGTGACCGTGGGCGAACTGGCGGAGCGCTGCTTTTGCAGCGAGCGTCACATCCGCACCCTGCTACGTCAGGCGCAGGCGGCGGGGTGGCTTGTCTGGACGTCGCAGTCCGGGCGGGGGAAGCGCGGATTGCTGCGTTTTTTGGTGACGCCGGAATCGCTGCGCACCACGATGATGGAGCAGGCGCTGGAAAAAGGGCAACAGCTTAGCGTACTGGAGCTGGCGCAACTGGCGCCCGGCGATTTGCGCGCCATGCTCCAGCCTTTTATGGGGGGTCAGTGGCAGAATGCGACGCCAACGTTGCGAATTCCCTATTATCGCCCGCTGGATCCGTTGCACCCTGGTTTCCTGCCTGGCCGCGCCGAACAGCATCTGGCAAGCCAGATTTTCTCGGGTCTGACCCGCTTCGACAGCGAGACGCAGCAACCCTGCGGCGATCTAGCGCACCACTGGGAGATTTCCCGCGACGGCTTACGCTGGGATTTTTATATCCGATCCACGCTGTACTGGCATAACGGCGACCCGGTGGCAACCACGCAGTTACACCAGCGGCTGTTGATGCTGCTGGCGCTTCCGGCGCTGCACAGGCTGTTTATCAGCGTCAAGTCGATAGATGTGACCCATCCGCAATGCCTGACGTTCACCCTTCACCGCCCGGACTTCTGGCTGGCGCACCGTCTGGCAAGCTACTGTAGCCATCTGGCGCATCCGGAACAGCCACTCGTCGGTACGGGGCCGTTTCGCCTGACGCTTTTTACTCCGGAACTGGTGCGTCTGGAAAGCCACGACCATTACCATCTTACGCATCCCCTGCTTAAAGCCATTGAATACTGGATCACACCACAATTGTTCGCGCAGGATCTGGGCACCAGTTGCCGTCACCCGGTGCAGATCACCATTGGAAAACCAGAAGAACTCGCCACGGTAAGCCCGGTCAGTACCGGAATCAGCCTGGGCTTTTGCTACTTAACGTTGAAAAAGAGCGCAAGATTATCCCTGCACCAGGCGCGTTGGCTGGTCGAACTCATCCATCGTTCTTCGCTGCTTGAGACGCTCGATGTCGGCGAGAATTTAATCACGCCCAGCCGCGCGCTGCTGCCAGGCTGGTCTATTCCACGCTGGCAAGGGCTTGAGGAGGTGGCGCTGCCAAAAACCTTGACTCTGGTCTACCATCTGCCAGTGGAACTGCACACCATGGCCGAACGCTTGCGCCTGACTCTGGCGGATCTGGGCTGCGAGCTGACGTTAATTTTCCACAATGCGAAAACCTGGGAGGGCTGTCATCTGCTTGCCGAAGCGGACCTGATGATGGGGGACAGGTTGATTGGCGAAGCGCCAGAATATACCCTCGAACAATGGCTGCGCTGCGACGCGCTCTGGCCACATGTGCTCGACGCGCCTGGGTTTTCGCACCTACAGGCGACGCTGGATGCGCTGCAAATTCGTCCCGAAGAAGCGCATCGGCACGCCGCGCTCCGGCAGGTTTTCACCACTCTGATGAATGAGGCGACGCTGACGCCGCTGTTTAACTATCATTACCGCATCAGCGCTCCCCCAGGCGTGAACGGCGTACGCCTGAATCCGCGCGGCTGGTTTGCCTTTACGGAAGCCTGGCTGCCGCCGCCGGGGCCGTGAAGTCGCTGGTCGGCGCGCATTTCAGGCGTTAACATAATGGTTTTGTAGATTTACGGGAAATACCATGAAACGTGCCGTCGTTGTGTTCAGTGGAGGACAAGACTCCACCACCTGTCTGGCGCAGGCGCTGCATCAGTATGATGAAGTGCATTGCGTGACCTTTGACTATGGTCAGCGCCATCGCGCTGAGATCGATGTGGCCCGTGAACTGGCCCTGAAACTGGGCGCCCGTGCGCACAAAGTGCTGGATGTGACGTTGCTCAGCGAACTCGCCGTCAGCAGCCTGACGCGCGACAATATCCCGGTACCGGATTACGAACCGGAAGCAAACGGGATCCCCAATACTTTTGTTCCCGGACGCAATATTCTGTTTTTGACGCTAACGGCCATTTACGCCTACCAGGTGAAAGCAGAAGCGGTGATCACTGGCGTGTGTGAAACCGATTTTTCCGGCTACCCGGACTGCCGCGACGAATTTGTGAAAGCACTCAATCACGCGGTTAATCTTGGCATGGCGAAGGACATTCGATTTGAAACGCCGTTAATGTGGATTGATAAAGCTGAAACCTGGGCGCTGGCAGACTACTGGGGCAAGCTGGATCTTGTGCGTCATGAAACACTGACCTGTTATAACGGCATTAAAGGCGACGGTTGCGGCCAGTGCGCGGCCTGTCATCTTCGCGCCAACGGTCTGCACCATTATCTGGCTAATAAGCCTGCGGTAATGGCGGCGATGAAACACAAAACCGGTTTACAATAACCCCTGTAGCATGGCCGGATGGCGAAACGACGTGTCGTGTCCGGCCTACGCCGTCTGATGCGCAGGCCGGATACGCGAAGCGCCATCAGGTACGCTTCGCGGTTTTCTACTGGACCATTTGCTCCAGCTTATCCCGCAATTCCCCTTCCAGCGGTAACGCTTTCTGTGTTTTCAGATCGATGCAAACGAAGGTGATCAGCGCATCGGCCACCACCTGCCCTTCTGGTTCAAGCGTGATGACCTGGCTCAGAATACCGCTTTTACCGTTTAACTGTTGGACCTGACTGGTGACGGTCAACAGATCGCTCAGCACCGCCGGACGGCGATAATTAATATTGATATTTACCACCACGAAGGCGATGTTGTGCGCCGTCATCCACTGAAAGCTGTCGCTGTTTTCCAGCCCGTCCCAGCGGGCTTCTTCAAGGAATTCCAGATAGCGGGCGTTATTGACATGTTGGTAAACATCGAGATGATAACCACGGACTTTGATTTGTGTTTGCATAGCGCTGAAACCTTAATTTATCGTTATAGGTATGACAGAAGTAAAGAGGTCATAACTGGTATGACCTCCGTAATCCTGGCAAATTTTAGCCACTACGCAAGTGCTTAAAGCGTTAACGCTGACAGATTACGTTCAACTAACGCGCTACCCATGCCCGGCACCTGCTTGAGATCGTCTACCGTTTTAAAAGGACCGTACTCTTCGCGATAGCTGACGATCGCCTGTGCTTTCTTCAGCCCGACGCCGTTCATCGCGCGCGCCAGCTCCTCTGCCGTTGCGGTGTTAATGCTGACCCGGGTACCGTCTTCGTCGCTGGCTTTCACTGGCGCCGCCGCTTTGTTTTGCGCAGCGGTATGGGCTTCCGCTTTGTTTTCCGCCACCGCGCCCTTTGTTGCCGGTGCGGCGGCCAGCGCGCTGTGCGTCATGCCCGCGCAGGCTAAAGAAAGGGTAATGAGTAGCGCTTTGAATCCGTGTTTCATACTGTTTCTCCTTGTTTGTTAACAGTGAAAGCACAATAGCGGGACGGCAGAAAGCGAACAAATGGCAAAGTTCAGAAATGGAAAAGGCCGCGAAAGCGGCCTTTTGGTGTTACAACTGTTGAGCTATTTTTTGCGAGACGTCTCGATGATTAAGGCTGTTGCTCCATCGCATCACCGATTTTGATCTTCGCTTCTTTACGCAGATTGCTCATCAGCGCTTCAAACACAATCTGCGCATTGTTCTGGGTGATACCCTGAACCATCGCCTTTTTCTGATCTTCCGGCATGGAGCCGGCTTTCACTTCGTCCAGCGCCAGGATCACGACGTTACCCTGCATGTCGTCAGCAATGCCATAGCTTGGTTTATCTTTGGCTGGCAGGCTCAGGCCAAACGCCGCCTGGCTAATCGGATCCTGTCCCGTACGGCTCAGGGTTTTCGATTCGCCAAAGCGCAGGCCCGCCGCTTTCATCGCTTCTGCGCCTTTTCCTGCTTTCAGATCAACCAGCAGTTTTTCCGCGCTCAGTTTGGCCTGCTGCGTGGCTTTTTCATGTTTCACTATTTCAGTGACCTGATCTTTTACCTCAGCCAGAGGCTTCACCGCTTCCGCTTTATGCTCGCTAATGCGCAGTACAAACGCACGATCGCCGTCAACGGTGATGATATCGGAGTTTCTGCCCGGCGTGCCGTTTTCACCTACCAGCGAGCCGTCAAAGATCGCGTCTGACACCGGTTTAAAATTGAGTTCTTCAGGCAGACTGTCGCGGCTAAACCAGCCCGTTTCCACCGCTTTCACACCGGCGACTTGCTCAGCGCCCACCAGCGATTCGGTGTCATTGTTCGCCGCGTCGCTAACTTTCTGTTGCAAGGCGAAAAAGGCGTCGATTGCTTTTTCCTGTTTCACTTTCGCGGCAATGTCGTCACGTGCTTCGCTCAACGGTTTGACCTTCGCCGGCTGGACGTCGTCAAGACGCGCCACCAGGAAACCGACGGAAGATTTGATTACGCCGGAAAGCTGGCCTTTTTCTTTCAGACCGGCATTTTTCAGTTCGTCAGGGGTGGTTGATTCTTCCAGCCAACCCATGTCGCCGCCGTTACGGGCAGAGATGATATCAGCCGATTTTTCTTTCGCCAGCGCTGCAAAATCACCGCCTTTATTCAGCGCGTCCAGCACCGCTTTGGCTTCATCTTCCGTTTTGGTCTGGATGATGCTGTAACGGGTGCGCTGCGGCTGAGTGAATTCATCCTGATGCTGATCGTAATAAGACTGAATGTCTGCATCGCTCACCGGTTTTTGCATCGCCGCAGCGTCGAGCTTGATATAGCTGACGCGGAACTGTTCCGGGGTCATGAAGCTGTTTTTATGCTGCTCGTAATAGCTGCTGACATCCTGTTCGGTCACCTGCTGCTTCGCCGCCAGCGCATTGACGTCGATAGTGGCTTCACGCACCACGCGCTGCTGAGCCACCAGCGCCGCCAGTTCGTCTGTTTCGCCTTTGAGCATAAAGTCGGTACCCGCAACGCCGCTGATCAGCTGCTGGGTGGTCAGTTGATTACGCAGCGCCTGGGCATACTGGTCCGCGGTCATGCCCATCTGATTAATAATCGCGTTGTAGCGATTGTTATCAAATTTACCGTCAACCTGGAAAGCGGGCGTAGTGAAAATCGCTTGTTTAACCTGTTCGTCGCTGATGCCAAGTTTGAGTTCGCGCGCGTACTGGTCGAGCAGCGCTTCGTCGATCAGGCGATTCAGCGTCTGCTGGCGCAGGGTTTTCATATAGCCTTCATTGGCGGCCAGTTCTGAATACCGATCGCCAAGCTGCTGCTGCATGCGATTACGTTCGCTGTTGAACGCATTCTCAAACTGCCCACGGCTGATTTCCTGGCCATTCACTTTAGCGGCGTAGTTGTTGCCTCCGCCAATCAGGTAACCACTCACGCCGGTCAGAATGAACGACACGATAATGATTCCGAAAATAATCTTGAGCACGAGACTGTTAGCAGCCGTGCGTAAGCTGTCCATCATGGTGTAACCACACTCCGCTGTAGGTGACTATACACTGCACGCAGCATAGTGTTTCCTGAACGCTGCGCATAAAGGCCTATTGTGACAAGAAACAGGGGCGATTGTCAGCCCACAACGTATAGAAAATCGGTTCAATAATAAAAAAGGCACATCAGATGATGCGCCCTTGTACTGGATCCTGTTCCCCTGAAGGGAATACGCTTAGTTTACAGCGTCTTTCAGTGCTTTACCTGCACGGAAGCCAGGAACTTTCGCCGCAGCAATGGTGATCTCTTTACCGGTTTGCGGGTTGCGACCAGTACGGGCAGCACGCTCTTTAACGGCAAAAGTACCAAAACCTACCAGCGCAACGTCATCCCCTTCTTTCAGAGATTCGGTAACAGATGCAATAATTGCATCTAACGCACGTCCAGCCGCAGCCTTAGAGATATCAGCCCCTGCAGCAATTTTGTCGATCAGTTGAGATTTATTCACTCTTCTCTTCCTCATTATAATTTATATCGCACCTGAGTCCTTCAAAGTGCGACCGCGCAGCAGTTATATCAGGCCTGCCATGCCCTTACAACACCCGTTAATGATGGCAAGCCTAATCCGTCATCTAAATTAGCTATACAAAAAAAGGCTGGCAAGCCCGAAATGGCCTGCCAGCCCTGTTTTTATTAGTGCTCTTTGCGCGAGGTCACTATTTTGCGGTTACAACCTGCATGCCAGACGGCTCATTTTGCAGCGCGAGGGTCAAAACTTCTTCGATACGTTTCACCGGATGAATGTCCAGATCCGCAATCACGTTATCCGGAATCTCTTCCAGGTCACGTTTGTTCTCGTCAGGAATTAAGACCGTTTTAATGCCGCCACGGTGTGCCGCCAGCAGTTTTTCTTTCAATCCGCCGATAGGCAACACCTGGCCGCGCAGGGTGATCTCACCGGTCATCGCGACATCGGCGCGTACCGGGTTACCGGTCAGACAGGAGACCAGCGCAGTACACATTGCGATACCGGCGCTCGGGCCGTCTTTCGGCGTCGCGCCTTCCGGTACGTGAACGTGGATATCGCGTTTTTCGTAAAAGTCCGGATTAATACCCAGTTTTTCCGCGCGCGCGCGTACCACCGTCAACGCTGCCTGAATGGACTCCTGCATCACCTCGCCCAGCGAACCGGTATAGGTGAGCTTGCCTTTGCCCGGCACGCAGGCGGTTTCGATGGTCAGCAGATCGCCGCCCACTTCCGTCCACGCCAAACCCGTGACCTGGCCCACACGGTTTTCGTTGTCCGCACGACCATAGTCAAAGCGCTGAACGCCCAGGTAATCGTGCAGGTTATCGCCGTTGATCACGATATGCTTCAGGGACTTATCCAGCAGCAGTTGCTTCACGGCTTTCCGGCACAGTTTAGAGATTTCACGCTCCAGGCTACGTACGCCCGCTTCACGGGTGTAGTAACGAATAATGCCGATAATGGCGCTATCGTCGACCGTCAGCTCACCTTTTTTCAGCGCGTTACGCTCGATCTGCTTCGGCAGCAAATGCTGCTTCGCAATATTCAGTTTCTCGTCTTCGGTGTAGCCAGACAGACGGATCACTTCCATACGATCCAGCAGCGGCGCCGGAATGTTCATCGAGTTAGACGTCGCGACAAACATGACGTCGCTGAGGTCGTAGTCCACTTCCAGGTAGTGATCGCTGAACGCCACGTTCTGCTCGGGATCCAGCACTTCAAGCAGGGCGGACGCCGGATCGCCACGCATATCCGAAGACATCTTGTCGATCTCATCAAGCAGGAACAGCGGGTTTTTAACGCCCACTTTGGCCATTTTCTGGATCAGTTTACCCGGCATAGAACCGATGTAAGTCCGGCGGTGACCGCGAATTTCCGCTTCATCGCGCACGCCGCCGAGCGCCATACGGATGTATTTACGCCCGGTCGCTTTCGCGATGGACTGGCCCAGAGAGGTTTTACCTACCCCCGGCGGCCCAACCAGACACAGGATCGGTCCTTTAATTTTGTTCACACGGCTCTGCACCGCGAGATACTCAAGGATACGGTCTTTCACGCGCTCAAGGCCGTAATGATCGGTATCAAGAATTTCCTGCGCCTGACGCAGGTCTTTTTTGACTTTGCTCCGCGCATTCCACGGAACCTGCACCATCCAGTCGATATAGCCGCGCACAACGGTCGCTTCTGCCGACATCGGAGACATCATTTTCAGCTTCTGCAGCTCCGCTTCCGCTTTCTCTTTCGCCTCTTTCGGCATTTTCGCCGCGTCGATCTTGCGCTTCAGCGCTTCGTTTTCGTCCGGGGCATCATCCATTTCGCCAAGTTCTTTCTGAATGGCTTTCATTTGCTCATTCAGATAGTACTCACGCTGAGATTTCTCCATCTGCTTCTTAACGCGGTTGCGGATACGCTTCTCAACCTGCAGCAGATCGATTTCGGACTCCATCATCGCCATCAGATATTCCAGACGCTCGTTCACGTCGGACATTTCCAGCACGGACTGTTTGTCCGCCAGCTTCAACGGCATATGCGCCGCGATGGTATCCGCCAGACGCGCCGGGTCGTCGATGCTATTGAGCGACGTCAGCACTTCCGGTGGGATTTTCTTGTTCAGCTTGATATAGCCTTCGAACTGGCTGATTGCCGTGCGCACCAGCACTTCCTGTTCACGCTCGTCGATGGCGGGGGAATCAAGGTATTCCGCTTTCGCAGAGAAGTGTTCGCCGTTATCAGACAGCGCAGAAATACGTGCACGCTGTAACCCCTCGACCAGCACTTTTACCGTGCCGTCAGGCAGTTTCAGCATTTGCAGAATAGAGGCCACGGTCCCGACGGTGAAAAGATCGTTTACACCCGGCTCATCCGTTGATGCTTCTTTCTGGGCGACCAGCATGATTTTTTTATCATGGTCCATAGCCGCTTCCAGACAACGGATAGATTTTTCCCGCCCTACAAACAAGGGTATGACCATGTGCGGATAAACCACCACATCGCGCAACGGCAATACGGGGATTTCAATGCGTTCAGAACGCTCAGGATTCATAGAGCTCTCTCTTAGTTTAGTGTCCGCCAGGTAATCAGGTGACACGCTGTGCTTCATCTCACCTTTAACATGTATGTCAGTATATGGGGATGTTTCCCAGACATTCAACGGCAGGATTCAGGAAAAATAAAAGGGGAGATAAAATCCCCCCTTTTTGATTAACCAGTTGTATATTTTGGCTAATTATTCGCCAGATGCCTGCTGCGCTTCCGGCTTGCCGTAGATCAGTAACGGCTTGCTTTGACCGCCGATGACCGACTCGTCAATCACCACTTTTTCGACGTCTTCCATAGAAGGCAGATCGTACATGGTGTCGAGCAGCGCGGCTTCAACGATGGAACGCAGACCACGGGCGCCTGTTTTACGCGCCATCGCTTTCCTGGCGATAGCATCCAGCGCTTCGTCACGGAATTCCAGATCCACGCCTTCCAGATTAAACAGCGCCTGATACTGTTTGGTCAGGGCATTTTTCGGCTCTTTGAGGATCTGAATCAGCGCTTCTTCGCTCAGTTCGCTCAGCGTTGCCACGACCGGCAGACGACCGATGAACTCCGGGATCAACCCGAACTTAATCAAATCTTCCGGTTCGACCTGAGAAAGCAGCTCGCCTTCGCTGGCTTTGTCGGATTTGCCTTTCACCGTCGCGCCAAAACCAATGCCAGAGCCGGTTTCAACACGGTTCGCGATCACTTTATCCAGACCCGCGAACGCGCCGCCGCAGATAAACAGGATTTTCGAGGTATCAACCTGCAGAAACTCCTGCTGAGGATGTTTGCGTCCGCCCTGCGGCGGAACCGCGGCGACGGTCCCTTCGATCAGCTTCAGCAGCGCCTGCTGCACGCCTTCGCCGGAAACGTCACGGGTGATGGACGGGTTGTCAGATTTACGGGAAATCTTGTCGATTTCATCGATATAGACGATACCCCGTTGAGCTTTCTGCACGTCGTAATCACACTTCTGCAGCAGCTTCTGAATAATGTTCTCAACGTCTTCACCCACATAACCGGCTTCGGTCAGGGTGGTGGCATCCGCCATGGTGAACGGAACATCCAGCAGGCGCGCCAGCGTTTCGGCCAGCAGCGTTTTACCGGAACCGGTGGGACCGATCAGCAGAATGTTACTTTTACCCAACTCGACGCCGTTACTGGTGTCGCCGTTGCGCAGACGTTTGTAGTGGTTGTAGACCGCAACCGCCAGCACTTTTTTCGCCTGTTCCTGGCCGATAACATAATCGTCAAGATGGTTGCGAATTTCATGCGGCGTCGGCAATGCGCTGCGTTCGCGGTGCGGCGCCACTTCTTTAATTTCTTCGCGAATGATGTCGTTACATAAATCGACGCATTCGTCGCAGATATACACCGATGGACCGGCTATAAGCTTACGCACTTCATGCTGGCTTTTGCCGCAAAAAGAGCAGTACAACAGTTTGCCCGAGCCATCTTTGCGTTTATCTGTCATGAGTTAAAACCTCTTTCTTTGTTCTTTGTGCCGCACACGACGACGCAAAATGCCATTCTCAGGCGCAAGTCGCTTAGTCGCGTTGTGCCGCCTTTCATTAGTATATACACAAAATCATTCACGCTACATGAGGCAAACGCCCGTAGAATGATGAGTGTCGCGGCACGCTTGCGCCCGGGGCATCAATTACGATGGGTCAAAATCGAGTCGACTAAGCCGTACTCTACCGCTTCGGAAGCAGAGAGGAAGCGGTCACGCTCTGTATCGCGTTCAATCTGCTCAAGAGATTGACCCGTATGGTGCGCCATAAGTTCATTCATGCGCCCTTTCACTTTTAAAATTTCACGAGCATGAATTTCGATGTCCGTCGCCTGGCCCTGATAGCCGCCCAGCGGCTGGTGGATCATGACGCGAGAATTCGGCAGACAGAAGCGTTTACCTTTCGCCCCTGCGGTCAGCAGGAACGCGCCCATAGATGCCGCCTGCCCCATACAAATGGTGCTGACGTCCGGCTTGATAAACTGCATAGTGTCGTAAATAGACATCCCTGCGGTAATCACGCCGCCTGGGGAGTTAATATACAGGTAGATATCTTTTTCCGGGTTTTCCGCTTCCAGGAACAGCATCTGCGCCACAATCAGATTAGCCATATGGTCTTCGACCTGGCCGGTCAGAAAAATGACGCGTTCCTTAAGTAGACGAGAATAGATATCAAATGAGCGCTCACCGCGTGAGGTCTGTTCAATGACCATCGGCACCAGCGCCATATGGGGTGCAAAGTTATCTCGTTCGCCGCTGTATGACATTTCCGTCTCCTGGATAAAATTTGAAAAAACCTGCTGTACCGATTGTAACCTTATGGACGGATTATCAGCTAGTCCCTCTGTTATGGGTACGGCATCGCTATAATTCAAGCATAACAATCTTTTGCTTTAACGCTAACACCGAAAAACGCTTTTTCGCCCTCTCGCTGCAAAAGGTCCGGCAAAAAAAAGACCCGCCACCAGAGGGTGACGGGTCCTTGTGCGAATGTCACGCGATAGCGCGAAATTACGCCTGCTGGTTCATCAGCTCGTTGAACGTTGTGGCTTTTTCAGTCACTTTCGCTTTCGCCAGAACGGCTTCAACAGCCTGCTCTTCCAGCGCAACGTTACGCATGTTGTCCATCAGCTCTTTGTTTTTGCTGTAGAACTCGATCACTTCTTTCGGATCTTCGTACGCAGAAGCCATCTCTTCGATCAGGCCTTTTACGCGCTCTTCGTCAGCTTTCAGCTCGTTGGTGCGAATCACTTCACCCAGCAGCAGGCCAACAACGACGCGGCGTTTAGCCTGTTCTTCGAACAGTTCGCGCGGCAGTTCCAGCGCTTGTTTCTCGTTGCCGCCGAAACGCTGAGCAGCCTGGCGACGCAGTACGTCGATTTCGCTGTCGATCAAAGCGGAAGGAACGTCAATGTCGTTCGCTTTCACCAAACCTTCGATGGCCTGAGATTTAACGCGGTTACGTACAGCCCCTTTCAGTTCGCGCTCCATGTTCTTGCGCACTTCGGTACGCAGACCAGCAACGGAACCATCTTCAACGCCGAAACGCTTGATGAATTCTTCAGTCAGTTCCGGCAGCTCGCGCTCTTCCACTTTCTTCAGGTTAATCGCGAACTTCGCGGCTTTACCTTTCAGGTTTTCAGCGTGGTATTCTTCCGGGAAGGTGACGTCAATGGTGAATTCTTCACCGGCTTTGTGACCTTTGATACCGTCTTCAAAGCCCGGGATCATACGTCCCTGGCCCATTGCCAGGACGAAGTCAGACGCTTTTCCGCCTTCGAATTCTTCGCCGTCTACAGAACCGGTGAAGTCGATGGTCACGCGATCTTCTGCATCAGCAGCGCCGTCTTTGTCTTTCCAGGTCGCCTGCTGCTTGCGCAGGGTGTCCAGCATGACGTCAACGTCAGCGTCGGTCACTTCAACCACCGGTTTTTCAACTTCGATAGCATCCAGACCCGTCAGTTCAACTTCCGGATAGACTTCAAATTCTACAGAATAGGTGAAGTCTTCACCCAGCTTGTATTCGCCCGGAACGTAGTTCGGCGCACCAGCCGGATTGATTTTTTCTTTGATGATCGCATCAACGAAGTTGCGGCTCATCAGGTCGCCCAGAACATCCTGGCGAACAGACGCGCCATAACGCTGAGCAACAACATTCATAGGTACTTTGCCTTTACGGAAGCCGTCAATACGTACTTTCTTCGCTACGTTGACCAGCTCGCTTTTCACAGCGGTCTCGATGCTGTCAGCAGCGATAGTAATCGTTACACGGCGGCCAAGGCCTTGAGTGGTTTCAACTGAAACTTGCATCTTGTTACCTCAAAAAATCACAGTGCTCGGTCAACTCTACTCCGCAAGCACAGATTATTGGCTTCGCGGAACCGGGATGTTCTCATAATCAATCACATTCCCTGTCGTCAGAATCATCCCGAAGACATTCAAATAGACGCGGCATTATAGCGGCATCACTTTTATGAGTCGAGAACGGTGATTGCGCGTTGCTGCGGCTTTTTTCACAATTCCCGGCTAATTTTGGTCTGAAAACCGTCAAACCAGAACAAAATTCAGACAAAATAAAACGGCCCGCAGGCCGTTTTCACACAATCATTAGCAACATACTGGAAAAGCGTCAGCGGTTGCAAATACGTTTTCAGGCGATGCTTCCTGCTCCACGGCATGGCGGTGACGCAAAAATCGTATCCTGCAACCCTTCCCATTCCTTAATGGTGTAGGTGTGCAGCGCCAGCGCGTGGACCGTCGTGGACAGTTCAGCCGTTAATGTGCCGTAGATCATCCGATGACGATTTAAAAACCGTTCGCCTGTGAAGCGATCGCTAACCAGAACCACTTTAAAGTGGCTTTCGGAACCTGCCGGGACATTGTGACGATAACTCTCATCCACAACTTCGAGGAACACGGGTTGGAACGCTGCCCTTAATTTTTCTTCTATTTGCTCACGTATCATCATGAAAGATCTCCTCAAACCACGCTGAGATGTCACCCATCCCTTTAAATATTAGCCGCTTTTACCGGTTCCATTACACCATTACAACAAATATTTAGCCTTCGTCTGATTTTCAGCGTCAAACTCGTGAAGTTTACTGATTTATACATTCCGAAGATTGCAAAAAGCCGAAGTTTGTTCTCCATGCAGTCATAAAACGGACAACGCGATGAATTTACATGCGTTACCCACTTCCCCTCGCCGTTAGCGGTGTTATGATGGCGGGAATTTTTCACTTTCTCTGCTGAAGATTTACTGAGAGTCCGAACATGTTAAAAAAAATCCTCTTTCCGTTAGTCGCTATCTTTATGCTGGCAGGCTGCGCGACGCCGCCGACCACCATCGACGTGTCCCCGAAAATGACCCTGCCTCAGCAGGATCCAAGCCTGATGGGCGTGACCGTCAGTATTAACGGCGCTGACCAGCGTACGGATCAGGCGCTGGCGAAAGTCACCCGCGACAACCAGCTCGTCACCCTGACCGCCTCCCGCGATCTGCGCTTCCTGTTACAAGAAGTGCTGGAAAAACAGATGACCGCGCGCGGATATATGGTGGGTCCGAACGGTGCGGTTAACCTGCAAATCATTGTTAATCAGCTGTACGCCGACGTCTCCCAGGGCAACGTCCGCTATAACATCGCCACCAAAGCCGATATCGCCATCATCGCCACCGCGGCAAACGGCAACAAGATGACGAAAAACTATCGTGCCAGCTACTCCGTTGAAGGCGCTTTCACGGCGACCAACAAAAATATCGCTAACGCGGTTAACAGCGTGCTGACCGACACCATCGCGGATATGTCTCAGGACACCAGCGTCCACGACTTCATCAAGCAAAACGCACGTTAATATCTGCATCCTGACCCGGCCTCACGCCGGGTCAGTTTTCTGAGCCCATGTCCAGTCACTACTTACGTATTTTTCAGCAACCAAAATCAGCGATTTTGCTGATGCTAGGGTTCGCCTCCGGCTTACCGCTCGCGCTGACGTCCGGCACGCTTCAGGCGTGGATGACTGTCGAGAATATCGATCTTAAAACCATCGGTTTTTTCTCGCTTGTCGGTCAGGCTTACGTCTTTAAATTTCTCTGGTCGCCGGTCATGGACCGCTACACGCCGCCTTTTTTGGGCCGCCGTCGCGGTTGGCTGCTGACCACCCAGAGCCTGCTTTTGATCTCCATCGCGGCGATGGGTTTCCTTGAGCCTGGCAGCCAGTTGCGCTGGATGGCGGCCCTCGCGGTCGTCATCGCCTTCTGTTCCGCCTCGCAGGACATTGTTTTCGACGCGTGGAAAACAGACGTCTTAGCCGCGGAAGAACGCGGCGCGGGTGCGGCGATCAGCGTGTTGGGGTATCGGTTGGGGATGTTAGTTTCGGGCGGACTTGCGCTGTGGATGGCCGACCGCTGGCTTGGCTGGCAGGGTATGTACTGGCTGATGGCGGCGCTGCTTATTCCCTGCATTATCTCAACGCTGCTGGCGCCGGAGCCAACCGACGCCATTCCGGTGCCCAAAACCCTTGAACAGGCCGTCGCCGCCCCACTGCGCGACTTTTTTGGCCGTAACAACGCCTGGCTGATTTTGCTGCTCATCATCCTTTATAAACTCGGCGACGCGTTTGCCATGAGCCTGACGACGACCTTTTTGATTCGCGGCGTCGGATTTGACGCCGGTGAAGTGGGCGTGGTGAACAAAACGCTGGGGTTACTGGCGACCATCGTCGGCGCGCTGTACGGCGGCATATTAATGCAGCGACTGACCCTGTTCCGCGCGTTGCTGATCTTCGGCATCCTGCAAGGGGTTTCTAACGCGGGATACTGGCTGCTGTCGGTCACTGATAAGCACATGTTCAGCATGGCAACGGCAGTATTCTTCGAAAACCTGTGCGGGGGGATGGGGACATCCGCGTTTGTCGCCTTGTTGATGACGCTGTGTAATAAGTCCTTTTCCGCCACCCAATTTGCGCTTCTTTCCGCGCTTTCTGCTGTGGGTCGCGTGTATGTCGGCCCGGTTGCAGGTTGGTTTGTTGAAGCGCACGGCTGGTCGACTTTTTATCTCTTCTCCGTTGTCGCTGCGCTACCCGGTCTGCTTCTGCTGCTGATATGCAAACAAACGCTGGAGTACACGCGAGAGAGCGAAAGCTTCCTGCCGCGTACGGAATTCCGTTCTGCTTACCGTCTGGCGCTGAAAATACTGATGGCGGGTTGCGCGATGTTGGGCGTCTGGCTGTTACTGCTGACGATGAATGCGCTGAACTTGTCCAACTTCACCTTCCTCGCTGGGCTACTGGAAGTGGCGGTGATCGTGGCAATCATTGGCGTTGTCGTGGGCGGCGTGCTGGATTATCTGGCGCTGCGCAAAACCCGTCTGGTGTAAGTGGCAGACATTATTTAGCCGTTGTAATCACCCTGCGCGATTATAACGGTTAAATAATCAACACTTGAGAAAAATATTATTTGTTGTTTTGTGCGCAATAGAAACTGGAAATTATTGACGCCTTTAATGTATTTTATTTTCCTTACTCGATTCAGCCTGAGCGCATTTATTTTTTGTATTTTGTTTGTCTCTTTTTTGATAATTAATTGTTAACCAATTGTTTTATTTTTGCATTGGTTATACCAATTGCCCTCCCGCCCCTTCCTCTTAGTCCCCTTTCGTTATAACGCGATGTTGCAACAGGTTCTTAATGCTATACTGACATATCTTGCAACATATGTGACACGTGCGGCAGAACCCGGTAACACAGATCCAATGATGTTTACAGTAATGTAACCTTCCCGTAAAATGCCCACACACTTTAAACGCCACCAGGTCCCGTGGAATTGAGGTCGTTAAATGAGACTCAGGAAATACAATAAAAGTTTGGGATGGTTGTCATTAATTGCAGGCACTGCATTACTCAGTGGCTGTAATTCTGCGCTGTTAGATCCCAAAGGACAGATTGGACTGGAGCAACGTTCACTGATACTGACGGCCTTTGGCCTGATGTTGATTGTCGTTATCCCTGCAATCTTGATGGCAATTGGTTTCGCCTGGAAGTATCGTGCGAGCAATAAAGATGCGAAGTACAGCCCGAACTGGTCACACTCCAATAAAGTGGAAGCTGTGGTCTGGACGGTGCCGATTCTGATCATCATTTTCCTTGCGGTACTTACCTGGAAAACCACTCACTCTCTTGAGCCAAGCAAACCGCTGGTGCATGACGAGAAGCCTATTACCATCGAAGTGGTTTCCATGGACTGGAAATGGTTCTTCATCTACCCGGAACAGGGCATTGCTACCGTGAATGAAATCGCCTTCCCGGCGAACACTCCGGTTTACTTCAAAGTGACCTCCAACTCCGTGATGAACTCCTTCTTTATTCCGCGTCTGGGTAGCCAGATTTATGCCATGGCCGGTATGCAGACTCGTCTGCACCTGATCGCCAACGAAGCCGGTACCTATGACGGTATCTCCGCCAGCTATAGCGGTCCAGGCTTCTCCGGTATGAAGTTTAAAGCTATCGCCACACCAGACCGCGCCGCATTCGACCAATGGGTTGCTAAAGCGAAACAATCTCCGAACACCATGAGCGACATGGCTGCGTTCGAGAAAGTGGCTGCGCCAAGCGAATACAACCAGGTGGAATATTTCTCCAACGTGAAACCGGATTTGTTTAAAGACGTCATTAACAAATTTATGGCTCACGGCAAGAGCATGGACATGACCCAACCGGAAGGTGAGCACAGCTCGCACGAAGGGATGGAAGGCATGGACATGAGCCACGCGGAAGCCGCTCACTAAGGGGCCGAGGAAGAAAACGATGTTCGGAAAATTATCACTGGATGCAGTCCCGTACCATGAACCCATTATCATGGTCACGATTGCTGGCATTATCATCGGTGGTCTGGCCTTACTGGGCTTAATCACTTACTTCGGTAAGTGGACCTACCTGTGGAAAGAGTGGCTAACGTCAGTTGACCACAAACGTCTTGGCATCATGTATGTCATCGTCGCTATCGTAATGTTACTGCGTGGCTTTGCCGACGCCATCATGATGCGTAGCCAACAGGCGCTGGCCTCGGCGGGCGAAGCGGGTTTCCTGCCGCCGCACCACTACGACCAGATCTTTACGGCTCACGGCGTGATCATGATCTTCTTCGTGGCCATGCCATTCGTTATCGGTCTGATGAACCTGGTGGTTCCCCTGCAGATCGGCGCGCGTGACGTTGCGTTCCCGTTCCTCAACAACCTGAGCTTCTGGTTCACCGTTGTTGGCGTGATCCTGGTTAACCTTTCTCTGGGCGTTGGTGAATTCGCACAGACCGGTTGGCTGGCCTATCCGCCGCTTTCGGGAATAGAGTACAGTCCAAGCGTCGGGGTCGATTACTGGATATGGGCGCTGCAGCTCTCCGGTATTGGGACAACGTTAACCGGTATCAACTTCTTCGTGACCATTCTGAAGATGCGTGCGCCGGGCATGACGATGTTCAAGATGCCGGTATTTACCTGGGCTTCGCTGTGCGCCAACGTGCTGATTATCGCCTCGTTCCCTATTCTGACAGTGACCATCGCGCTGCTGACCCTGGATCGCTATCTGGGCACCCATTTCTTCACCAATGATATGGGCGGCAACATGATGATGTACATCAACCTGATTTGGGCCTGGGGCCATCCGGAAGTGTACATTTTGATCCTGCCGGTGTTTGGGGTGTTCTCCGAGATCGCCGCGACATTCTCCCGTAAACGTCTGTTTGGTTACACCTCGCTGGTGTGGGCGACAGTGTGTATTACCGTTCTGTCGTTCATCGTTTGGCTGCACCACTTCTTTACTATGGGTGCAGGCGCGAACGTCAACGCCTTCTTCGGTATTACCACCATGATTATCGCCATCCCGACCGGGGTGAAGATCTTCAACTGGCTGTTCACCATGTATCAGGGCCGTATCGTCTTCCATTCAGCGATGCTGTGGACGATTGGCTTTATCGTGACCTTCTCGGTCGGCGGTATGACCGGTGTTCTGCTGGCGGTACCGGGCGCGGACTTCGTTCTGCATAACAGTCTGTTCCTGATTGCGCACTTCCATAACGTCATCATCGGCGGCGTGGTCTTCGGGTGCTTCGCCGGTATGACCTACTGGTGGCCGAAAGCGTTTGGCTTCAAGCTGAACGAAACCTGGGGTAAACGCGCGTTCTGGTTCTGGATCATCGGTTTCTTCGTGGCGTTCATGCCGCTGTACGTGCTGGGCTTCATGGGGATGACCCGTCGTCTCAGCCAGCAGATCGATCCGCAGTTCCACCCGATGCTGATGGTTGCGGCTGTCGGTGCGGCGCTGATTGCGATTGGTATTCTGTGCCTCGTTATTCAGATTTACGTTTCTATCCGCGACCGCGAGCAGAACCGTGACCTGACCGGTGACCCGTGGGGTGGCCGTACGCTGGAGTGGGCAACCTCTTCTCCGCCTCCGTTCTATAACTTTGCCGTTGTGCCGCACGTTCACGAGCGTGACGCCTTCTGGGAAATGAAAGAAAAAGGCGAAGCGTACAAACAGCCTGCGCAGTATGAAGAAATTCATATGCCGAAAAACAGCGGCGCGGGCATTGTGATTGCCGCCTTCGCAACCCTCTTCGGGTTCGCCATGATCTGGCATATCTGGTGGCTGGCAATCGCAAGCTTCGCAGGCATGATCATCAGCTGGATTGTGAAGAGCTTTGACGAGGACGTGGATTACTACGTACCAGTCCGTGAAGTCGAAAAACTGGAAAACCAGCATTTCGATGAGATTTCTAAGGCAGGGCTGAAAAATGGCAACTGATACTTTAACGCACGCGACTGCCCACGCGCACGATCACGGGCACCACGACGCAGGTCAGAACAAAATCTTCGGATTCTGGATCTACCTGATGAGCGACTGCATTCTGTTCTCGATTCTGTTCGCAACCTATGCCGTTCTGGTGAACGGCACCGCGGGTGGCCCGACGGGTAAGGACATTTTCGAACTGCCGTTCGTTCTGGTTGAAACTTTCCTGCTGTTATTCAGCTCCATCACCTACGGCATGGCGGCGATCGCCATGCACAAGAACAACAAGAGCCAGGTGGTTTCCTGGCTGGCGTTGACCTTCTTGTTTGGCGCCGGGTTCATCGGGATGGAAATCTATGAATTCCATCACCTGATTGTTAACGGTATGGGTCCGGATCGCAGCGGTTTCCTGTCGGCGTTCTTTGCGCTGGTCGGTACCCACGGCCTGCACGTAACCTCTGGACTGATCTGGATGGCGGTGCTGATGGTGCAAATCGCCCGTCGCGGCCTGACCAGTACTAACCGTACCCGCATTATGTGCCTGAGCCTGTTCTGGCACTTCCTGGATGTGGTGTGGATCTGCGTGTTCACTGTTGTTTATCTGATGGGGGCGATGTAATGAGTCATTCTAACGATCACGGCGGCGCGTCCCATGGCAGCGTAAAGACCTACATGACAGGCTTTATCCTGTCGATCATCCTGACGGTGATCCCGTTCTGGATGGTGATGACGGGGGCGGCTTCTCCAGGCGTTATTCTGGGGACAATCCTGGCAATGGCAGTGGTGCAGATTTTAGTGCATCTGGTGTGCTTCCTGCACATGAACACGAAGTCTGATGAAGGCTGGAACATGACGGCTTTTGTCTTTACCGTGCTGATCATCGCCATCCTGGTTGTCGGTTCCATCTGGATCATGTGGAACCTCAACTACAACATGATGATGCACTAAGAGCGGCGGTTATGATGTTTAAGCAATACCTGCAAGTAACGAAACCAGGCATCATCTTTGGCAACCTGATCTCGGTGATCGGGGGGTTCCTGCTGGCCTCCAAGGGCAGCATTGATTATCCCCTGTTTATCTACACGTTGGTTGGGGTGTCACTGGTTGTGGCGTCGGGTTGTGTATTTAACAACTACATCGACAGGGATATCGACAGGAAGATGGAAAGGACCAAAAACCGGGTGCTGGTTAAGGGCCTGATTTCTCCTGCTGTCTCGCTGGTGTACGCCACCCTGCTGGGTATTGCTGGCTTCATGCTGCTGTGGTTTGGCGCGAATCCTCTGGCCTGCTGGCTGGGCGTGATGGGCTTTGTGGTCTATGTAGGCGTCTACAGCCTGTATATGAAGCGCCATTCAGTTTACGGTACGCTGATTGGTTCTCTCTCCGGCGCTGCGCCGCCGGTGATTGGCTACTGCGCCGTGACCGGCGATTTCGACAGCGGCGCGCTGATTCTGCTGGCGATTTTTAGCCTGTGGCAGATGCCGCACTCGTATGCCATCGCCATTTTCCGCTTTAAGGATTATCAGGCGGCAAACATCCCGGTTCTGCCGGTAGTGAAAGGCATTTCGGTGGCGAAAAATCACATTACGCTGTACATCATCGCCTTTGCGATCGCCACGCTGATGCTCTCACTGGGCGGTTACGCCGGGTATAAATACCTGGTGGTCGCGGCGGCGGTGAGCGTCTGGTGGTTAGGAATGGCGCTGCGCGGCTATAAAGTGGAAGACGATCGCGTCTGGGCGCGCAAGCTGTTCGGCTTTTCGATCATCGCCATTACCGCGCTTAGCGTAATGATGTCCGTCGACTTTATGGTGCCGGATTCGCACAGCCTGCTGACTTACGTCTGGTAAGACAGCCTTGCGCTAACTCACGTTGAAAAGGGTGCTTCGGCACCCTTTTTTAGTGGTCGGCTTGTATTCCTGATGGCGCTTCACTTATCAAAGGTCAATCATAAAGCCATTTTCCCACTTTTGCTGACTCAATAATCATCTCTACGGTAAGTGGTTTCAGCTCTCTCTCTGGAGGCTCCTTTTTCCAGAAGGGATATTCTGTGACAATATAATTACTTCCATCAAAGTTTGAACACTCGATACCAAAATGTTCAAATAAATCAGCTAAAAAATCATAGGCATCCTCTGGTAAAAACTCAAAATCATCCGTTAAATTCCATTCTTTCGTCACTTGCTTCAGACCAGGCCTAAACCAATGCTCCCTGACAGGATACTTCTCCATAATGTATTCAATAACTTCAGCCTCGAAGTTTCTCATTAGAAGGATGTCCACTGTATACGATCTTTAGGTCTCGCTATGAGGTTGTATTGACTACGGGTATTTCTTGTCACAACAAACAACATCACCAGAAGTTGCGCATGACCGACAAAAGGAATCCACCGGCCAATGAAGGTCGCGATTTGATTTGTGGGAACCATTTTCAACTTTGCCGATCATTCCAGGCATCACTGTAGATAATATTTCCATCACAGTGCTTCCAGGTGATTTTCTCGTAGCGCAACTTATTGTCTCAAGGTGATTGTTGTTCTGGTCTTCAGGCGCCGCCATCGTGGGATAAACTGAAACATGCGCACACCTTCAAGCAGCATGTTGAAATACTCCACCTCCATCCCGGCATCATTAGTCTTATACCAGCGTATCTCGGCAGATTTTAAACTCTGCCCTTTCGCGACGGCCTTGTATAAATACGGGCTGGAATAGCCATTTTCTTTCTCTCCTTCATCTCCATGATGAGATTCGGAAAAAAGAATACTTTTGCAATTATGAAAAGTAAATTAGTTACACAAGTAACAAACCCTTTTATGTCTCTTCACAATTCTACATATCGTAGTGGTTTACCCTGTTACCTCGCCGCTTTACACTAGGCGCGACATTAAGACAGAGGTGGGAATGAACGATTATAAAATGACGCCGGGCGAGTTGCGCGCCACCTGGGGTTTAGGGACCGTGTTTTCATTGCGCATGCTTGGCATGTTTATGGTCCTGCCGGTTCTGACCACATACGGCATGGCATTACAGGGCGCCAGTGAAGCGTTGATTGGTATCGCGATTGGTATTTACGGCCTCGCGCAGGCGATATTTCAAATTCCGTTTGGACTGCTTTCCGACCGTGTTGGCCGTAAACCACTCATTGTCGGCGGGTTGGCCATCTTTGTTTTAGGCAGCATTATCGCCGCCCTCTCCCACTCCATCTGGGGGATTATTTTAGGGCGGGCGCTTCAGGGCTCCGGAGCGATCGCCGCCGCCGTGATGGCGTTGCTGTCCGATCTCACCCGCGAACAAAACCGCACCAAGGCGATGGCGTTTATCGGCGTCAGCTTTGGCATCACCTTCGCTATCGCCATGGTGCTTGGCCCGATAATCACCCACGCGCTGGGGCTGAACGCCCTGTTCTGGATGATCGCTGTTCTCGCCACTACCGGTATTGTGTTGACAATCTGGGTCGTGCCAAACAGCACTACCCATGTGCTAAACCGCGAGTCCGGCATGGTGAAAGGCAGCTTCCGGAAAGTGCTGGCTGAACCTAAACTGTTGAAACTTAACTTCGGTATTATGTGTCTGCACATTCTGCTGATGTCGACTTTTGTCGCCTTACCCGGTCAACTCGCAGACGCCGGGTTGCCTGCCGCCGGGCACTGGAAAGTCTATCTGGTCACGATGCTGATCTCTTTTGCCTCCGTGGTGCCCTTTATTATTTACGCCGAAGTGAAGCGCAAAATGAAGCGGGTATTCCTGCTCTGCGTGGCGTTGATTGTGATTGCGGAGATCGTACTGTGGGGCGCGGGAAATCATTTCTGGGAGCTGATTATTGGCGTCCAGATTTTCTTCCTTGCCTTTAATCTGATGGAAGCCCTTCTGCCTTCGCTCATCAGTAAAGAGTCACCAGCGGGCTATAAAGGCACAGCGATGGGCGTCTATTCCACCAGCCAGTTCCTCGGCGTGGCGATTGGCGGCTCGCTGGGCGGTTGGGTCGACGGCATGTTCGATGGACAAACCGTTTTCCTCGTCGGCGCGCTGTTAGCCGTTGTCTGGCTGGCGGTCGCCAGCACAATGAAAGAACCGCCTTATGTCAGTAGCCTGCGGGTAGAAATCCCGTCCGATATCGCCGCCGATGACACATTAAAGCAGCATCTGTTGGCAACAGATGGCGTGAGTGAGGTGCTGATCGCGGAAAATGAGCATTCTGCGTATGTTAAGATCGACAGTAAAGTGACGAACCGTTTTGAGGTTGAGCAGGCTATCAGGCTAGCCTGATGGTTGCCGGATGGGGGTTATCGCCGATCCCATCCGGCATAAACGCTTAATCGCGGAAGTTTTTGAACTGGAACGGCTGACCTAAATCCCCGCCACGCACCAGCGCCATAACGGACTGAAGATCGTCGCGGGATTTACCGGTTACGCGAATTTCATCACCCTGAATCTGCGCCTGCACCTTCAGCTTGCTGTCTTTGATCAGCTTAACGATTTTTTTCTGCACCGCGCTTTCAATACCCTGCTTCAGCTTCGCTTCCACAAACCAGGTTTTGCCGCTGTGCACAAACTCTTCCGGCACATCCAGCGAAGCCCCTTCAATGCCGCGTTTCAGCAGTTTGGCACGCAAAATGTCCAGCAACTGGTTCACCTGGAAGTCGGACTCACTCAGCACTTTGATGGTTTTATTCGCGTCGTTCAGCTCAATACTGGCCTCTACGCCGCGAAAATCGAAACGCGACTCGACTTCACGAACCGCGTTATCTACGCCGTTACGCGCTTCCTGCAGATCAACCTCGGAAACAATATCGAAAGATGGCATCTTTTCTTCTCCCTTCATTTTCGTTGCGTTGCATAATACCTGCAACGAGGCTTAACGAGAAGCTTAGCTGATGGCGCTATACTTAGGCCATAACACCTGGCGCAGTTGCAGGTGAGGAGGAACAATGAAAGTAACAGTGCTTGGATGCGGCGCCCTGGGTCAACTCTGGCTTACAGCGTTGTGCAAACAGGGACATGACGTTCAGGGTTGGCTGCGTATTCCCCAGCCCTATTGCAGTGTGAATGTGATCGAGACCGACGGTTCGATTTTTAACGAATCTCTGACGGCGAACGACCCGGAGTTTCTTGCCGACAGCGATCTGCTGCTGGTTACCCTGAAAGCCTGGCAGGTTTCCGACGCCGTAAAAGCGTTGGCAGCCATGTTACCCGTCAGTACGCCTGTTCTGTTGATTCACAACGGTATGGGTACCATTGAGGAGCTGAAATCGCTCCGCCAGCCGCTGCTGATGGGCACCACCACCCACGCGGCGCGTCGCGATGGCAACGTCATCATCCACGTTGCCAGCGGCACCACGCATATTGGTCCAGCCCGGGAGCAGGATGGCGACTACAGTTATCTTGCGGATACATTGCAATGCGCGCTGCCTGACGTCGCCTGGCACAACACGATTCGCGCGGAGCTGTGGCGGAAGCTGGCGGTAAATTGCGTGATCAATCCGCTCACCGCGTTGTGGAACTGCCCAAACGGCGAGCTTCGCCATCATTCCGACGAGGTCGCGTTGATTTGTCGGGAAGTCGCGGCGGTGATTGAACGGGAAGGTCATCATACGTCAGAAGACGATTTACGCTATTATGTCGAACAAGTCATTGAGAGTACGGCAGAAAACATATCTTCCATGTTGCAGGATATCCGGGCGATGCGGCATACCGAAATTGATTACATCACCGGTTATCTGCTGAAACGCGCCCGGGCGCACGGCATCACTGTGCCGGAAAATAGCCGCCTGTTTGAATTAGTGAAACGAAAGGAGAGTGAGTATGAGCGCATCGGCACTGGTCTGCCTCGCCCCTGGTAGTGAAGAGACCGAAGCGGTCACTACCATCGACCTGTTAGTGCGTGGCGGTATTGACGTCACCACGGCGAGCGTCGCCAGCGATGGCAATCTCACGATTGTGTGTTCCCGTGGCGTTAAACTGCTGGCAGACGCGCCGCTGGTTGAAGTCGCCGACGGCGATTATGATGCGATCGTTTTACCCGGCGGCATTAAGGGTGCGGAATGCTTTCGCGACAGTCCGCTGCTGGTGGAAACGGTCAAACAGTTCCACCGCTCTGGGCGCATTGTCGCCGCTATTTGCGCGGCCGCTGCGACCGTGCTGGTTCCACATGATATTTTCCCCATCGGCAATATGACCGGCTTTCCGGCACTGAAAGATAACATCCCCGCCGAACAGTGGCAGGACAAGCGCGTCGTATGGGACGCACGTGTGAAGCTGTTAACCAGCCAGGGGCCGGGGACCGCCATCGACTTTGGGTTGAAAATTATTGATCTGCTGGTTGGACGTGAAAAAGCCCACGAAGTGGCGTCACAACTGGTGCTGGCGGCGGGCATTTACAACTATTACGAGTAAGCGGGTAAAAGCCGGGTGGCAGTTGTGCCTTACCCGGCCTAATAAGTGATCTGTATTATCGACCCGGTAAGCACTGCGCCACCGGGCAATCAATTACGGACGGTAAACCTTCACGTTCTCAAAGCCCTGCTCGCGCAGATAAAGCGCCTGCAGACGGCTCATCACGCCGCGCTCGCACCACAGCAGCCAGGTTTTGCTCTGATCGAGATCGCCGAATTTGGTGCTCAGCTTGTAGAACGGCAGGGAAACCACATCCACGCCTTCCACCTTCAGCGGTTTGTCGTCCTGCTCATCGATGGAGCGGATATCGAGGATCGCGTCGTTCGGGCCGAAGCCGCTGACGGTCTCCACTTCAACCACCTCCTGCTCGGTCTGTTGGGCGATCTCGCGGATATCGACGTTGCTGGCTTCCGCCACCACGTTATCAAGAATGCTGAAATCGAAGTTCTCTTCTTCCGCTTCAATTTTCGCCTTGATGGCTTTCACCGTCGGACTTTTTGAGATCACGCCGCAGTATTCCGGCATCGTGCGGGCGAAATCTTCGGTACCAATTTCGCGGGCGATATTGATGATGTGCTCTTTGTCGTATGCGATCAACGGACGAAGAATCAGGGTATCAGAGACATTATCAATCAAACGCAGGTTGGTCAGCGTCTGACTGGATACCTGCCCCAGCGCTTCGCCCGTCACCAGCGCCTGCACACCATACCGCTCCGCCACTTTCGACGCTGCGCGCACCATCATGCGCTTAAGCACGACGCCCATCTGGCCATCGTCGACCTTTTCGAGGATCTCACCGACCACCGGCTCAAAGTTAATGGCGACAAAGCGGACGCGGTGCGAACTGCCGTAACGGTTCCACAGGTAATGCGCCACCTGGCGAACACCGATTTCATGCGCCGCGCCGCCAAGATTAAAGAAGCAGTAATGTACGCGGCAGCCGCGACGCATCAACATGTAACTGGAAACGCCAGAGTCAAAACCGCCTGAAATCAGCGACAGCACGTCTTCCTGGGTACCGATCGGGAAACCGCCAATCCCTTCATAGCGACCTTTGATGATCAGCAGACGGTCATCTTCAACTTCAAGATGCACCGTTACATCCGGGTTGGTCAGCTTCACGCGCGCAGATTCAATATGCTGATTTAATCCGCCGCCCACGTAACGTTCCACTTCGATGGAGCTAAACGCATGCTTACCGCGACGCTTCACACGTACGCAGAAGGTTTTGCCTTCCAGACGGTCGCGGTACTCCACCAGCGCTTTCTCGAAGATATCGTGCAGGTCGGTGAACGGCACATCTTCCACTTCAAGGATATGGTGGATACCCGGAATGCGGGTCAGCGCCTCGCGAATCATCAGGCGCTGGCTTTCATCCTTAGCGCGAACTTCGATGTTATCCCAGTGGCGAACGACAGCAAGGGTCTCATCATAGTGCTTTAAAACGTTACGAATGTTCCCGGTCAGAATTTTTATAAAGCGCAAACGCACAGATTGGCTTTTGATAGTGATTTCCGGGAACAATTTAATGATAAACTTCATGGCGGCAATGGTTCTTAAGCAAGCCATCAAAGGCTTGTATTGGAGAATAGTACAGCAGCCCAAACATGAAGCTGCATCCAGGCGCGGGAGTATACCATCAACCGGCCCGTCCTGTGCACATCCCCTTACCATTGTGCGTTATTTGCTTATCAGTGCGAGTCCGTTACCATAGTCTTGTGCTGCCATTACTGAGAGTCAGACATTCATTATGCCGAAGAAAAACGAGGCGCCCGTCAGCTTTGAAACATCGCTGAACGAGCTGGAGCAAATTGTAACCCGTCTGGAAAGCGGCGATCTGCCGCTTGACGAGGCGCTGAACGAATTTGAACGTGGCGTGCAGCTGGCGCGTCAGGGCCAGGTTAAGCTGCAGCAGGCTGAACAGCGCGTGCAGATCCTGCTGTCTGACAACGAAGACGCAGAGACGACGCCTTTTACACCGGATAACGCGTAAATGGATTTTACCCAGCAGCTACAGGCTTGCGTGGAGCAGGCCAATCAGGCGCTAAACCGTTTTATCGCTCCACTGCCCTTTCAGAACACTCCCGTGGTCGAAACCATGTTGTATGGCGCATTATTAGGGGGTAAACGCCTGCGCCCGTTTTTGGTTTACGCCACCGGCCAGATGTTTGGCGTCAGCAAGGGTACGCTGGACGCCCCGGCCGCCGCCGTTGAGTGTATTCACGCCTATTCACTCATTCATGACGATTTACCGGCGATGGATGACGACGATTTGCGCCGCGGCCTGCCGACCTGCCACGTCAAATTTGGCGAAGCGAACGCCATTCTCGCTGGCGACGCCCTGCAAACGCTGGCGTTTTCCATCATCAGCGACGCGCCGATGCCGGAAGTGAGCGACCGCGATCGCATCGCGATGATTTCCGAACTGGCGAACGCCAGTGGGATCGCGGGGATGTGCGGCGGTCAGGCGCTCGATCTGGACGCTGAAGGTAAGCAGGTGCCGCTGGACGCGCTGGAGAAAATCCACCGCCATAAAACCGGCGCATTGATCCGCGCCGCAGTGCGCCTGGGCGCGTTAAGCGCGGGCGAAAAAGGGCGAAACGCCCTGCCGATACTCGACAAATACGCAGAAAGTATCGGCCTGGCCTTCCAGGTTCAGGATGACATTCTGGATGTGGTGGGCGATACTGCAACGTTGGGTAAACGCCAGGGTGCCGACCAGCAGCTTGGCAAAAGTACCTATCCTGCACTTCTGGGTCTTGAGCAAGCCCGGAATAAAGCCCGGGATTTAATCGAAGAGGCCCGTCAGTCATTAAACCAGCTGGCCGTTCAGTCTCTCGATACCTCGGCACTGGAAGCGCTAGCGGACTACATAATCCAGCGTGATAAATAAACAACCAATCCTATGGGCTTGCGATGAGTTTTGATATAGCCAAATACCCTACCCTGGCACTGGTCGACTCCACCCAGGAGTTACGCCTTTTACCCAAAGAGAGTCTGCCGAAACTCTGCGACGAACTGCGCCGCTATCTTCTCGACAGCGTCAGTCGTTCCAGCGGACACTTCGCCTCCGGGCTGGGCACGGTGGAACTCACCGTGGCGCTGCATTATGTCTATAACACGCCGTTTGACCAGCTTATCTGGGACGTGGGCCATCAGGCTTATCCGCACAAAATTCTCACGGGTCGCCGCGATAAAATCGGCACCATCCGCCAGAAAGGCGGCCTGCACCCATTCCCATGGCGCGGCGAGAGCGAATACGACGTCCTGAGCGTCGGTCACTCTTCGACGTCTATCAGCGCAGGAATTGGCATTGCCGTCGCCGCCGAAAAAGAGGGAAAAGATCGCCGCACCGTGTGCGTGATTGGCGACGGTGCGATCACCGCCGGTATGGCGTTTGAAGCAATGAACCACGCGGGCGATATCAAGCCGGACATGCTGGTGATCCTCAACGATAACGAAATGTCGATTTCCGAAAACGTCGGCGCGCTCAATAATCACCTGGCGCAGCTGCTTTCCGGCAAGCTCTACTCCTCGTTGCGTGAAGGCGGCAAGAAGGTCTTTTCTGGCGTACCGCCGATTAAAGAACTCCTGAAGCGCACAGAAGAACATATCAAAGGCATGGTGGTGCCGGGCACGCTGTTTGAAGAGCTGGGCTTTAACTATATCGGCCCTGTGGATGGTCACGACGTACTGGGACTTATCACGACGCTCAAGAATATGCGCGATTTGAAAGGTCCGCAGTTTCTGCACATCATGACCAAAAAAGGGCGTGGCTATGAGCCTGCCGAAAAAGATCCGATCACGTTCCATGCGGTGCCGAAATTCGATCCCTCCAGCGGCTGCCTGCCGAAAAGCAGCGGCGGCCTGCCGAGCTATTCGAAAATCTTTGGCGACTGGCTGTGCGAAACCGCAGCGAAAGACAGCAAGCTCATGGCGATCACCCCGGCCATGCGCGAAGGTTCCGGCATGGTCGAATTTTCGCGTAAATTCCCGGATCGCTATTTTGACGTCGCGATCGCCGAACAACATGCGGTAACCTTTGCCGCCGGTCTGGCGATTGGCGGCTACAAGCCGGTGGTGGCGATTTACTCCACCTTCCTGCAACGCGCCTACGATCAGGTTATTCATGACGTGGCGATCCAGAAGTTGCCGGTGATGTTTGCCATTGACCGCGCCGGGATTGTCGGCGCCGACGGGCAGACCCACCAGGGGGCGTTCGATCTCTCGTATCTGCGCTGCCTGCCGGATATGGTTATCATGACCCCCAGCGATGAAAACGAATGCCGCCAGATGCTGTTTACCGGCTATCACTACAGCGAAGGCCCGACCGCGGTCCGCTACCCGCGCGGCAACGCGCTGGGCGTTGAACTGACGCCGCTGGAGAAGCTGCCTATCGGCAAAGGCGTGGTGAAACGTCACGGTGAAAAACTGGCCATCCTGAACTTTGGTACGCTGATGCCGGAAGCGGCAAAGGCCGCGGAATCGCTTAACGCAACCCTGGTGGATATGCGTTTTGTGAAGCCGCTGGACGACGCGCTGATTCTGGAAATGGCTGCCCAGCACGACGTGTTGGTGACGCTGGAGGAAAACGCCATTATGGGCGGCGCGGGCAGCGGCGTGAACGAGGTGCTGATGGCGCATCGTAAGCCGGTGCCAGTGCTGAACATCGGCCTGCCGGACTTCTTTATCCCGCAGGGCACTCAGGATGAGGCGCGCGCCGAACTGGGGCTTGATGCCGCTGGCATTGAAGCCAAAATCAAGGCCTGGCTGGCATAATCGTCTATTTGCTCCTGCTATGCTTATCTCATTATCAGCATAACAGGAGCGAAACAATGCAATACAACGTCTTAGGAAAAACCGACCTTCGGGTCTCCCGCCTGTGTCTGGGCTGTATGACGTTTGGCGAACCGAGCCGCGGCAATCACGCCTGGACGCTTCCCGAAGAAAGCAGTCGTCCGATCATCAAACACGCCCTTGAGGGCGGCATCAACTTTTTCGACACCGCCAACAGTTATTCCGCAGGCAGCAGCGAAGAGATTGTCGGTCGCGCCCTGCGCGATTTCGCCCGTCGTGACGAGGTGGTGGTGGCGACCAAGGTCTTTCATCAGGTTGACGACCTGCCGGAAGGTTTATCCCGTGCGCAGATCCTGCGCTCTATCGACGACAGTCTGCGGCGTCTGGGTATGGACTACGTTGATATCCTGCAAATTCACCGCTGGGACTACAACACGCCGATAGAAGAAACGCTGGAAGCGCTGAATGATGTCGTGAAAGCCGGGAAAGCACGTTACATCGGCGCATCCTCAATGCACGCCTCGCAATTTGCCCAGGCGCTGGCTCTGCAAAAACAGCACGGTTGGGCGCCGTTCATCAGTATGCAGGACCATTACAATCTGATCTATCGTGAGGAAGAGCGCGAGATGCTGCCGCTGTGCTATCAGGAGGGCATCGCGGTAATCCCGTGGAGTCCGCTGGCGCGGGGTCGTCTGACCCGTCCGTGGGGGGAAACTACCGCGCGCGTCGTCTCCGATGAGGTGGGTAAAAATCTGTACCGTGAAAGCGACGAAAACGATGCGCAGATCGCCGCCCGCCTGGCAGGCGTTAGTGAAGAGCTTGGCGCGACGCGCGCTCAGGTGGCGCTGGCGTGGCTGCTCAGCAAACCCGGTGTCGCCGCGCCGATTGTCGGCGCATCTCGGGAAGAACAACTGGATGAACTGCTGAACGCGGTGGATTTAACGCTGAAGCCGGAGCAAATAGCCGAACTGGAAACACCGTACAAACCGCATCCGGTGGTGGGATTCAAGTGAAGACAGCGCCCGATAGCACGACGCTATCGGGCCTCTCCCGCATTTCAGGAATCGGTTAAAACATACCGATCGGCCAGTGGTGGCCGATAAAATACAAAATACCGGCAGAAATCACCCCTGCAACGATATCGTCAACCATGATCCCCATCCCACCGTGGACGTTGCGGTCAAACCAACGGATCGGCCATGGCTTCCACATATCAAGAATGCGGAAAATAACGAACCCGGCTGCCACCCACTGCCAGTCGCGGGTCGGCAGCGCCATCAGGGTGATCCACATCCCGATGAATTCATCCCAGACAATACTGCCGTGATCATGGACGCCCATGTCTTTCGCCGTCTGATGGCAAAGATAGACCCCGATACAGATGCCCAGCATCACCACCAGTGAATAGAGCTGCCAGGGCAGAAAGGTCATCACATACCAGAACGGGATCGCCGCCAGTGACCCCATCGTGCCCGGAACCACCGGACTCAGACCACTGCCAAAACCGGTAGCCAACAAATGCCACGGGTTAGTCAGTTTCAGGCGGCTTTTCGCCGTATCTTTATGACGTGGCAAAATGGTCATATCCTTTCCAGTCGAAGGTGACAGGCTCGCCGTCACGCGTAAAACAGATCCCTTCCACATCCGCGCTCATTTGCCCGATGCAGGTAAACGGCACGCCGAGATGGCCGAGCGCGACATCCAGCGCCCCGCGATTCAGTTCCGGTACCGTAAAGCATAATTCATAGTCTTCGCCGCCGGAGAGCGCCCAGCGCAGCGCCTGTTCGCTTTCGACATGACGTTTGACCGCGTCGGAGAAAGGCAGCGTTTCAATGTCTATGCGCGCGCCGCAGGCGCTGGCTTTGACGATATGCCCAAGATCGGAAATCAGCCCATCCGACAGATCGATCGCCGCGCTCGCCTTGTCGCGCAGCGCCTGCCCTTGAAGAATACGCGGCGTCGGTCGCAGGTGGCGTTTTAGCAGATATTCCCGGTCAACCTCATCCGCAACCTGTAAACGGTGCTGTAAAATCGCCAGCCCTGCCGCGCTGTCGCCTGGCGTACCGGTAACGTAAATCCAGTCGCCCGGCTTCGCCCCTGAGCGTTTCAGGGCGCGGCCCGCAGGGACGTAGCCGTGGATACCCAGCGTCATGGAGAGCGGCCCACGCGTGGTATCGCCGCCAATCAGCTGCATATCGTAATAATTGAGTAGTTCGAACAGACTGTCGCTGAATATTTCCAGCCAGCGTTCATCGACCTCCGGCAGCGTTATCGCCAGCGTCAGCCACGCCGGATCGGCGCCCATTGCCGCCAGATCGCTTAAATTGACCGCCAGCGCTTTATACGCCAGGTCCGCCGGATCGATATCGGCCAGGAAGTGATTGCCCGCCACCAGCGTATCGGTACTGATCGCCAGGGTCTGTTTTTCAGGAATATTCAGGAGTGCGCAATCGTCGCCAATACCGGTTTCGACATCGAGACGAGAGCTTCTAACACGGTCAAAATAACGGGCAATCAGGGAGAACTCGCCGCATGCCATACGTTATGCCTCAGCAGAAATAAAGAAAAAGCCGCCAGCGGAGCGGAGGCGTCCCCGCGTCACTGACGGCCTGGTGATTACTTTTTGTTGGGGCGAATCGCAGGCGCTGCTTTATCCAGTACGCCATTGACGAACTTGTGGCTGTCTTCTGCGCCGAAGGTTTTCGCCAGTTCGATCGCTTCGTTGATGGCCACTTTATACGGCACATCGCTACGCTTAGACAGCTCAAACAGCGCAATGCGCAGGACCGCTTTTTCCACCTGACCCAGTTCTTCCAACAGGCGGGACAGGTAAGGCTTCATCAAACCGTCCAGGTACGCGCTGTTAGTCGCCACCCCGGACAGCAGTTCGCGGAAGTACATGACGTCAACATCTTTTACGTCCTGTTCTGCCAGGAACTGGTATTCAACATCAGCGATGTCGTTCTGGGACAACTGCCAGGAGTAGAGCGCCTGAACGGCACACTCACGAGCGCGGCGACGAGCAGCAGGTTTCACGGATTTCCCCTTACAAAAATCAGGCCTTGATGGCTTTCAATACATTAATCATTTCAAGCGCGGTCAGTGCAGCTTCCGCGCCTTTGTTACCGGCTTTGGTGCCAGCACGTTCAATCGCTTGTTCAATGCTTTCGGTGGTCAGTACGCCAAAGGCGACAGGAATTTCGCTGTCCTGAGCGACATGCGCCAGGCCATTGCTTGCCCCACCAGCAACATATTCAAAGTGTGCGGTGCCACCACGGATCACGGTGCCAAGCGCAATCACCGCGTCATATTTACCGGTTTTCGCCAATGCGCCAGCCGCCAGCGGCAGCTCGTATGCGCCTGGAACCCAAACGACGGTAATATTTTCATCTTTAACCTGGCCAATGCGTTTCAGTGCGTCAACCGCACCGTCCAGCAGGCTGTCATTGATAAAGTTGTTGAAACGCGCAATGGTGATGGCGACGCGAGCGTCCGGAGTAGCAACGTTAGCTTCAATAATGTTCATATTCTTCCTTCGGGTTCGGTATAAGCCCCCGCAGGGGGGCGGATTTTATCATAAATATCGTCGCGCTGCTTCCTAAATTCAGGCAGCCATTACGCCGGAATCAAATGCAGGCAAACGTCCGGACCTACACGACGTATCTCATTGAATGTAAACTTCGGCGCCTGGCTAAGTTGTTCAAGCCCTGGCAGGACGCATAATCCGCGGGCGTCATTGCCTAACAGTGTAGGCGCAACATAAACGATTAGCTCGTCCACCACGCCAGCCTGCAGCAGCGCGCCCGCAAGGGTCGGCCCCGCCTCCACCCAGAGGCTGTTGATCTGCTGTTTGCCTAACAACATCATCAGCACCACCAGATCAAGATGGCCATTGTGTTCCGGCACCAGAAGCGTACGCACCGTTTCCGGCCACTGGCGGGAATCATCTTTGGTACGCGCAAACCAGGTTTCTCCCGGCTGCTGAACAATGCGGTGTTCCGGCGTCACGCGATTCTGACTGTCGATCACAATCCGCACCGGTTGGCGCAGCGTGTCCTGCGGGTATACCGCCTGCGTCGCGTCGTCCAGTTCAGTCCAGCGTACGGTCAGTTGCGGATCGTCCGCCAGTACCGTTGCGCTACTGGTCAGGATGGCGTGGCTTTGCGCACGCAGACGCTGAACGTCGCGTCGCGCCTGCGGCGAGGTGATCCACTGGCTTTCACCGCTCGCCATCGCCGTACGCCCGTCCAGCGAGGCGCCGAGCTTAAGCTGAACATACGGAAAACCGGTGCGCATTCGCTTGAGAAAGCCTTTATTTAACGCTTCCACTTCGCGCATCATCAGACCGTGGCTGACGTCGATCCCTGCCTGTTGCAGACGGTACAGCCCACGTCCGGCCACCTGTGGATTCGGATCCTGCATCGCCGCGACCACGCGTGATACTCCGGCAGCAATCAGCGCATCGCAGCACGGCGGGGTGCGGCCATGGTGGCTACAGGGTTCAAGGGTAACGTAAGCCGTCGCGCCTTTGGCTTTTTCGCCGGCCATCCGCAGCGCATGGACTTCGGCGTGGGGTTCCCCGGCGCGGTGATGGTAACCTTCGCCGACAATTTCGCCCTCTTTCACAATCACGCAACCGACGTTGGGATTGGGGTGAGTGGTGAACCGCCCGCGCGCAGCAAGCTTCAGCGCGCGCGCCATGTATATCTCATCCTGCATGGCTTAGTCCTGTAGGCGAGCGATCTCTTCGCCGAATTCTTTGATATCTTCGAAGCTACGGTAGACGGAGGCAAAACGGATATAGGCGACTTTGTCGAGTTTTTTCAGTTGTTCCATCACCAGATTGCCGATCATTTTACTCGGCACTTCACGCTCACCGGTGGCGCGCAGCTGCGACTTGATGTGGTTCAGCGCCATTTCGACGTCATCTGAACTGACCGGACGCTTTTCCAGCGCACGTAACATGCCGCTACGTAGTTTTTCTTCATTAAAAGGTTCGCGCACGTCGTTGCTTTTCACAACCCGTGGCATCACAAGTTCCGCGACTTCGAAAGTGGTGAAGCGTTCGTTACAAACCAGACACTGCCGACGGCGGCGTACTGACGATCCCTCGCCCACAAGACGAGAGTCAATTACTTTCGTGTCTACGGCGAAACAAAATGGGCAATGCATACGGCGTCCTGACCAGGTGGTTAACAGAAATCTATTTTACCCTGAACTGACGTGACAACAAAGGCGCAACGCTTTTGAGACAAAGGATCGGTGTCTTTGCGCCGTTTACGCACTACCATTAGGTCAGTGCAATATTCCAGGAAAACCGCGATATGACAAAACGTTACCTAAGAATTCTCCTGGCGGGAAGCCTGTTTAGCCTTACCGCCTGCGCCCAGCAAAGCGAGGTTCGTCAGATGCATCAAAGCATCAGTACGTTAAATAAAGAGATGAATCAGCTTAATCAGGAAACGGTAAAAATTACGCAGCAGAACAGCCTGAACGTGAAATCCACCCGCGGCGTGTACCTGTTGCCGGGCTCAAATACGCCGGCGCGTCTGAACAGCCAGATTGGCACGCTGCGCATGTCGCTAAAAAATATCGCGCCGAATGCTGACGGCACACGCGTGACGCTACGGATTCAGGGTGAGTCCAACGATCCGTTACCGGCTTTCAGCGGCACCGTTGAATATGGGCAAATTCAGGGAACAACTGACAATTATCAGGAAGTCAATGTGAAGAATATGTTGATTAACGCCCCTGCCAGCCTCCTGGCGCCAGCCGATGTGGACATTCCGCTTCAACTTAATGGTGTTACACCCGAGCAGTTAGGCTTTATCCGTATTCATGATATCCAGCCTGTGACGCGCTAAACGCTTCTGCGGAACGTTTTGTGCGTTCCGCAACATCTCACCCGCCCTTTTTGTGACTCTACTGACATCACCGAAATTTTTGCTAATCCTTTGCAACATTCACCAAAGTCAGTACAATCGCCGCGCTAAAACACGCAAACGTGAACGCAATCGATTACGTGAATGATAGAAATGTGAAACATGACAGATTTTTGTGAGCAATGATTTTTATAATAGGCTCCGCAGAAACACGAAATATTTAGAAACCTAATTCGCGCCTTTTTCACTCCCGTTAGGGATTTTCAATCAGTGGCATAAATATGAAAAAAACATTACTTGCAGCCGGTGCAGTGCTCGCGCTTTCTACGTCTTTCACCGTGAACGCCGCCGACAACGACAAACCGCAGTATCTTTCCGACTGGTGGCACCAGAGCGTCAACGTTGTGGGTTCCTACCATACCCGCTTCGGACCGACACTGCGCAATGACACCTATCTGGAATACGAAGCTTTCGCCAAAAAAGACTGGTTTGATTTCTATGGCTACGTCGATGCGCCTCGCTTCTTCGGCGGCGACAGCAACTCCCGCGGGATCTGGAACCACGGTTCTCCGCTGTTTATGGAAATCGAACCACGCTTCTCGATCGATAAGCTGACCAACAGCGACCTGAGCTTTGGTCCGTTCAAAGAGTGGTATTTCGCGAATAACTATATCTACGATATGGGTCGTAACAGCGAAGGCCGCCAGAGCACCTGGTATATGGGTCTCGGTACCGACATCGACACAGGGTTGCCGATGAGCCTGTCCCTGAACGTCTATGCGAAATATCAGTGGCAGAACTACGGTGCGTCCAATGAAAACGAATGGGATGGCTACCGTTTCAAAGTGAAATACTTTGTGCCGATTACCGATCTGTGGGGCGGTAACCTGAGCTACATTGGCTTCACCAACTTCGACTGGGGCTCTGATCTGGGCGACGATCAGTACCGCACCAGCAACTCTATCGCGTCCAGCCACATTCTGGCGCTGAACTACGATCACTGGCATTACTCGGTGGTCGCCCGTTACTTCCATAACGGTGGTCAGTGGAAAGATGGCGATGAGCCGGTATGGCAGGCGGAACCGATCAAGTCTAACGGCTTCGGCTGGTACCTGGTGGTAGGTTACAACTTCTAAGTAGCGCAAATAGCCGGGTGGCAACTTATGCCTGACCCGGCCTCCGCGCGTCGCCCGCTGTTCCGCAAGCGGGCTTTTTATCGCTTACCTTGCGCAAAAAATCCGCCAACGAGCGCTCTGCACTCTCGCAAAAGCGCCGCTCCGTCATCGTGATCTGCAAACATCTGTCGAGCCGAAAGCAGCGATAATCATCCCGCCGTTCGCACCAGGCGACCAAAAGCCAGTATTCGCCCCAGAAATACATCCCCAGCGGCTGCACCTCCCGCCAGGAGAGCTGTCCGGCCTCGTCGCGATAATGCAGCGCCAGCACCTGTTGGCCGGAAATGGCGCGATGAATAAGGTCGAATGCGCTGCGAGAATGCGGCTGTGTCCCAAAGTCCGGGGCGAATATCCGCGCCTGCTCGGCTTTACGGCGGCTTTCTTCCGGCAGGATAGCCAGCACTTTCTCTTGTGCTGACGCCAGTTCGCGCGACAGGGAATCTCCGCCCCAGGTCGTCAACAGACGAATAGCCGCAATCAGCGCTTCGGATTCCCGGTGAGTCAACATCAGCGGCGGCAAATCAAATCCCGCCATCAGGCGATACCCACTGCCCGCCTCTCCTTCCACCGGTACTCCGGACAGCGACAGGTCGCGGATATCACGGTAGATCGTCCGTTCTGACACCTCCAGCCGCTCGGCAAGTAGCGCCGCCGTCGTCAGTCGCCTGCCGCGCAGGATCTGCACAATCTGAAACAAACGGTCGGCGCGACGCGTCATAGTGACTCTCTTACGTTAAGCGGGTTGATGTAATCCGACACGGTTACCTTCGCTGTCGGTAAACAGCGCCACGGTGCCAATCTCGTTGCCCAAATCGATCGGGCCGAACACGCATTCACCACCGGCGCTGGCGACGCGATCCAGCGTTGCCGCAAGATCGTCGGTGTGCAGATAAACGATTGCGCCCTGCGGCGAAGGCAAGACGCCGTCGATTTTCGCCAACGCGCCGCCGGTAGCCGGATCGTCATAGGGAAAGACCGCCAGATCGGCACAGTCCATTTTTTCGCGGCGCAGCGACAGCCCCAGCACCGGCTCATAAAACGCGATAGCGCGCGCCATATCGGTGACGGGAATTTCAAACCAGTTAATGATGCTTTTACTTTTCATCCTTCCTCCTGCCTGTGTGGTTGAGTTCAGAAGAAGAATAAAACAGGGCTCCTGACAGCATACTGTCAGTAATGATTGCGGAACAAGCCAGAAAGGAAAAAGAAAAATCCCGATCTTACGACCGGGATTTCATCAGGGAGCTGAACACCAGGTTACGGCAGAATTGACGGCTGATCCGCCCCTTCTTTTTCGACTTTCTGCTGCAGCATGTGCTCGCGTTTCATACCCAGCTTCAGCGCCAGCGCCGACGCAACGTAGATGGAAGACGCGGTACCGATAGAGACACCGATCAGCATGGTCAGCGAGAAGCCTTCCAGCACCGGGCCGCCGAACAGGAACAGCATCAGAATCACCATCAACGTGGTACCGGAGGTGATCAACGTACGGTGTAGCGTCTGGGTCAACGACACGTTAAAGATTTCGTACGGCGTACCGCGACGAATCTTGCGGAAGTTCTCACGGATACGGTCAGATACCACAATGCTGTCGTTAAGTGAGTAACCGATAACGGACATCAGCGACGCCACGATTGTCAGGTCGATCTCAATATGGAACAGCGACAGGATCCCAAGCGTGATGATCACGTCATGCGCCAGCGCGATCACCACCCCGGCCGCCAGTCGCCACTCGAAGCGGAAACCGACGTAAACGAGGATAGAAATCAGCGCGGCTAACAGCGCCATCGCGCCGGTTTGCGCAAGGTCAGCACCCACGCTCGGTCCGACGAATTCAATTCGCTTCACCGCCGCGTTCTGGTTGGTGGACTCGTTAATCACACTCAACACTTTGCTGCCCAGCACCTGGCCGCCGTTCGCCCCTTCGGTCGGCGGCATACGAACCATGATGTCGTGACTGCTGCCGAAGTTCTGTAAAAGCGGATCAACAAAGCCCGCTTTTTCCAGCGCATCGCGCATCACATCCATCTCCGCAGGTTTTTCCAGCGTGATTTCGATAACCGTACCACCGGTAAAATCGAGCCCCCAGTTAAAGCCGCGTACGCCCATAATCACAATGGCCGCAATCAGCAGAGCGCCTGAGATGCCGAAAGCCCAGTAGTCCCAGCGCATAAAGTCCCAGACTTTACGGCCATGGTTCAATTGTTCAACAGTATATTCCTGTGCCACTTCGCACTCCTCAGATTGACAGCTTTTTGACGCGCTTGCCGCCATACAGCAGGTTTACGATGGCACGTGTACCGACAATTGCGGTAAACATTGACGTCGCTACACCGATACCGGTCGTAATCGCGAACCCTTTAATCGCCCCGGTGCCGACCGCGTACAGAATGATAACTTTGATCAGCGTGGTGATGTTCGCATCGAAAATAGAGCTGAACGCCCCCGCATAACCTTCGTTAATCGCCTGCTGCACCGAACGCCCGTTGCTCAACTCTTCTTTGATACGTTCGTTGATAAGCACGTTCGCATCGACGGCAACGGCAAGGGTTAAGACGATCCCCGCAATCCCAGGCATACTCAGCGTGGCCCCCGGCAGCAGCGACATCACGCCGACAATCAGCACCAGGTTTGCGATCAGCGCGCTGGTCGCAATCAGACCAAACTTCTTATAGAACAAGATCATGAACAGAATGGAGACCGCCAGACCCGCCAGGCACGCTTCCAGACCCTGCTTAATGTTCTGCATACCCAGGGTTGGACCGATGGTCCGCTCTTCAACAATCTGAATCGGCGCAATCAGCGCGCCGGCACGCAGCAGCAGAGAGAGCTGACGCGCTTCGTTCGGGTTGTTGATGCCGGTAATACGGAAGCTGTTACCGAGACGAGACTGGATGTTGGCGATGTTAATCACCTCTTCCTGTTTCACCAGCACGGCACGACCGTTGGCGTCTTTCTTACCGCTGTCCTTATACTCCACAAACAGGGTCGCCATCGGCTTGCCGATATTGTCCTTGGTGAAGTTAGACATGATGTTGCCGCCTGCGCTATCGAGCGAAATGTTCACCTGCGGCTGGTTATACTCGTCCTGGCTGGACGTAGAGTCGGTGATATGGTCACCGGTCAGGATGACGCGTTTGTACAGCACAACCGGCTGGCCTTCACGCATCTGCTTCACTTCGGAGTCGCCCGGTACGCGTCCGGACGCTGCCGCAGCCTGGTCTACGTTGGTGTTAACCAGACGGAATTCCAGCGTCGCGGTCGCGCCAAGGATCTCTTTCGCGCGCGCCGTGTCCTGAATGCCAGGCAGTTCAACCACAATGCGGTCAGCGCCCTGGCGTTGCACCACCGGCTCGGCGACGCCCAGCTGATTCACACGGTTACGCAAAATATTGATGTTCTGCTGAACCGCGTATTCACGCGCTTCGCTTAAGCGCGCATCGGTCATTACCGCACGCAGCGCGTTGCTTCCCTGGCTGGAGATCACCAGATCCGGGTGGCGTTTGCTGAGATACGCAATCGCGTCGTCACGCGCGCTGGCATCACGGAAATTGATGCTCAGACCGTAGTTGTCTTCTTTACGAACGGTAGTATACGGGATGCCTTTTTCACGCAGATCGCTGCGCAGGCTATCGATATTTTGTTCCTGCAATTTACCCAGCGCGGTGTCCATATCCACTTCCATCAGGAAGTGAACGCCGCCACGCAGGTCAAGACCGAGTTTCATCGGTTCTGCTTTGATGGCAGCCAGCCAGCGCGGGGTAGCCGGAGCAAGGTTAAGCGCCACGACGTATTTATCACCCAGCACGCCCACCAGCGCTTCACGTGCGCGCAGTTGAGTGTCGGTGGTGTCGAAGCGCGCAAGAATAGCGCCCTCTTCCAGTGCCACAGACTTCGCGGTAATTTTTTCTTTTTGTAACGTATTCTGGACCTGGATCAGCGTTTGCTCACTGGCGGCGACACCGCGCGCGCCAGTGATTTGAACGGCCGGATCCTCACCATACAGGTTGGGAAGCGCATACAGCAGACCGACGACAATGACGACGATCAGCATGACATACTTCCACAAAGGATAACGGTTTAACACGGCAGTTCCCTTCGGGAAAGTTACTATTACAGCGCCTTCATGGTGCCTTTCGGCAGAACGGCAGCTACGAAGTCACGTTTGATAACCACTTCCGTGGTGTCATTCAGCGCGATAGCGATGTAGCCAGTTTCTGCTACTTTGGTCACACGACCCACCAGGCCGCCATTCGTCAGGACTTCATCACCTTTCGCGATAGAATCCATCAGCTTTTTGTGCTCTTTGGTGCGCTTCTGTTGTGGGCGCAGGATCATGAAATAGAAGATCAGGCCAAACACAACCAGCATCAGAATCAGAGACATCGGGCTGCCCTGCGCCGGAGCACCTGTTGCCGCTACCGCATCAGAAATAAAAAAGCTCATTCAAATTCCCTCATTATTAAAATTAATCAACGTTTAAAGGTGGAACAGGTCGACCCTGACGTTGGTAAAAATCGGTCACGAAGCTCTCTAATTTACCTTCTTCAATAGCCTTGCGTAAACCCGCCATCAAACGCTGGTAGTAACGCAGGTTATGAATGGTATTGAGTCGCGCGCCCAATATTTCGTTGCAACGATCGAGATGATGCAAGTAGGCGCGTGAATAATTGCGACAGGTATAGCAATCACACTCAGCGTCGAGTGGGCTGGTGTCGCTTTTATGCTTCGCGTTACGAATTTTCACCACGCCGTCGGTCACGAACAGGTGACCGTTACGGGCGTTGCGGGTTGGCATCACGCAGTCAAACATGTCAATACCGCGACGTACGCCTTCAACCAGATCTTCCGGTTTACCGACACCCATCAGGTAACGCGGTTTATCTGCCGGAATTTGTGGGCAGACGTGCTCCAGAATGCGGTGCATGTCCTCTTTCGGTTCACCCACAGCCAAGCCGCCGACAGCGTAGCCATCAAAGCCAATCTCTACCAGACCTTTCACGGAGATATCGCGTAAATCTTCGTAAACGCTGCCCTGAATGATGCCAAAAAGCGCATTTTTGTTGCCGAGGCTATCGAAACGGTCGCGGCTACGCTTCGCCCAACGCAATGACATCTCCATCGAACGTTTAGCATAGTCCCAGTCCGCCGGATACGGCGTGCATTCGTCAAAGATCATCACAATATCGGACCCGAGATCGTACTGAATCTCCATCGATTTTTCCGGATCGAGGAAAATCGGATCGCCGTTGATCGGGTTACGGAAATGGACACCCTGCTCGGTGATCTTCCGAATGTCGCCCAGGCTGAACACCTGGAATCCCCCGGAGTCGGTGAGGATCGGGCCTTTCCACTGCATGAAGTCATGCAGATCGCCGTGGAGTTTCATGATCTCCTGGCCCGGACGCAGCCAGAGATGGAAAGTATTACCGAGGATAATTTGCGCGCCGGTGGCTTCCACCTCTTCCGGCGTCATCCCTTTTACGGTGCCGTAGGTGCCCACAGGCATAAAAGCAGGCGTTTCCACTACGCCACGATCAAACACCAGGCGACCGCGACGCGCACGACCATCGGTGGTATCAAGTTCGAACTTCATTATTTCTCCTGCATCAGAGAGACAGTCTGATGGTGATTACAGTGCCGCGGCCTTAGTCCCCGACACGCTCATTCAAAGCCTGCGGATTGTACGTGATAAACATCGCGTCCCCGTAGCTAAAAAAGCGATATTTTTGTTCTACCGCAGCCTTGTAGGCGTTCACTGTATGCTGATAACCGGCAAACGCGGAGACCAGCATGATAAGCGTAGATTCCGGCAGATGGAAATTGGTCACCAGCGCATCAATGACTTTGTACTGATAGCCGGGATAGATGAAGATCTGCGTATCGCCAAAAAACGGTTTGATGATGTCGTTTTTCGCCGCCTGCGCCGCGCTTTCAAGAGAACGCACCGAGGTGGTGCCGACCGCCACCACACGGTTGCCGCGCGCTTTCGCCGCCAGCACCGCATCAACCACCTCTTGCGGCACTTCGGCATACTCAGAGTGCATGATGTGATCTTCGATAGTGTCCACGCGTACCGGCTGGAACGTCCCCGCGCCGACATGCAGCGTGACAAACGCCATCTCAATACCTTTGGCGCGCAGTTTTTCCAACAGCGGTTCGTCAAAGTGCAAACCGGCGGTTGGCGCCGCGACCGCGCCAGGCTTTTCGCTGTAAACCGTCTGGTACAGCTCGCGGTCGGCCTCTTCGTCCGGGCGCTCAATATACGGCGGCAGCGGCATATGGCCAATGGCGTTGAGGATATCAAGCACCGAGCGTTCGTCATGGAACGCCACTTCAAACAGCGCATCGTGGCGCGCGGTCATGGTTGCTTTAATGCTCTCGTCATCGCCCAGCAGCAGTTCTGCGCCCGGCTTCGGCGCTTTGGATGCGCGAATATGTGCCAGAATACGTTTATCATCAAGCATACGTTCGACCAGCACTTCAATCTTGCCGCCGCTGGCTTTACGGCCAAACAGGCGCGCCGGGATCACGCGGGTATTGTTAAAGACCAGCAGATCGCCAGGGTTGAGCTTGTCGAGCAGATCGGTGAAAGTACCGTGCGTCAGCGCGCCCGTTGGCCCGTCCAGTGACAGCAAGCGACAGCTGCTGCGCTCAGGCATGGGATAGTGAGCAATCAGGGATTCAGGTAGTTCAAAGGAGAAATCGGCGACGCGCATGACGTATACTCGTGACTTAAAAACAGGCGGCATAGTCTAGTGCTCACACCCTTTTGCTGCAACAACTAGCCGCCACCGGACAAATAAAACGCATGAATTTTCTCGCTCACCTGCATCTCGCGCACCTCGCGGACAGCTCCCTTTCCGGCAATTTGCTGGCCGATTTCGTGCGCGGCAACCCTGCCGATATCTACTCGTCAGAGGTTGTCGACGGGATTTTTATGCACCGCCGTATCGACGTGCTTACCGATAACCTGCCGGAAGTAACGGAAGCCAAAGCCTGGTTCCGTCCCGAAACTCGCCGTGTTGCGCCGATTACCCTTGACGTGATGTGGGATCATTTTTTGTCGCGCCACTGGGAACGGCTTTCGCCGGAGATGCCGTTGCCGGAGTTTGTGCGCTATGCCCATCAGCAGGTGTCGATCATTCTGCCAGACTCGCCGCCGCGTTTCGTTAATCTCAATAATTACCTGTGGTCGGAACGCTGGCTGGAGCGTTATCGCGAGATGAATTTCATTCAGAACGTACTCAACGGCATGGCCAGTCGTCGCCCGCGTCTGGATGCGCTGCGCGACTCCTGGTACGACCTGGACGAACATTACGACGCACTGGAAACGCGTTTCTGGCAGTTCTACCCGCGCATGATGGCGCAGGCGAGAAATAAGCAGCTCTGACAGCATGATCAATGATAGGCAAAAGCTTGCTGAACGATTGTCGCCACCTCTTTGTCTTATTCGCGAACACTCTCTATACTGGCCCGCGTTGCGTTCCAAAAACCCTTAACTTTGCAGGAGAATAATATGGTACTGGTGACTCGTCCGGCTCCGGATTTTACAGCAGCTGCGGTACTCGGTAGCGGTGAAATCGTTGAAAACTTCAATTTCAAACAGCACACCAACGGTAAAGCGACCGTTCTGTTCTTCTGGCCAATGGATTTCACCTTCGTTTGCCCGTCCGAACTGATCGCGTTCGACAAACGTTATGAAGAATTCCAGAAGCGCGGCGTTGAAGTGGTTGGCGTTTCCTTTGACTCCGAATTCGTCCACAACGCATGGCGTAACACCCCTGTCGACAAAGGCGGCATCGGTGCGGTGAAATACGCAATGGTTGCTGACGTTAAGCGTGAAATTCAGAAAGCCTACGGCATCGAGCACCCGGAAGCGGGCGTTGCGCTGCGGGGTTCCTTCCTGATCGACGCAAACGGCATTGTTCGCCACCAGGTGGTTAACGACCTGCCGCTGGGCCGTAACATCGACGAAATGCTGCGTATGGTTGACGCGCTGCAGTTCCACGAAGAGCACGGCGAAGTCTGCCCGGCACAGTGGGAAAAAGGTAAAGAAGGTATGAATGCGTCTCCGGACGGCGTGGCGAAATACCTGACCGAAAACGTTTCCAGCCTGTAACCGGCACGAATCACGTAAAAAGGCTCGCATAGCGAGCCTTTTTTATTGCGTTACGCCGCGCCGTCTTTTTTTACTTCACGCCAGAGACGAAAGGCCAGCAGCGCCAACAGCGCGACGCCGACAATCAGCACGCCCCAGACCAGCAACTGTTTTGCCTGGCTTTCACGTTCCGTCGCTGGGGTCGCAGTTAACCGTGATTCCCCGCCCAGTTTGACCGCTTCGTTGACGGAGGCCGAGGGTAGCGTCGCCACATCATAGGTTGTTCGCAAATCGGCCGGAATAAGCATATCCACGCCAACGCTTGCCGGTTCCGCTGCGCCATTCCCCCAGGCCAGCAGATAGGGGGCTTTCCCTTGCGCGTTGAACACCAGATCATAACGATCGCGGTAGCCTGTCACCTGCGGCAGCGTTTCCGGTAAGCGCGCGTTAAGCGTGGTGATTTTTATCGCCTCCACCAAGGTTCCGGGCAGCGGGACGGGCGCCGATGCCCTCCCCTCCAGCTGATAGAGCACCTCTTTTTTCAGCACCTGCCAGTCACTCTTCGCCGTACTGCGCCAGGCAATCTCGACGGGAAGAACGCCATCGCTGTTCAGAGTGATATCCAGCGAACTGAGCGGCTGAGGACGCGTCCACTGCCATTGCGCCTCCGTTGCCGACAACCGCCGTCCCTCGCCCTGCATCGCCATTTGCTCCGCCACGACGTGCGCGGGGGCGCTGACAGCCTTAACGCCCGTTAGCGCGACGGTGGCGCGGGGCGCTTCCAGCACAAGCAACAGATAACGAATGGCATGCGGGGATAACGTGATATCGACGTCAATCCTGTCGAGTTTCAGACGATCGTTGCCGCTGGCGATATCCATCAATGGCATCTCCTCGCGCAGCGAATGCCAACGCTTGAGATTGACGCTGTAATAGACCGATGCTTTCCCCTGCCACGGCGTCTGCGGTGTATCCCAGGCGAGCTGAAGTTGGGACAGCGAAACCGCTTCGCTCGCCTTTTCCGGCAACGTCAGCAAATAGTGCTGACCGACGGGTTTCGCTTTCTCCCCTTCCAGCACGATCTCTACGCCGCTTTTGGAACGCAGCAGGATTTTATCGGTGTCGTCTTCCGTTGTCTGGCGTGACGTTACCGGCGAAGAGTCCAGCGGGAACAGCCGCAGCGCCGTCGGCTCAGACGCCGCCTGCTGGCGCGCCGCCTTCACCAGGCTAAACGGCACCGCTTCTCCCCTTTGGTTAAATACGCGCACATCCTGCAGTTCCGGTGAGGCGCTTTGCTGATAGACGTCCTGAGGCAGCGCGATTCGGTACCACTGCGAAGGGGTGGATGTGCCAAGCGTCACGCCAAAAGCGTAGTCCTGCGGCGATGCCACTGGCGTCTCGTTACCCAATACCGGGCCAGCCAGCGTTAGCAGCGTGGTACAGACCACGGCGTTAATCCATTTCATTTTTCTTCTCCTGCTTTAGGCGGTAACGGTGAGAAATAGCCAACGATCAGCACCAGAATCGCCACGCCGATAAAGGCTACCGCGCGCGCCAGACCGCCCCCGCCAGCGCTGTCCACCAGCATCAGTTTAACAATCACCAGCCCCAGCAGCACCGCGCCGCAGAGCCATTCCCGCCGCGAGGCCCGACGGGTCGCATGCAGCATCATCACCAACGCGCTGAGCATCCAGAACAGGGCGAAACAGGTCTGAATAAGCCGCGAATGCCATAGTGATTCAAGCTCCCAGGCCACTTCGCCATACCAGGCGAGCGCACGAAGCAGGACACCGTTCAGCCACCAGAATGCAAGCGCCATCAGCGCGACCACGGGCCAGGGCTGGCATAAAGAGAGTGTCGCAGGAAAATAGCGCCGCGCGGCGCGGTACAACGCGACCAGCCCCAGCAACGCGAAGGCGGCGCCTTCCTCCAGTGGGTTAACCAGCGGCAGGTATGCCTGGCGGTACACTACGCCATCCTGTAAGTTTGCCAGCGCCAGCAAGCCTGCCAGCGCAACCGCTACCGGCACCATCGCCTGCACAGCATATAGCGCCGGCCAGACCTTAAACGGCCAGAACCGACGGCGCACCGCCGCGCCGATGAAAATAATCAGCAGCCCGCCTGTCGCCATCATCACGCCGCTTCCCCAGGCCGCCATGCCCCACGGCAAATCGCGGGCAAACCAGAACAATTCGGCGGCCAGCGCCAGTAAAAACATCCACAGGAGTGAAAGATGCAGCCCCTGGGAGATTCGCGGCGGTAACGCGCGCTCGTCGCGGCGCAGCAACATCAGCGCGGCAGGCAGCGCCAGACACCATGCCAGATTCTGCCAGCCCGCGGCAAACAGTGACTGGCGGGAAATTTGCAGCAAAAGCGCCAGCAACATCACCGGCCACAGCAGCCACTTACTGGCCTCCAGCGCGTGCCACGCCAGGCGTTTTCCGACGCTCCGCCAACCCCAGACCGACACCGCCATCAGCGCCAGCACGCCGGACACCACCCAGGCATCTTTGTTGAAGATTAATTGCGAAGCGCCGGCCAGCGCGATAAGCCAGAACAGCACCCCGCCCGCCAGCAGTCCCCAGCTTCCCCGTATCGCGATCTGCCGCCATAACCACGCTGCTGCCAGCCAGCACAGGCTGAGCACCGCGAAAATCAGCATCAGGCTCAGCGCATCGCTTGCATCCGTCAACGCCCACAACGCGCTGCCGAGCGCCAGCACCAGCAGCGCTGTGCCGCTGTAGCTCATACGACGTTGCTGCTGTTGAACGCCCAGCCATAAAATACCCAGGCCTTCCAGCGCCCAGGCCATCGCCGTCCAGCGCGCCGACAGCGCCAACGGGATAGCCAGCGTCGCAAATGCGCCGCCCAACGCCAGCGCCGCCAGCACCAGAGGACGTCCCAGCGACGGATAGCGACGCAGCGCCAGCCAGGCGAGACATAAGTAGACTCCGCCATAGCCCAGCGCGCTGAGCGCCGGACCGTACTCCCAGTGACGGGTCATCGCGTACTGCATCCCAAAACCTATTAACGGCGGTGCAAACAGCAGCACGCCGTCGACAATCTGTCGGCCTTTCTCCTGCACCCGCAGCGACAGCGCCACGCTCAGCACGCCAAAAATCAGGATATTCGCCGCCAGGAAAAGTTGGCAGGGAAGGTAATACGCTGGCTGATAGTCGCTCAGCCCCCACAGTCCGCCGACGCCAAAGGTAAAGAGCAGGCCGAGCAGATTAAGTTCGCGCCAGTGCTGCCAGATGCTGATCGCGAGAATGCCAACCGAAAGCAGTAAATAGAAGGAGAACAGCGCGACATAGTTGCCGCTGCCGGTAGACAGCAGCAGCGGAGCGAGATAGCCGCCGAGACTCGCCAGCATCGCCAGGCTGAGCGCCTTTTGCAATATCGCCAGCCCGACGCTCGCCGCACAGATGACCACCAGTAATCCAAAGGCCAGCGTCATCGGCAACATCTGCCAGAGACGAAAGGCGCCAAAGACCGTGAGATAGAGTGCGCCCGTTGCGCCCCCCTGCAAAATCAACGCATAGACGGGCTGTCTATGCCGCAGCCGCCAGCCGACGGCGAGCAGGACAATGGCAAACAGCGCAGCCGCCACCAGGCGCAGTTCAAGCGGGAACAGGGCGTGCTCAACCGTATAGCGCAGCAGAAAAGACAGCCCAAGAAACAGCAGCAGAATACCGAGTTTCGCCAGCGGGTTGCCCTGCATAAACCAGCGCGCCAGCGAAGTAATCATGCCGCCAAAGGCGGAAGGCGGCTTTGCCACTGCAGGGGCCGGGTCGCGCGGCGGGACACCATCGTGGTTTGCCGCGCGCTGAGGACGCTGCGCTCGCCACGGGCTCGCTGGTTCAGACGCAACGTCGGGCACAGATTCGGTCGGGATGACCGTTTCAACCGGCTGCGCTGGCGTCGGCGTTGTCTGCGCAACCGTCGGCGCTGCGACAGCGCGCTGCTCGAGTTCTTCCACCCGGCGGCGCAGTCTGGCAAGCTCATCGCGGGTGGTCGCGCTTCGGTTAAACGCGACAATCGCCAGGATCGGCACCACCACCAGCGCGAAAAACACGATGATGCAGCCAAGGATTAAAAGGTCGTCCATGTTGTCACCTTCACTGTACGGGATCGTCTAAGATTGACACAAATTGTTGCATTTGCGCTATCTCTGAAGATGAAAATGCCGGATGGCGCGTCAGCATCTCATCCGGCAACAACGGGACTTTACCGTATCGGGCAGGCGCCAGCGCCCCCGCCCGTCAGGTTAAAAAGCGAAGCAGGAACAGCCCAGCGCTCCCCAGAATGCGCGATCGTCGGAAACCGCAATTCCGGATTTTCGGGCAATGTCGTGCTGATGACCGTGAACGCCGCAACTGCCGCAGCACTGATGCATTTGCACTACCGCCCCCACCTTCGCCGACGCTGGCGGCGCGGCGCGGTAATGCCCAGGCACATTCACCACCGGCGACCAGTCCGGCACCACCGGGATAGCAGGCGGCGCCAGCGGCGTGAAAGGCCCGGCGGCATAGACCACTTTACCATCCACAACCGTCATCACTGACTCAATGCCTTTGATCTCCTCCTCCGCAACGCTGAAGTAGTCTTTCGACAGCACCACCAAATCCGCCAGTTGATCTTTCACAATGCGGCCTTTTTTGCCCTGTTCGCTGGAGAACCACGCGCTACCCGCCGTCCACAGCTCAAGCGCCACGTCGCGCGGCAAACGGTTGTTCTCGTCATACATCGCCGTCCCGCCCACCGTACGCCCGGACACCAGCCAGTAAAGCGCTGTCCACGGGTTATAACTGGCAACGCGGGTCGCATCCGTCCCCAGCCCGACCGGAACGTCGGCCGTCAACATTTTCGCGACCGGCGGTGTATGCTTCACCGCCTCTTTGCCGTAGCGATCAATAAAATATTCGCCCTGAAACGCCATGCGGTGCTGTACCGCTATCCCGCCGCCGAGCGCCTTTACGCGGTCGATGTTGCGTTCGCTGATGGTCTCGGCATGGTCGAAGAACCAGTGCAGGCCGTTAAACGGGATATCGCGATTCACCTTCTCAAACACATCCAGCATCCGGCCTATCGATTCGTCGTAAGTGGCGTGCAGGCGGAACGGCCAGCGGTGTTCGACCAGATGGCGCACCACGCGCTCCAGTTCATCCTCCATGCCTTCCGGCAGGTCCGGGCGCGGCTGAAGGAAATCCTCAAAATCCGCCGCCGAAAAGACCAGCATTTCTCCCGCCCCGTTCGCGCGATAAAAGTCGGTCCCCTGCCCCGGTTTGAGCATATCGGTCCAGCGCTCAAAATCTTCAAGCTCCTGCTGCGGACGCTGAGTAAACAGGTTGTAGGCAATGCGCACGGTCATCTGATCGTTTGCATGTAACTGCTCAATAATCTGATAATCTTCCGGGTAATTCTGGAAGCCGCCGCCCGCGTCGATGGCGCTGGTCAGCCCAAGGCGATTCAGCTCGCGCATAAACTGGCGGGTCGAGTTGACCTGCATGTCCAGCGGCAGCTTCGGTCCCTTCGCCAGTGTCGAATAGAGGATCATGGCGTTTGGTTTGGCGATCAGCATTCCGGTTGGATTACCGTTACCGTCGCGAACAATTTCGCCGCCTACCGGGTCTGGCGTTGCTTTGGTGTAACCGACCGCGTTCAGCGCCGCACGGTTGAGCAGCGCGCGGTCGTACAAATGAAGCACAAACACCGGCGTATCCGGCGCAGCCTCGTTAAGCTCCTCCAGCGTCGGCATTCGGCGTTCGGCAAACTGGAACTCACTCCAGCCGCCCACCACGCGAACCCACTGCGGCGACGGCGTTCGGTCTGCCTGCGCCTTCAGCATACGCAGCGCGTCCGCCAGTGACGGCACGCCTTCCCAGCGTAGCTCAAGATTGTAGTTCAGCCCTCCGCGAATCAGGTGCAGGTGCGAATCGTTAAGACCGGGGATTACGGTATGGCCTTTCAGGTCGACAACCTGCGTACCGTCAGCGGCCAGACCCATCATCTGGTCGTGGCTTCCCGTGGCGAGGATTTTACCGTCTTTAATGGCAACCGCTTCCGCATGCGGGCATTGGCTATCGAGGGTGTGTATTTTTCCGTGAGTCAAAATTAATGAGGCAGTGTGAGACATAATATTCTCCTGATGAGTCGGTCAGGCTTTTTTCAGCCAGCCGGCAAACAGACGGGTGACGATGGGCATCCAGAACCAGACAACCAGCGCAACCACGCACGCATCGTTGATCAGATGCAACGCTAACGATCCCTTCAGGGTGGGCAGGATCATCCCGGTCAGCCAGGGCACCAGATTGGTGCTGGGAAAAATGACCAGCAGGGTGATAAGAAATTGCTTCCAGCGGCGTGGCTGCCGGACATGCGGCGCGGGTGGGGTGAACCAGAACGCGGCTTCCGTATGAATTTCCGTTTTATCGCCATCCGACAGCAGCGGAGCGATTTCGTCGACCAGAATCCGCCGGGTGTCCGACTGCGTCCAGTTGTAGAGATGCTCGAGCGTGTCGAAGCGGATGATGATATTCCAGTGATTTTGCCCATCGGTGGGGCGAATGACGTTTGCCCCCAAATGACCGGGGAACTCCGCCGCGACCGGCATAATTTTTCCAAGCCATAATTCATACCGCGCCGCCTGTTCAGGCCGGAGAGTGTGGGTAATCACCAACGTCACAGATTTATTCTGCGCCATGACAAATTCCTTACCGAAGGTCAATGGCGGGTTGCCCCGCCATGGGAATCAGGCTTTACGTTCAGGCGCGCCATGTACCAGGGTGTAAGCGTAATCCACCCCCATACCGTAGGCGCCGCTGTGTTCACGCACCAGATCCATAACCGCGTCATAGGTCTCTTTGCGTGACCAGTCGCGCTGGTACTCAAGCAGAACCTGCTGCCATGTCACCGGCACCGCCCCGGCCTGCACCATACGATCGATAGCACGTTCGTGCGCATCAACCGACGTCCCGCCGGAAGTGTCGGTAACCACATAAACTTCGTAACCGGCTTCCAGCGCCATCAGCGCCGGGAAGGTCAGGCACACTTCAGTCCACAGCGCAGAAATAATCAGTTTTTTACGCCCGGTAGCCTCAACGGCTTTGACAAACGCCGCATCTTCCCAGGAATTCATGGACGTGCGTTCGATGGGTTTGACATCCGGATGAACAGCGAGCAATTCCGGCCAGATATAGCCGCTGAAACTTTTCGTTTCTACTGAAGTATAGATAACCGGCACATTAAATATTTTGCCTGCTTTCGCCAACGCAACCGTATTATTCTTTAAAAGCTGTCTGTCTATATTAGCTACACCGAATGACATCTGCGGCTGATGATCAATAAAAATCAGGGCGGAATTAGACGGATCAATCAATTCACGGATAGACATAAATACACCTTACAATCAATAAGTTATAGGTAAACTTCTGTGTGTGCCATATACGTTCGGGCCCGGATTGATAAAGCAAATTGAGTATAGCGAGAATTGATTGTGAGGATATTAAAGAAATTTGTCCGCTCTGTTTAATTTAACCGAACAAGATAAAAAGGCAGGTTTTAATACCTGCCTTTAATAAGGATTAATGACCTAACCAAATGGCAGCCGATATCGCCGGTAATGACAGTACGCAGTCCTGCAAATCGGCCTTACCTTCTTTGATCTGCCAGGCGTTAACATTTAGCAGCGGCGACGCCGGTAAAACCACCTCGCAGGCTTCGCCGCGGTTGATCGCGACCAGCACGCGCTGTTGGTTATAAACGCGTAAAAATACCACCACATTGTCTTGCGCATATATCACCTGACAGCCGCCATAGCGCAGCGCCTGGCTGCGCTGGCGCAGCTTCGCCAGACGCTGGTACAGCGCCAGCAGCGCGGCATCCTGCTTCTCCGCCTGCCAGGGGAAGGGTTTGCGGCAGAACGGGTCGTTGTTGCCATCCAGTCCCACCTCATCGCCGTAGTAAATGCAGGGGACGCCCGGCCAGCTAAACAGCCAGACAACCGCCAGCGGCAGACGCGCGACATCTTTTCCAAGCAGCGATTTAAACCGCGCCGTATCGTGGCTGTCGAGCTGGTTGAACATCCGCAACTGCTGCTGGTGCGAGAGCCCCGCGCGGTAATTCTCCATCCACGCCATACAGGTCTGCGCGTCAATCTGTTGCGGATCGTAAGAAATATCCGTGTTCGCGAGAAACCCCCACAGCGGGAAAGTAAAACCGCGGTAGTTCATCGCCGCGTCTTCGACGTCCGCCTGCAGCCACTGCCGCGCGTCGCCAAAGTGCTCGCCGACAATATAGGCTTCCGGCTGCGTCTCTTTCGCCGCCTGCGTAATGCCCGCGACGTGCCGGAGGTTATGCCGCGCTCCGCCGTCTTCGCCAAGCATATGCACCACATCGAGCCGCCAGCCGTCCATATTCCAGGGCGCTTTCAGCCAGTGGCGCACAATGCTGTCTTCACCGCGGTAAATTTCATTAACCAGACTTTCCGACCGGTAGTCCAGTTTTGGCAAACTGGGGTAGCCCAGCCAGTCCAGCGCGACGCCATCCTCTGAAAAGCTGTACCAGTCGCGCCAGGGAGACGCCGGATTATGGCACGCGCCGCCCGTCCCCCGGTTATGCCGGTCAAACCATGCATGGGAATCACCACTGTGGTTAAACACGCCGTCCAGCACCAGCCGTATCCCCTGCTGCTGCGTCTTCTGCCGCAAACGCATCAGCGCCGGATCGCCGCCAAACTGCGGATCCACGTGACGATAATCTTCCGTGTCATATTTATGCACGCTTGGCGCGGTGAAGACCGGATTCAGATACAGCGCGGTCACGCCGAGCTTTTTCAGATACGGCAGCTTCTCGCTGATCCCATCCAGATCGCCGCCATAAAAGGTCGATCCCCCGGCCTGCGCGGTCAGGGGATCGTCCCAGTCGCGCAAAACAATGTCCTGACCCGCCGCATGATGGAAATAGACGTTATCCTGCTGCGCCTCGCGCGGCTGGCTACGCGCAAAACGATCGGGGAAGATCTGATAAAAAATTTGATCGGCCACCCACTGCGGGCCGTTATCCGGCACGTCAACGGCAAACTGCTCAAGGCGGGCCGGCGGGAAGCGGCTGAATCCCTGTGGCGTAAACCAGCGCTGGCGATCGTGCCAGAGCAGCTTAAAGCTGTAGCGGCGACGCGGCTGGCCGCGACTCAGGTCGATGACCGCGCGCCATGCGGTGACGCCGGGATGTGGCTGGCTGCGCAGTTTGTGCATTGCCAGCGACGTTTCTTCGTTGTCATTTTCCGCGCGCAGCGTCACGCGTTGAGGCAGGTTTTCCCCCGCCAGCCAAAGCGTAATGCTCAGTTGCGCTTTGTTTTGCTTAACAAATGGGGCAACCGGAAGGTGCCAGGCGTTCAACATCACGTATCCCCTTTGATGAAAATGCGCTCACCTTGCCACAGCAATTTACAGGATAACTCATCATCTGCAGGTTTATTGGGGGAGGAGTGTGGGGGAGGATATTTTGACGGCATTGCCGGGTGGCGACGCTGACGCGTCTTATCCGGCCTGCGAGCATTCGCAGACCGGACACACACCGTTACTGCGCCATCAGACGATCGCGACGGCGTTTGAACATCCAGCCAATCAGCAGCAGGACAATCCACGCAAAACCAACGTACAGCGAGATGCGGGTATCCGGGTGATAGCCAATCAGCCCAATGATAAAGACGAGAAAGATCAGCCCGGCGATAGTGGTCGCCACCCCGCCTGGCACTTTAAATTTCAGCGCGTTGACCTCGTCGGGCGGCAGACGGCGACGGAAGGCAATCTGCGACAGCAGGATCATAATCCACACCCACACCGTGGCGAAGGTCGCCAGCGAAGCGATAACCAGGAAGACGTTTTCCGGCATGATATAGTTCAGATAAACCGCAAACAGCAGCGCAACGGTCATCACCATCACGGTCACCCACGGAATACCGCGGCGCGAAGTCCTGGCAAACACCTTCGGCGCGCTGCCCTGCTCCGCCATGCCGTGCAGCATACGACCCACGCCAAAGACGTCAGAGTTAATCGCCGACAGCGAAGCGGTAAGCACCACGAAGTTCAGAATGCTGGCGGCAAACGTTATTCCCAAATGCTGGAAGGTCAGTACAAACGGGCTACCATTAGTTCCCACCTGGTTCCACGGGTAGATCGACATAATGACAAACAGCGTTCCCACGTAGAACACCAGAATACGCATCGGCACTGAGTTAATCGCGCGCGGGATCGATTTCTCCGGGTCTTTCGCCTCCCCGGCGGTGATACCGATGATCTCAATCCCGCCGTAGGCGAACATCACCATCTGGAGAGACATCACCATGCCCAGCCAGCCGTTGCTGAAAAAGCCGCCATTGCTCCACAGGTTATGAATACCGGTCGGCTGACCGCCGTTGCCAATCCCCCAGATGATAATGCCGAAACCGGCGGCAATCATGATGATAATGGTGGCAACTTTAAAGAAGGAGAACCAGAACTCCAGTTCGCCGAAAACCTTCACGCTCATCAGGTTGATGGCGCAAATCAGCAGCACCACGCTAAGCACCCAGATCCAATGCGGCACCGCCGGGAACCAGACGCCCATATAGATACCGAACGCGGTCACGTCGGCGATGGCGACGATCAGTATTTCAAAACAGTAGGTCCAGCCGGTGATGTAGCCCGCCAGCGGGCCGAGGTTTTCTTGCGCATAGCGCGAAAAGGAACTGGCTGCGGGGTTGTGAACGGACATTTCGCCCAATGCGCGCATAATGATATACGCGGCAACCCCGCCAATAATGTACGCCAGCAGTACGCTTGGCCCCGCCATTTTGATGGCGTCCGCCGAGCCGTAGAATAGCCCGGTGCCAATTGCTGAACCCAGTGCCATAAAGCGAATGTGCCGGGTGCTTAGCCCACGCTTTAGCTTGTTATTACTTTCCATCAATTCCTGACCCATCTACACAATAAAAAACCACGGGGTTAAGCAAGATAACCCCGTGGTCAAAACATACTGTCAGCAATCTTAGTGGGCGCTGGAGGTCACCTGCCGACCCGCTGCGCGATCCCAGATAATTGCCAGGACCACTATCACGACGGTGGGCATTAACCACGCCAGTCCCTGTTCCGCCAGCGGTAAACGCTGGGTCCAGGCCGGTAACACGTCGCCGATTGCCGATGCTTTAATCCCGTCAAGGATACCAAAAAGCAGGCTGATAAACATCGCCGGTGCGATAACGCGGGACGAATTATGCCACCATGAGCGGGTAAAACTTAATACAACCAGTGCGATACACGGCGGATAGATCGCCGTCAGCACCGGAATGGAGATCTGAATCAGGTGGCTCAGCCCCAGGTTGGAGACCACCATCGAGAAGCCGCCGAGGATAAACACCAGCGTGCGATACGAAAGCGGGACGTACTGCGCGAAGAACTCCGCACAGGCGCAGGTCAGGCCAACCGCGGTGACCAGACAGGCGATGAAGATCAGGGCCGCCAGCAGCAAGCTCCCCGCGCCGCCGAAGGTATGCTGAACGTATGCATGCAGGATCGCCGCGCCGTTAACGGACTGATCGACCAGCGTCGCGCTGTCTGACCCCAGACGGAACAGCGCCAGATACAACAGCGTCAGACCAATGCCCGCCATCAGGCCAGCCCAAACGGTATAGCGGGTCAGCAGACGCGCTTCGGTCACGCCGCGCGAGCGCGCCGCGTTCACAATCACGATACCAAATACCATCGCACCCAGCGTATCCATGGTCAGATAGCCGTTCACAAAACCGTTAGAGAACGCCGCGTTTTCATAAGCGTCCATGGCAGTGCTGATAGGGCCAGCCGGCCAGATGATTGCCGCAACGGACAGGACGATCAGCGCGATAATTTTCAGCGGCGCCAGGAAATTCCCTACCGTATCCAGCAGTTTGCCAGGATAGAGCGACACCAGAATAACGAGGGCGAAATAGACCACGCTATAGATAAACAGCGGCATCGCCGAATCGCCGGTCAGCGGCGCGATGCCCACTTCAAACGACACGGTCGCGGTGCGCGGGGTCGCAAACAGTGGTCCAACCGCCAGGTAACAGACGGTTGCCAGCAGGACGCCCGCCACTTTACCGATTGGGGTGCTCAGGCTGTCCACGCCGCCACCCACTTTCGCCAGCGCGATCACGGTCAACACCGGCAGACCCACGGCGGTAATCAGAAAGCCGAAAGCCGCAGTCCAGACGTGCTCGCCCGCCTGCAGACCAACCATTGGTGGAAAGATAATGTTTCCTGCGCCGACGAACAGCGCAAAAGTCATAAAGCCAAGGGCGATAATATCGCGCGATTTTAACTGATGGGTCATAAAGCTTACGGCCTGTGGATGTGGTGTTGATTAAATTAAAATTTTTTACCTTTCCCTACGGGAAGATACAGCGGATTTTTTAAGCAATTCCAGCGGGATATGCTCCTGGGCTGGCGCGGCGAAGAATAGTTTTTCGAATTACCGCCTGAATGCAGTCAGACCGCCAGCATCTGGGGCGCAATTTAAACGCTTATAACGTTTTAAAGCAAGGAGGGATCTAAAAACCGGAACATTATCGCGATATCGAATTCAGAGTTGGCATAAAACACCATTCTTAAGAAAAAGTCATGGCTTATCATGCGAACAAAAAACGACCAGACGTTGCGAAATTTAGTAGACTGTTCTTAACCGCAAACAAAATAAGCCAGCATTCGCTGGCTTATGGAAAGATAGCCTTACGATCGGGCATTAAGCCGATTTTTTGGCAATTAAACGTTCCGGCAGCACAAAACTAAAGCGCGTGCCTTTGCCCAGTTCACTGTCAATCGATAAGCGGCTTTCATGATGATTCACCGCATGTTTAACGATGGCCAGCCCGAGCCCACTGCCGCCGGTTTGCCGCGAACGGGCCTTGTCGACGCGGTAAAAACGCTCGGTCAGACGCGGCAAGTGTTCCGGCGCGATCCCCGGACCATTATCCTCCACGCTGAACGCCGCACCGTGCGGCACAGCGTGCCAACGCACAGTGATGTGGGTTCCTTCCGGCGTATGGTTTACCGCGTTATACACCAGGTTAGAAATCGCGCTACGCAACTGTTCTTCATTCCCCAGCACCTTAAGCTGATTATCGACCTCAAAGCTGAAGGTGTGCTTATTCTGGCTCAGCGTTTGCGCTTCGCGTTCCACCATGCGCAGCATCATCGGCACATCGACCTGCTCATTGAGCAACAGCGTCGGCGAGGCTTCAATCTTCGACAGCGTCAGCAATTGTTTCACCAGTCCTTCCATCCGGAAAGTCTGTTCGCGCATCGTCAGCAACGCTTTCTCGCGCGTGGCCCCTTCCAGCGGCTGTTCGTGCATCATTTCCAGATACCCCTGCAGCACAGTGAGCGGCGTGCGTAGCTCGTGGCTGACGTTGGCAAAGAAGTTGCGTCGCGCCCCTTCAAGCTGATGCATCTGGGTCACGTCCCGGGCGACCATCAGCAACTGCTTGTCGGTATAAGGCATCACGCGAATCTCCAGATGCCGTCCGGTATTGAGCACCAGATTCAGCGGCCGGGTGAAATCACGCGTTTTGAGATAGTGAGTGAACTCAGGATAACGCAGCAAGTTGAGGATATTCTGCCCGTTATCGTCGGGCCAGCGTAGCCCCAGCACCTGTTGCGCCAGGCCGTTACACCAAAAAATTCCGCCCTCTTCGGTGGTTAATACCACCGCATCCGGTAGCGACTCCGCCCCGCTGCGAAAGCGTTTGATCAGGTTTCCCAGTTCACGCCGACGTTTTTTGTTACGAAGCTGCATCTGATGCAGCCCGTACAGCAGCGGCTCCCAGCTTCCGCTGCCCGGCGGCGGCGTCATGCTGCGATCAACCCACAGCCACCATGACAGGCGTAATAAATTCCAGAAATGCCAGATGAGCAGTCCCGTTACCGACGCCAACAAAAACCACGGCAGGTAACCAAAAATAGCGCTGAGGATAAAGGCCGGGATACAGCAAAGTATCAGTTCCAGCACCAGCCTTTTCCATGACAGTCTTTCCAGCACGCGTCATACTCCGTTCTGAGCCAGGCCTGCGCCTGGCGCTTGTTTTACCCTTCAGAAGCGGGTTGAAAAACGATACCCTGTCCCACGTACCGTCTGAACCATCCGGTCATGACCGCTGGTTTCCAGCGCCTTGCGCAGACGTCGAATATGCACATCGACCGTGCGATCCTCAACGTAAACGTTAGTGCCCCAGACGTGGTTCAACAACTGTTCACGGCTGTAAACGCGTTCCGGGTGAGTCATAAAGAAGTGCAGTAACTTGAATTCCGTCGGCCCCATATCGAGAGGGTTTTCGCCGGTCATGACGCGGTGGGAAGTCGGGTCCAGGCTCAACCCCTGCATCTCGATCACCTCTTCCACTGCCATAGGCGAAATGCGGCGCATAACGGCTTTGATACGCGCCACCAGTTCTTTCGGGGAAAACGGCTTGGTTATGTAGTCGTCTGCGCCGGTTTCCAGGCCGCGCACGCGGTCTTCTTCTTCGCCTCTGGCGGTGAGCATCATCACCGGAATATCCCGGGTCATCGCTTCGCGTTTGAGGTGTTTAATAAACTGGAGACCAGAACCGCCAGGCAACATCCAGTCAAGGAGGATCAGATCCGGCCAGGGTTCGTTAAGTTGGTTCACCGCACTGTCATAATCTTCGGCTTCGACAGGCTGAAAGCCATTTTGCTCGAGCACGAAGCAGACCATTTCGCGAATTGGAGCTTCATCTTCTACGACCAGAATACGTCTCGCCATGATTTGCCCTGTTTTAGATAAATTGCTAGTCATCAATGCGGCGTCATTATGCGTCACTTTTATGACAGATTTATGAAAAAGATAGCGCAGGCTGATGACAGGTTGTTGATTTATTACAAGCCATACAGGAGATATTACCGTCCGTGAAAAGGTATAATCCCCGCCACGCTTTTTTGCCATGGAACCGTTATGCGCATCTTACACACCTCTGACTGGCATCTGGGACAGAATTTTTACAGCAAAAGCCGCGCCGCTGAGCACCAGGCCTTTCTCGACTGGCTGCTGGCAACGGCGACCGAGCAGCAGGTGGATGCCATTATTGTCGCAGGTGACATTTTTGATACCGGCTCGCCGCCAAGCTACGCCCGCGAACTGTACAACCGTTTTGTCGTCAATTTACAGCAAACTGGCTGTCATCTGGTGGTGCTGGCGGGCAACCATGACTCCGTCGCCACGCTCAACGAATCCCGCGAAATTCTCGCCTTTCTGAATACCACCGTTGTCGCCAGCGCCGGACACGGTCCACAGCTTCTGCATCGCCGCGACGGAACGCCCGGCGCGGTACTGTGCCCAATTCCCTTTTTACGCCCGCGCGACATCGTTACCAGTCAGGCCGGATTGAGTGGTCTGGAAAAACAGCAGCACCTACTGAGCGCCATCACCGACTACTATCAGCAACAGTATCAGGCCGCCTGCGCCCTGCGCGGCGAACACACGCTGCCGATTATCGCCACCGGTCACCTGACTACCGTCGGCGCGAGTAAAAGTGACGCGGTGCGTGACATTTATATTGGCACCCTCGATGCGTTTCCCGCGCAAAATTTCCCTCCCGCCGATTATATCGCGCTGGGTCATATCCACCGTGCGCAGCAGATTGGCGGTACCGGGCACATCCGCTACTGCGGCTCCCCCATCGCCCTGAGCTTTGACGAGTGCGGTAAACATAAATGCGTCCATCTGGTGAGCTTTGAAAACGGCAAACTGGCGAGCGTCGACAACCTCACTGTGCCGGTAACACAGCCGCTGGCGGTACTGAAAGGCGATTTCGCCGCTATCACTGAGCAGCTTGAACAGTGGCGTGACGCGCCGCAAACGCCGCCGATCTGGCTGGATATTGAGATCACCACCGACGAATACCTGCATGATATGCAGCGCAAGATCCAGGCGCTGACCGAAACGTTGCCCGTGGAAGTGCTGCTGGTGCGTCGCAGTCGCGAACAGCGCGAACGTATGCTAAGCAACGAACGACGGGAGACGCTGAGCGAGCTGAGCGTTGACGAGGTGTTTACCCGCCGTCTGGCCCTGGAGGCACTCGACGATCCTCAGCGCCAGCGCCTGATCTCGCTGTTTCACACCACCTTACAGACGCTGTCCGGGGAGGATGACGCATGAAGATTCTCAGCCTGCGCCTGAAAAATCTCAACTCGCTGAAAGGGGAATGGAAGGTAGATTTTACTGCTGAACCCTTCGCCAGTAACGGTCTGTTCGCCATCACCGGCCCCACGGGCGCCGGAAAAACGACGCTGCTGGACGCCATCTGTCTGGCGCTCTACCACGAGACGCCGCGTCTGAATACTGTTTCACAGTCGCAAAACGATCTGATGACCCGCGACACCGCTGAATGTCTGGCGGAAGTGGAATTTGAGGTAAAAGGCGAAGCCTACCGCGCATTCTGGAGCCAGAACCGCGCCCGCAACCAGCCTGACGGCAATTTACAAGCGCCGCGCGTGGAGCTGGCGCGCTGCGCCGACGGGAAAATTCTTGCCGATAAGGTGAAAGATAAGCTTGAGATGACCGCCGAACTGACCGGTCTGGACTACGGACGCTTTACCCGCTCAATGCTGCTCTCTCAGGGACAATTCGCCGCCTTCCTCAATGCTAAACCGAAGGAGCGCGCAGAACTGCTGGAGGAGCTGACCGGGACGGAAATCTACGGACAAATTTCGGCGAAGGTATTTGATCAACACAAAACCGCGCGGGCCGATCTGGAGAAACTTCAGGCGCAGGCCAGCGGCGTCGCGCTGTTAGCGCCTGAGGCGCGACAGGCGCTGAATGAACGTTTGCAGGCGCTCACTGACGAGGAACAACAGCTTGCCGCGCGGCAGTCAACCCTGCAACAGCACCTGAACTGGCTGACGCGGCAACACGAACTGCACGCGGAAACACAGCGTCGGCAGCAGGCGCTGGAAACAGCGCAAGCGGCATTACAGCAGGCCCAGCCGCAGCTTGCGCCGCTGAACCTGGCGCAGCCGGCCAGAGCGTTACGCCCACACTGGGAACGTATTCAGGAACAATCCGCTATCCTTTCCCGCACCCGCCAGCAGATTGAAGAAGTAAATGCTCGCTTACAAAGTACGCTTACGCTGCGCAGCCGTATTCGCCGCTATGCGCAACAGCAGTCCGCGACGCTGGTAAACGCTCAGCAAACGCTGACGGCCTGGCTTAGCGAACACGATCGCTTCCGCATGTGGAGCAACGAACTGGGCGGCTGGCGGGCGCTGTTTGCCCAACAGGCCAGCGACGCCGTCCAGCGGGAGAAATGGCGGCAACAGCTGGCGTCAGATACCCGCAAGCGGGAAGCATTGCCGACGCTGACCCTCGCCCTCACGCCAGATGAGGTTACCGCAGCGCTGGCCCAGCATGCGCGACAGCGCCCGACTCGCCAGCGCCTGCTGGCGCTGCATGGTCAGCTCGCCCCCAACATTAAGCGTCTGGAGCAGCTTAAAATGCTGATTGCGCAGAATACGCGCACGCTGGCGGAGCAAACCGCGCAACTGGACGCCAGGCGCCAGCAGTATAAAGAGAAAAACCAGCATTACCTCGACGTCAAAACCCTCTGTGAACAGGAAGCGCGAATTAAAGATCTCGAAAGCCAGCGCGCGCTGTTGCAGTCCGGACAGCCCTGTCCGCTTTGCGGCTCGACCACGCATCCGGCGGTAGCGGCCTATCAGGCGCTCGAACTCAGCGTCAATCAGGCGCGACGTGACGCGCTGGAAAAAGAGGTCAACGCGCTGGCGGAACAAGGCGCCACGCTGCGCGGGCAGTGCGACGCCCTGAAGCAACAGGTGCAGCGCGACGAGAACGAAGCGCAGGCGCTGGCGAAAGATGAGCAAGCGCTCACTGTTGAATGGCAGGCATTAATTCGCGATCTCAATATCACGCTGCAGCCACAGGATGATATTCAACCCTGGCTAACGGCGCAGGACGATCATGAAAAACAGCTTTACCAGCTCAGCCAACGCCATGCTCTGGACGCGCAACTCGTCGCGCATCAACAGCAGATCACGCAGTTTAGTCAGCAGATTAACCAGCGTCAGGCGACGCTGACCGCGCAGCTCAGTCGCTACGCACTCTCCCTGCCGGACGAGGGGCACGAAGAGGCGTGGCTACACGCACGCGCTGCGGAGGCGCAGACGTGGCAACAAAAGCAGACCGAGCTTAACGAACTGCAGGCGCGTATCGCGCAGTTGACCCCACTACTCGAGACCCTGCCCCCAGCCGAGGCGGATTCAGAAGATCCTGCGCCGGTTTCGCTGGACCACTGGCGTCAGGTGCACGACGACTGTCTGTCGCTGCAAAGCCAGTTGCAAACATTAGAGCAACAGGCGGTGAACGAGAATCAGCGCGCCAGCGAAGCCCAAACGCAGTTTACGGCGGCGCTGGAAAGCAGCATTTTTGCCGACCAGGCGGCGTTTCTCGCCGCGTTGCTGGATGAGGAGACCCTTGCGCGCCTTGAGCAACTCAGGCAGTCGCTGGAAAACCAGTTGCAGCAGGCCCGCACGTTAGCGGCACAGTCCACGCAGGCACTGGCGACGCATCAGCAACAGCCGCCTGCCGGTCTGGATCCCACCTTATCGATTGCGCAGATCCAGGCGGATGCCGCGCAGCTCAACGGCCAGCTACGCGAAAACGCCACCCGGCAGGGAGAGATTCGCCAGCAGCTGAAGCAGGACGCCGACAATCGACAACAACAGCAAAGCCTGATGCAGGCGATCGCCAGCGCCAGCCAGCAGGTTGAGGACTGGGGCTATCTGAACGCGCTTATTGGCTCAAAAGAGGGTGATAAGTTCCGTAAATTCGCTCAGGGCCTGACACTGGATAATCTGGTCTGGCTGGCGAATAACCAGCTCACGCGTTTGCATGGTCGCTATTTGCTTACGCGAAAAGCCAGCGACGCGCTGGAGCTGGAGGTGGTGGATACCTGGCAGGCGGACGCCGTGCGGGATACCCGCACCCTTTCCGGCGGCGAGAGTTTCCTCGTCAGCCTCGCGCTGGCACTGGCGCTTTCGGATCTAGTGAGCCACAAAACGCGCATTGATTCGCTGTTTCTCGATGAAGGTTTCGGCACCCTTGATAGCGAAACGCTGGACACCGCGCTGGATGCGCTGGATGCGCTGAACGCCAGCGGCAAGACCATCGGCGTGATTAGCCATGTGGAGGCGATGAAAGAGCGGATCCCAGTGCAAATTAAGGTGAAGAAAATCAACGGGCTCGGTTATAGCAAACTTGACCCCCTGTTTGCGGTGACGAAGTGAATGGCATGCCGGGTGGCGTTTCGCTTATCCGGCCTGCTCAACAGTCACGCCGCCATTCGGCAAAGACCGATGCGTTAGCACGATCGTCAATACTCAGAGACGAATAAGGAATGGCATTCCGCCCGACTTAACCGCAAGCTATGACGCGATTGGCTGCGGCAATGCGCAGCCGCTGCGCTTAACCCGCGCACAATAATGGCAGGTGGTATGAACAAGGTTATTTTTTCTTTAGCGCTCGGGACGTTTGGGCTGGGCATGGCCGAATTCGGCATCATGGGGGTATTAACGGAATTAGCCCGCGACGTTGGCATTTCGATTCCCGCCGCCGGACATATGATCTCGTACTACGCGTTTGGCGTGGTGCTGGGCGCCCCCATTATCGCCCTTTTTTCCAGTCGCTTTTCGCTCAAGCATATTCTGCTGTTTCTGGTGACCCTGTGCGTCATCGGCAACGCGATATTTACCCTCTCCTCTTCTTACGCCATGCTGGCGGTCGGCAGGCTGGTCTCCGGCTTTCCGCACGGCGCTTTCTTTGGCGTGGGCGCGATAATTCTGTCTAAACTCGTCCGGCCGGGAAAAGTCACCGCCGCCGTGGCGGGGATGGTGGCCGGAATGACCGTCGCAAATCTGGTTGGCATCCCGCTCGGGACGTTTCTCAGCCATGAATTCAGCTGGCGCTATACCTTTTTGCTGATCGCCGTGTTTAACGTTGCGGTGATGGTCTCGATCGGTTTCTGGGTGCCTGATCTGCATGATGAAGCGAAAGGAAAGCTGCGTGAACAGTTTCATTTCCTGAAAAGCCCCGCGCCATGGCTGATATTTTCCGCCACCCTGTTCGGCAATGCCGGGGTTTTCGCCTGGTTCAGCTATATCAAACCGTACATGATTTACGTTTCCGGCTTCAGCGAGACGGTCATGACTTTCATCATGATGCTGGTCGGGCTGGGGATGGTACTGGGCAACCTGCTTAGCGGACGGTTATCGGGTCGCTTTTCTCCGCTTCGGATCGCGGCGACAACCGACTTTGTCATCGTCCTGTGTCTGCTGCTGCTCTTTTACGTGGGCGGGATAAAAGTCGCGTCACTGACGTTTGCGTTTATCTGCTGCGCCGGACTGTTTGCCCTTTCCGCGCCGCTGCAGATCCTGCTGCTGGAAAATGCCAAAGGCGGCGAACTGCTGGGCGCGGCAGGGGGGCAAATCGCCTTTAATCTCGGGAGCGCTATTGGCGCATACTGCGGCGGAATGATGCTGACGCTGGGTTTTGCCTATCACTATGTGGCGCTGCCCGCCGCCCTGCTGTCGTTTACGGCAATGGCGTCATTGTTGACGTATGGACGCGTTAAGCGCCGACAGCACCCGGTGTTACCGGTGGCCGGAGGGCGCTGACGCGCGTCCGGCCTATACGTACTGCCCGCAGGGCTATTACCCTTGCGGCCACAGCCACGCGGCGCCGCGCACGCCGCTGGAGTCGCCGTGTAGCGCTTTACGGACCGGCGTTTCACACTCACCACCAAAGACAAATTGTTTGATAAGCGTCGGGACGGTTTTATACAAACGATCGACATTGCTCATCCCGCCGCCCAGCACGATCGCATCCGGATCGAGTATGTTCACTACATGGGCAAGCGATTTCGCCAGCCGCAGCTCATAGCGGCTTAACGCCAGCTCGGCCACCGGATCCTGCGCCGCCACACGCTGCATGATGTCGCTGCCCTGCAGCGGATGCCCGCTCAGGCGGTGGTAATCGGTCGCGAAGCCGGTGCCGGAGATAAACGTTTCAATACACCCCTGTTTGCCACAATAGCAGGGCACCTCCTCGCGATAGCGAAGCTCATCTTCATCCATCCACGGCAATGGATTATGCCCCCACTCGCCCGCCGTACCGTTCCCTCCGATGTGCGCCCGTCCGTTCAGCGCAACGCCTGCGCCGCAGCCGGTACCAATAATCACCGCAAACACCGTTTGCGCTCCGGCAGCCGCGCCGTCGACCGCTTCAGATACCGCCAGACAGTTTGCATCATTCGCCAGGCGCACCTCACGCTGCAAACGCGCGCACAGATCGCGGTCGAATGGCTGTCCGTTAAGCCAGGTCGAATTGGCGTTTTTCACCACGCCGGTGTAAGGCGACAGGGAACCGGGAATGCCTATTCCGACCGTTCCCGTCTGCCCGGTAGCGCGTTCGGCCATGGCGACCAACGTCGCAATGGTCTCAATAGTTTGCTGATAATCCTCACGCGGCGTCGGCAGGCGATGGCGGAACAATTGCTCCCCCGCCTCGCCGAGCGCAATCACTTCCGTTTTGGTACCGCCAAGGTCAATACCTATACGCACAGGCCACTCCTTATTTTTTTCGGCAATATCAATAGCGTAGAGTCGGGCTTTCGCTTAAGCAATGCAAGGCCGCCGACAATTCGCTACTATACGCGCTGGATTTAACGACAAGGCCGTGGAAATTATCATGCTGTGGTTCAAAAATTTAATGGTTTACCGTCTTAGCCGCGATATTTCGTTGCGCGCTGAAGAGATGGAAAAACAGCTAGCCTCAATGACGTTTACCCCTTGCGGTAGCCAGGATATGGCCAAAATGGGCTGGGTGCCGCCAATGGGATCGCACAGCGATGCACTGACGCATGCCCACAACGGCCAGATCCTGATTTGCGCGCGTAAAGAAGAGAAGATCCTGCCTTCGCCGGTCATCAAACAGGCGCTGGAAGCGAAGATCGCCAAACTGGAAGCCGAGCAAGCGCGTAAGCTGAAAAAAACGGAAAAAGATTCGCTGAAGGATGAAGTGCTGCATTCTCTGTTGCCGCGCGCCTTCAGTCGCTTCAGCCAGACAATGATGTGGATCGACACGGTTAACGGGCTGATCATGGTGGACTGCGCCAGCGCCAAAAAAGCGGAAGATACGCTGGCGCTGCTGCGTAAATGCCTCGGTTCGCTGCCGGTGGTTCCGCTGGCGCTGGAAAATCCGATCGAATTGACGCTCACTGAATGGGTGCGTTCCGGCACCGTGGCTCAGGGCTTCCAGTTGCTGGACGAAGCCGAACTGAAAGCGATGCTGGAAGATGGCGGCGTGATCCGGGCGAAAAAACAGGATCTGGTGAGCGACGAAATCGCGGTGCACATTGAAGCCGGTAAAGTGGTGACCAGGCTGGCCCTCGACTGGCAGCAGCGCATTCAGTTTATGGTTTGCGATGACGGTTCGATTAAGCGTCTGAAATTCAGCGACGAACTGCGCGATCAAAACGAAGATATCGATCGGGAAGATTTCGCCCAGCGTTTCGACGCTGACTTTATCCTGATGACCAGAGAGCTGGCGGCGTTGATCCAGAATCTGGTGGAAGGCCTGGGTGGAGAAGCCCAGCGCTAAAGCGCGGTTGCTGCGCAAGGAAAGGCCGGACAAGACGCTTTTGTGTCGCTATCCGGCCTTTCTCGTTTACAGATAGCGGCAAAGGTAGGAGGTCGGCTCCGCCACCTGCAAATGGAACTCACTGTGGCCAGGGACGTTAAATACCTCGCCGGCGGCATACACTTTCCATTCGGTTGCGCCCGGCAACAGGACATTCAACGCGCCGCTCACTACCGTCATTTCTTCCGGCTCTGCGGTACCAAACGTGTATTCCCCTTCCAGCATCACGCCAACGCTGGCGCGGCCAGTGCTGCTGCTGGTAAAGCCGATCGATTTCACTTTGCCGGAAAAGTATTCGTTACTTTGAAGCATAAACTGACCCTGTCTGGTGATTAAATTCACTCCCAATATAGGATCCTGACCTTTCGCCTGTCACGCAAAATTAAACCAGCAATTCAGAAGCCAGCCGTGCAATCAATACATTAGAGAGCAAGACCGGCACATCCAACGACTTTTGCAGCACATCGCGGTGACGCTGATGAAATCCCAGGCAGTCCAGCATAATCACATCCGCGCCCTGCTCAAGCAGCGCTTTACCGGCGTCGATCAACTGCTGGACGCTGCCATGCACCGGATTCGCCAGTGAATAAACCGGCGGCGACGCCAGCACCTGCCACTTTTCCGCCTGGGCAGACATAAGCTCCTCGACCGGCACGATAACGCCCACCTGATGTCCGTCAACGATAGAGGCCACCAGCGGCGGGATAATACGTCGCGGCTCCAGCAGAATACTGTTACGCGCGGTCATACTTCTGATGCTCGCGGTGCTCATCAAAAGAATAATGTCGTAACCCTGGTTATCCAGCACCTCAATAACGCTTTGCAGGTCGCGTTCGACTTTTTGTTTAGAGACATGGGCCGGTTGATTATCGCTAAGCAGGGTTAAGAGCGGTGCTTCTCCTGCGTCAATTTTATAATCCGTGAGCACATCTTCACGGTTCATTTTTCCAAGCAGGCTGTGATGGGTAATGTGCTGTTCGTCGATGTACTCCGTCAGGAGCGGCAGGATTTCGCTCGTGGGTACAACGCCGATAGTGAGAATTGCCAACGACGCGCTCATTTTTGCCACCTTTTTATATTTCGTCGTTTATTTGCGAACAAATGCTCTACGCCACTGCCGACATTTGCCTGATGCAAATTCAAATGCAAAAAAGCGTAGCAGGAGATGGGCAAAGTATTATGTAAAGATTCCAGATGATTCCAGTAAAATATTGTTATCGTTTAATGTTCGTTTTTTGAAACAAAATGTCATCTGCGAAATATGTGATGCAGCTTCGGTTTAGGGATAACTCAGAATCCATTCCGAGTCGCTTGTGGCGTCAGCTTTTTTCAGGATCTTCGTAACGCTTTTTCGCATCCATCGCTTCTTGCGCTGTCGGATGCTCGCTGATTAACGAGTCGGGTTTCGGGTGATCGGCACGCAACTGATACCAGGTCACGGTCTGACCCGGTGCGCCTTTCTCAATGGTGACAATATACGCTTCCCGTGGATAAGGAGGTCTGGTCGGCATGGCTCTTCCTTTTTGTCAGAATGAACCTTAAGTATAGACGCCGCCTTGTTTACGCTGCGTAACCTGCGCCAGCGCGCCCCGAATTTCAGAAATCACCTGGTCGGGCGCGTTTGACGCATCAATGATGAAATGGGCCGCCTGGCGATACAATATGTCGCGCTGGGCAAGCACCTCTCGCACCTCTTCACTGAGCGGTTTGCCGGTTAGCGCCGGGCGCAGTTCTTCTTCAGGCGACGCTTCCAGGCGTCCCACCAGCGTGGACACCGGCGCGCTTAAATAAACGACAATGCCGTTTTCGCGCATGAAGTGACGATTGTATTCCGTCAGAATAATGCCGCCGCCCGTAGCCACGACCGTCGCAGGGGCAGTGACCGCTTCCAGCGCGGCGGTTTCCCGGGCGCGAAACCCAGGCCAGCCTTCCCGTTCAACGATCTCCGCCACCGTCATTTGCATCTGCGACTGTAGCCATTGGTCGGTATCGACAAAGCGGCAGTCAATTGCCGACGCCAGCGCCATGCCAACCGTTGTCTTTCCACATCCACGCGGACCCACAAGATAAAGCGGTTGCGTCATACCGGGAATTCCCCAAAAAGCCGCGACGTTGCGGAATAAAATGTCGTGAAAGTAATAATCATACCACCCAATGCGTAGACAGCCCAAAGTGTAAACATTAATTTCCACCTCGAACTAAAAATAACAATATATCCCTACTATAACAAGAAACAGTGCTGAGAAAACTGTAAAAAATAAATTACATCATCCTTTTCAGCGCTGAGCTTCCCGCCACCACTTCTCCAGCTCAGCCGCGAAGTGCTGGCGGTCACGCGGCGAGAGGCTGTCCGGCCCGCCGGTCTGGATGCCGCTGGCGCGGAGGGTATCCATAAAGTCGCGCATGGTCAGACGCTCGCGGATCGTCGACTCGGTGTAACGCTCCCCGCGCGGGTTGAGCGCTGCGGCGCCTTTCGCCAGCACTTCCGATGCCAGCGGAATATCCGCGGTGATCACCAGATCGCCTGCTGCGCACTGGCGCACGATTTCGTTATCCGCCACATCAAAACCGGCGGGCACGCGCAGCGTGCGGATAAACGGCGATGGTGGAACGCGCAGAGTCTGGTTCGCCACCAGGATCAACGTCTGTTGCATTCGCCCGGCGGCGCGAAAAAGGATCTCTTTAATTACGTTCGGACACGCATCCGCATCAACCCAAATCGTCATACTGTTTCCCGTTAAGAGGCAATTTTCTATTGTCGCGTGCTTTTGCCCTGCGGCAAAGTGCTGTTTGCCCTTCATGGCTCTTTCATAACGCGTTAAGCTAGGCTTTATCAGTCAAAACAACAATTATCACGCATAGGGAGTGACGAGATGGATAAGAAAATCGGTTTTATCGGCTGCGGTAATATGGGTAAAGCGATCCTCGGCGGCCTGATTGCCAGCGGTCAGGTGCTCCCCGGCCAGATTTGGGTTTACACGCCTTCCCCTGAAAAAGTCGCCGCGCTGCGCGACCAGTACGGCATTAACGCTGCGCAATCCGCCCAGGAAGTGGCGCAGATCGCTGATATTGTTTTTGGCGCCGTGAAGCCCGGCATCATGATCAAAGTGCTGAGCGATATCACCTCCAGCCTGAATAAAGAATCGCTGGTGGTGTCGATTGCCGCGGGCGTTACGCTGGACCAGTTGGCTCGCGCGCTGGGACATGACCGTAAAATTGTTCGTGCGATGCCAAACACGCCGTCGCTGGTCAATGCCGGGATGACCTCCATTACGCCAAATGCGCTGGTGACGCCTGAAGATACTGCTGACGTATTGAACATTTTCCGCTGCTTTGGCGAGGCGGAGGTCATTGCTGAGTCGATGATTCATCCGGTTGTCGGGGTCAGCGGCTCCGCGCCTGCCTATGTCTTTATGTTTATCGAAGCGATGGCCGATGCCGCCGTGCTGGGTGGAATGCCGCGCGCCCAGGCCTATAAATTTGCCGCCCAGGCGGTGATGGGTTCCGCAAAGATGGTACTGGAAACCGGTGAGCATCCGGGGGCGTTGAAAGATATGGTCTGCTCGCCGGGCGGTACCACCATCGAAGCGGTACGCGTCCTCGAAGAGCGCGGGTTCCGGGCTGCGGTGATCGAAGCGATGGCGAAGTGTATGGAAAAATCAGAGAAGCTCAGCAAGTCCTGAGCAGGCAACCGGACGTTACGCCGCCACTTCGGTGCGGTTACGTCCGGCGTGCTTTGCTTTATAGAGCGCCAGATCGGCGGACTTCAGCCATTCGCGATAATGGCTAAACTGCGGTGTCAACGGAGCAACGCCAACGCTGATATGCACCATCACCTGCGGAGCGCAGGGCAGACGTAATGCGCGAAGTCCTTCGTGAACCCGCGACATCGCCGCAATGGCATTGCCGGCTGGCGTCCCATGCATAATGACCGCAAACTCATCGCCGCCAAAGCGGCCTATCAGGTCGCTGCTACGCAGGGTCATCCGTAGCTGTCGGGTCAGCGCCTGAATGGCCTCATCGCCGACGTCGTGTCCCCAGGTGTCATTAATTCCCTTGAAATGGTCGATATCAATGATCAGGAGCGTGCAGTCGCAATGCTGCCGGCGACAGCGTTCAAACTCCGCGCGCAGTAGCATCTCCCAGTGGCGCCGGTTAAAGACCCCTGTCATCCCGTCATGGGTGCTCATGATCTTTAGTCGTCGCTTATGCTCCGCCAGCGTTGTCGCGGTCTGGTAACTTACCCAGGCAAATAAAAGCGGATAGAGGATGATAATAGGCAGCGTCAGTCCCCCTTCAAGCGGCGTGCTGGAAAACGACACCACGCCGCCGGTCAGTTGCAGTGTCAGCAAGGTGGATAATGTCATCAGCACCGTTCCGGCGAAAAACAACCGCGAACCGCCCGCGCCCATCAGATTCATCCCCATCATCATCAACAGCGCGCAGGAAGGCAGCGCGTTAACGCCAGTCAGCCCAATCCACACGCCAGCGAAGACCGCATCTATTTTGAAATTGCCGAACTCGCGATGCAGCGGATCGCTTGCCCTGCTGGCAATCTGCCAGGCCAGATGCGGCCAGACGAACGCCCAGCCAACCAGCGCTAACCACCAGCCCCCTGCTACCGGCTGGCTGACCAGGGTTGCCGCAAGGGGGAAGAACATTCCGCCCAGCGCCACCGCGCGCGGCAGCCTGACGCGCCGGGCGAATCGCAGTCCGGAGCGCTGAAGATCGTGCTGCAAAGAGATGTAACCACCCTCATCCGGCGCGATGTGATTTTTGTAAAAATTATCGTCATTCATTATTTTTTGGGAACATTTAGAAATAATTTCCCAAATTATAGAGACGAGCGTGGCGGGGAAAGTATGAGATTTCGGGTGAGCGATGCCCTCGGCTCACCCGTTAGCACTACGCGCTTAGGCCGCTTTCTTCAGGCAGGCGCTCATAAACTTACTGCGATCGTCACCTTTCAGCGACTGCTGTGTCGCCTGAGAATTGCACTCACGCATTTTCTGCTGCTGCGGCGTCAGGCTTTTCTCATTAGGATCGGATTGACTGTTTTTAAGGCAATTACTCATGTACGTCTTGCGGGCATCCCCTTTTAGCGCCTGCGCTGTCGCCTGCTGATTACAGGTGGTCATACGCTGTTGTTGTGGGGTGAGTGTTTTCTCGGCAGCACCGACTGTCGTTAAAAAGACCAGACCAAATAATAGCGTTACCAGTAATGTTATTTTCATAGCACCATCCTTTTTTGAACCAGGACACAGTCGAGCGTTTCGCGAAATGCCTTGCCATGCCGGATGGCGACGATCCGCGAACCTGATTTCGTACTGATGTCATTAAGTCTGGTCGCTAACCTCAAAAAAGCCACCCGACAGCAGTTATTTCGTCATTACGCCATAGTGTCATGACGGGAATTTCAACGCGTCCGGCTGGAATGAACATCAGCGGTAACAACGCAAGGGTTTTACCGCTTCGCTTCATTTTATATTCTCCATGTAAAATACTCACTTACCCTAAATAACAGACCTTGCAGGAAGGCGACAAATGAATGAATCCCGCTGAGCGTAGAAAACGCATTGAGTTATATGCGCCAACGCTACAACACACTTTTAACGGATGTCTTCAGGGTAAAATAATAAAAACAAAGCGACTATAACGTTATGTCGTGACAGGTTTATGACAATGTGTTCTGGCTTATAGCCAAAACACATTCGCGTTGCCGGACAGGACCAAAGCGCCCTGGTCAATTTCCGCCAACGCGTCTGTCACGAAGAATAACGTTAGTAACGAGGGTGTTTCAGGAGTTTTTGGACATACTGGCGCAGCAGTTCTTTATCGTCATCAGAAATGCTGGCATCCGGCTTTACCCCGTCAAGAGCCCCTTCCACCTGTTGAATCAGGATATCCTGCTCTTTTTTCGCCATATTACGCAGCATCGCCGTGACGATAATCTCTAACGCCTCTACCTGAGCAACCAGTTCCTTCGATTCTTCTTCTTTCTGGGCAAGCTTAAGCAACAACTCAGCAATGAGATTTTTCATGACTGTATTCCCTTAACTAAAGAAGCCTGACGTTATCATTGTGAACTCATGCTGCCTAGAGGTGAAGTGTAGTATTTTTAAAAGAAAGAAATGACTTTGCGTAAATAATCACAAATTAACGATAGCGAAACGTTTCTCGCCAGCAGTGAGGAAGACTGAAATTAAAGAAAGCAAATAAATAATCACCTCCAGCCATAATCTAAAGTTATGATAAAAATGCATGGATTTAACTTAAGTCACTTTCTTTTATTAATTCAACCCGTTGTACGACCTTTTTCCCGCTGGCGTAACGTCAGCAATAACTGAACAATGTTGATTAGCACAATGACCGCGGTGGCAATAAATACCCAGCGGAAACCGGCCATTGCCGAGACCGTCGCGCCCATTAACGGCCCCGCAACGTTGCCAAGATACATAAACGACTGATTATAACCAAAAATACGTCCAGTAATTTGCTCACTGGAATATTTCACCAGCAGCGTTTGTACCGCAGGCAGCATCGCGCCATCGGCAAACCCGAGCAGAAAACGCAGTACGCCAAGCTGAAAAGGCGTAGTGACCCATGACATAGCGAAAAACAACACCACCGCACAGATAAGCGTCGCCATTAAAATGCGCTCCGTGCCGATCCGATCGCCCAGCTTTCCCAGTCGCGGCGCAGAGATGAGTGCGGAAATACCCGGCACCGAGGCAATTAATCCGCTCAGAAAAGCGATGTTATTGCTGTCCGGCGCCATCGACTTAATAAACAACGCCAGAATCGGACTAATGGAGCCATTGCACAGTTGAATGACCAGCGTGGTGAAAAACAGGCTAATAACTAACGCCGGGTACGGGAGCGAAGCAAAAACCGCCCTGCCGCTCAGACGTTCACTCTTTTTCAGTGTCGGACGCACGCCTTCTTTGATTAAAAAGAAGGTCACCAGAAAGCTCACCATCAACAGCATTGCGGTAATAAGAAAGACGGGTCGTAGCCCGACATGGTCGGCAATAAAGCCGCCCATCAGCGGGCCGCCAATCACGCCGCTAATTTGCGCGGTCGCCAGCGTACTGAGCGCCCATCCGCTTCGTTCGCGCGGAACCTGCGACGCGACCAGCGCCATCGCATTAGGAATATAGCCGGAAGTGAGCCCCATAATGCCGCGCAGCAAAAACAGCTGCCAGACGTTTGTGGCAAACGCCTGTAGCAGAATCGCGATCGCCATGCCTAAGGACGCGCGCAGCAGCATCAGCTTACGGCCCTTGCGATCGGCGAGACTGCCCCACAGGGGCGAGACAATGGCGGAGATAAGAAAGGTGATACTGAAAGTCAGACCAGACCACATCGAGAGCGCTTCGTGGGAGGAAACCCCTAACTGTGAAATATACAACGGCAAGAACGGCAGGATTTGACTGATTGCCAGACCGGTGAAAAAGCAGCCGAACCAGACGGAAATGAGGTTAACTTTCCAGGATTCCATAAATACTCGTTGTGATAACGTACTGAAAACGCGGCACAGTTTAGCAATAATGCAGCCGCGGAATGGTTCAAGAGATGCGATGGGTCTGAGTTTGCTATTTTATCTTCCCGTTCATCAGATTTGTGAAACAAATCACATAAATGACCCCCACATGCAGCGCGTTATGCTTAACGACAAAGGCCGTATCCGCGCATGCCGAGGTGAAAATGGTTAGCGTGCGCGGCGTTATACTCCGGACCCAACCCGTTACCAAAGTACTGACAGCTCGCACTGAGCATCGCGCGCAGCCAGGGGGCGCTTTCATCCTGCTTCCAGCCGCGCAGCACGCTTATGTTTCGCCCGTCAGCAAGGCGAAAGCCGCTGATATCCAGCGCCTGCGCGCTGGCGTGTTCGCTACGGCGCGCGTCGGGACGGTGGTAGATATTGCGGCAGGCGAAGCTGCCCAGGTGATCGATACGCGTCAGCCTGCTGGCCATAAACTGCTCGGTTAACGGCCGCGCCTGCTGTTCAACAAACAGCGCTGCGCTGAGCGCCAGCGGGCAGGAAGCGAGAAAGCTGCTGCTCAGTTTAACCGCGCCGAAATCCCTGACGCGCACCACGTCGGTTAACGGACAGTCGCCCGTACTGTCGGCCACCGGCTGCGAGGAGATCAGCTTTCGCTGGTTCGCCTGTTGCAGCAAAGTCTGACATTGATCTTTCGTCAGCCGCTGAAGCTTGAATTTGGTCAGCCAGTTGGGCGGATCGGTCAGCCCGAGCGGCGTAAAGGGATTGTAATATGACGGCAGATACCGGTACCCCACGCCCCCCGCCACGCCCAAGAGAATAATAAACAGCCAGTCTTTACCTTTCACGCCCCCTCCTTTGCGTTTCTGCTTAACATTATGGCAGAAGCCCGCGAATCCCTCGTTTTGTCGTGGTAATGTATACGCTTTGCGTTCGATGGAATGGGTTTTAAGATGGCAAAATTGCGGGTAGGAATCGTATTTGGTGGGAAATCAGCGGAACATGAAGTGTCATTGCAATCGGCAAAAAATATTGTCGATGCCATCGACAAGACCCGCTTTGACGTTGTGCTTTTAGGCATTGATAAACAAGGGCAGTGGCACGTCAGCGATGCCGAAAATTACCTGCTCAACGCCGACAATCCGGCGCGCATTGCGCTGCGCCCTTCTACTACCAGCCTCGCGCAGGTGCCGGGTAAACATGAGCAGCAGCTGATTGACGCGCAAACCGCGCAGCCGTTGCCGACAGTTGACGTAATTTTTCCGATCGTTCACGGCACGCTGGGCGAAGACGGCTCATTGCAGGGCATGCTGCGGGTGGCGAATTTGCCGTTTGTCGGTTCCGACGTGCTGGGCTCCGCGGCATGTATGGATAAAGACGTCACCAAGCGTCTGTTGCGTGATGCCGGGCTGAATATCGCGCCCTTTATCACCCTCACCCGTGCCAACCGTCACGCTATCAGCTTTGCCGACGTAGAAGCGCGTCTTGGTCTGCCGCTTTTCGTGAAGCCTGCCAACCAGGGCTCATCCGTGGGCGTCAGTAAAGTCACCAGTGAAGCGCAGTATGCGCAGGCGATCGAACTGGCGTTCGGATTCGATCACAAAGTGGTGGTGGAACAGGGGATCAGGGGTCGCGAGATCGAATGCGCGGTCCTCGGCAACGCTCATCCGCAAGCGAGCACCTGCGGCGAGATCGTGCTGAACAGCGATTTCTATGCCTACGACACCAAATACATTGACGACAACGGCGCGAAGGTTGTGGTGCCTGCGGCGATCGCGCCTGAGGTTAACGACAAGATCCGTGATATCGCGATCCAGGCTTACCAGACGCTGGGCTGCGCCGGTATGGCGCGGGTGGATGTCTTTTTAACGGCGGATAACGAGGTGGTGATCAATGAGATCAACACCCTGCCGGGATTCACCAATATCAGTATGTATCCGAAACTGTGGCAGGCCAGTGGGTTAGGCTACACCGACCTGATCACCCGGTTAATCGAGCTGGCGCTGGAGCGTCACGCGGCGGATAACGCCCTGAAAACGACCATGTAATCTGCACTTTTGATTGCCCGGTAGCGTCAGGCTTACCGGGCGCTCAAATGCACATTATTTGACTGACGCAGCGTCGTCATCTTCACACTCGGCGACGAATGATCAGCCCCGCCAGCCAGAAGCTCATCACCCAGGTGACTGCGCCCACGGCATAGGTTTGCCAGCCTTTAGCTTCAAATCCCAGCAACCCGACGACACCGTTAAGAATAAAAATAAGCCCGATGGCGAAGGCATAGTAATGCCAGTCGCGGCGGATTTTTACAGGCAAATTCATAGCGTCTCCCGCACGAAAAAAAGCATAGTGGCATAGTACTGGAAACCCGTCTGTGCCGTATGCGGAATTTCTTAAATGTTGCAAAATTTAAATTAAGGTAATGTATTTGTGACAAGCGGCAAAAATCTGCATTCCAGGACTCATCCCAGGCTTAATTTACCATCATTCTGATATTGACAAACGCGATGACCTGTCAGACTCACACTACGTTCCTGGCAGATGTCAGGCAGAAAGCAGAAATTCCCGCGGAGGTCATTTATGGCTGATTTCACTCTCTCAAAATCCCTGTTTAATGGGAAACATCGAGAAACCTCCTCTACCCCTGGCAACATCGCGTATGCGGTGTTTGTGCTGTTTTGTTTCTGGGCTGGCGCGCAGATCCTGAACCTGTTGGTTCACGCGCCGGGTGTATATGAGCATCTGATGCAGGTTCAGGAGACGGGACGTCCGCGCGTCGAAATCGGGCTGGGCGTCGGTACAATATTTGGCCTGGTGCCGTTTCTGGTCGGCAGTCTGATTTTCGGCGTGATTGCCGCCTTCCTGCACTGGCGGCATCGCCATCACTGATCTTTCCTGTCGGGTGGGATTCCCTCACCCGACCCGCTACAGCTTCATACATCTCGCCCGTCGATCGTCTACCCGTTTTGCGAACCACGCCGTCGTCAGATTACGGGTAATCTTGGGACTTTCCAGTTGAATACCCGGCAGCATCTCTCGCGGTAATGCTTTACCCGTTTTCTTCTCGGCGAGAGCGTAGACCCCTTTGTACAGATCCGTCTCTTCGAACGCCAGGCTGTCGCCTTTTTCCAGCTGTCGACGGATAGCGCTTTCACTGAGATCCAGTTTGTTCGCCAGCTTACGCACCGCCAGCTCGGTTTTGCCCGCCGCCTTGCTGCCATACGCGATCAAATCGCCGTCCAGCGCCAGTTTTACACCGCTGGCTTTGCTGACGGCATTCTGGAAAGCGGCATTACGGCTGGCATACCATCCGGCATTAAAGTCGGCAAAGCGAAAAATTGGCGCGCTGTAGTTCGCCGGATAATTGAGCAGATGGTAGGTCCCAAACCACAGTCCGCCGCGACGGGTGAAGACTTCCTGACGCACCGTACCCTCCATCGTCCACGGGTAACCGTTGGCGTGCTGCTCGGCGAAAGCGATGCTGACCTGCATCGGACCGCCCGTATGAACCGGATTCAGCGAGCCAAACAGCGTCTGCCCCATCGGCACCATATTGATGAAATCATCAAAAATCGCGCTAAGTTGTTTTTCGGTTTTTACCGTATCAAGGCGATCGCTGTAGCTCTTGCCATTCGGGGAGTTGATTTTAAGCGCGGTATGCACCAGAAAAAGCGGAATATGCATGCGCCCGGCGCGGCGGTCAATCTCCTGCCAGGCGATTTTGCTCAGCCCCGGCACGGTGGGATCGGCTGTATAGTTAGACTCCTGCTGTGCGACCGCCAGCACCGAACAGACGTTTTCCTCCGTCGGGGCGATCTTCTGGCTCTCAAAGGTTTTCGCCAGGTCTTTGGCCCAGCTATCGCGGTCTTTGACGCTGGCTGGCATTTTCTGGCGCACCACGCTCGCGACGTCGACGGCTTTCTCCCCTTTTTTTAGCGGCTGCGCCGTCTGGGTAGTGCATCCAACAAGGACCAGCCCGGCCAGTAATGACAAAGGGGAAAAACGAGACGCCGCCGACATAATGCTTCCTTATGTTAACCAAGAGTGTGGGTGACAGCCTGAATATCGTTGTCGTTCAGTTCGCGCTCAAAGCTGCGCAGACGTTTGTAGATAGACATCAGCTCCACCAGCGTGGTCCATGAGTTTATCAGATACTGAAAAGCCCCACGTACCTGGCTAAACACATTGGTGATTTGCGTCATCAGGCCGAGCGTAATCGTACCGGCAACGATCGACGGAAACAGCAGGAACAAGCCGAAAACGTTATCCACCTGCAGGTACAAAATGCGGGCGATATTAAAATACATGTAGTGGAAATAGAGACGGAAATAGTTCTGGCGCACCGCGTTGAACAATTCACGAACCGTTGGCGGCGTGGCGCGGTTGGCGTCGTCTTCGCCATACACCAGCTCTTTACGATAAGCCGCTTCGACGCGCTGATTTTTGAACTCCAGCCCCGGCAGCTTGATCCCAACCACCGCCAGCAAACCGGTGCCCATCAGCGACCAGATAATCGCGGCAATCACCAGACCGTAAGGCACATGGCCGACAATCGGCAGTTCCGGTACGTGTGGAGAAAGCGCAATCAGCACCGGCAGAAAAGCGATTAAGGTCATAATCGCCTTAATAAAGCTCACGCCCATGCTTTCCAGCGTGGAGGCAAAACGCATGGTATCTTCCTGCACACGCTGGGCGGCACCTTCGATATGACGCAAATGCTGCCACTGCGCCATGTAGTATTCATTCATCGCCGTACGCCAACGGAACACATAGTGGCTGACGAAAAAATTGTTCAACACGCTTATCACCACGGCAATCAGCGCAATCCCCAGAAAGATACCTAACTCATTGTAGAATTGCGCCATTGTGACAGTATGAGGAGCGCTAAGCGCTTTCTGAATCAGATCGTAAAAGGGCGCATACCAGGCATTGACGGCCACCCCAACTTCAACCAGAAACCAGGTCACAAAGACAATCAGCGACGTGCCGAGAATCGACCAGTACTGCCAGCGGTGCGGGCTGTAGATAAACCAGAACAGGGCAAATACCCCCACGCAAAGCACGTAATAAGCATAAAAGATCAGGTAGTTCAAAGACCAGAAACGCGCGGCGCTAATGGGCACGTCGTCCGTTGCGCCGGTGAAATGCGCAACCCAGTCTCCCCCACCCGCCTGCCAGAAAATGACGGCAGCGATTGCCCAAATAAACGCCGAGAGAAAAAAGGGTCCCGGCTTCGGGAAAAATGACTTGAACATAATGCTCTCCTGCTAACTTCTTATCGTTATGACAACGGCTGTGCTGAAGAAAGTAAAAACGTCACACCAGCGAAACCGCCATTGTGACCAGAACGGCGGCGCTTAGTTCGTCTGCCATTGCTGAAATATTGTTTCGACGGATTACAGCCTCCCGCACAAAAACGACGGCTACTATACGCTCAGGATCACAAAAGCGAACTTTCTTTCGCCGCAAAAAACGTGGATTTACTCGTCGTTACGTTTTTATAACTATCCTTGCTTTAATTAGCGCTTTGAAAAAGAACGCGCCGTAGTATAAATACGAACTGTCTTCTTCCTTTTATTCTTGCATGGACACCACCGTTGAAACGTAGTCTGCTTTTTTCTGCCGCGCTGTGTGCGGCGTCATTGACCTCAGTCCAGGCGGCGCAGCCTATCGCTGAACCGGTTTTCGCATCTGATATCGTTGAACGTTACGCCAATCATATTTTTTATGGCAGCGGCGCAACGGGGATGGCGCTGGTTGTGATCGACGGCAACCAGCGGGTCTTTCGCAGCTTCGGCGAAACCCGCCCAGGTAATAACGTGCGCCCACAGCTGGACTCGGTTATCCGTATTGCCTCGATAACCAAGCTAATGACCAGTGAAATGTTGGTGAAGCTGCTCGACCAGGGCACAGTCAGGCTGGACGATCCGCTGAGTAAATACGCTCCTCCAGGCGCATATGTTCCGTCGTATCAGGGCAAACCGATCACCCTGGTGAACCTGGCGACGCATACCAGCGCCCTGCCTCGCGAACAGCCTGGCGGCGCGGCGAAACGTCCGGTTTTTGTCTGGCCGACGCGTGAGCAGCGCTGGCACTATCTTTCTAACGCCACGCTAAAAGCCGCGCCGGGTTCGCAGGCGTCATATTCCAACCTGGCGTATGACCTGCTGGCGGATGCGTTGGCTACCGCCGCCGGTAAGCCTTACACCCAACTCTTTGAAGAAAAGATCACCCGGCCTTTGGGCATGAAAGACACGACCTATACGCCGTCCCCCGACCAGTGCAAGCGTCTGATGGTGGCGGAAAAAGGCGCCAGTCCGTGCAATAACACCCTTGCAGCGATTGGCAGCGGCGGCGTCTATTCAACGCCGGGCGATATCATGCGCTGGATGCAGCAGTATCTGTCCTCTGACTTTTACCATCGCAGTCGTCAGGCCGACAGGATGCAGACGCTGATCTATCAGCGTGCGCAACTCACCCGCGTGACGGGCATGGATGTGCCGGGTAAAGCAGATGCGCTTGGCTTAGGCTGGGTATATATGGCGCCGAAAGAGGGCCGTCCGGGCATTATTCAAAAAACCGGCGGCGGTGGTGGATTCATTACCTATATGGCGATGATTCCTCAGCAAAACGTCGGGGCGTTTGTGGTCGTGACGCGCTCACCGCTGACGCGTTTCAAAAATATGAGTGACGGTATTAACGATCTGGTCGTCGAACTGAGCGAAAATAAACCGTTAGTGGTTCCGGCATCCTGATCAGTATTCTGAAGGCAGACGGTTAATTCCCACCAGTTTGCCTTTATTCATTTCGATATAGCCGCCCTTACGTAATGCCGCCAACACTTCCGCTACCACCGAGCGGGATATACGCGTGCGCTGGTGAATATAATTCATGACGCCAACCCGTGCGCGTAATCCTTCCTCCCATTCATTCATTGAAAACAGGGTCGAACGAATTTGTTCATAGGAGTTATTGCCGATCAGTTGCAGATCGCGCAGTTCAAGAATGCGGTTCAGCCACGCCAGCCAGCAAAATGCATCACGCCACAGCTGGCACTCTTCGATAAGAGTCACGGTTTGCGATGAAGGCAGAAAATAACCGGAACAGGTTCCATCAGAGATCAGCTCATACGGCACGTTGTTTTCCATCACGCCGTTAGCAAGGCCCATGATAAAAGGCGCCTGCCCTATGCCGACCAAAATGTGTTCCTGCCGTCTTAATGAAATGATGCCATCAAGGATAACTACGGTGTTATCACGATTCACATCACTGGAATAAAGAGTCTGTTTCTCATTACGGGAAAACTCAAAACGCGTTCCATATTTTGATAAACATGCGTCGAGCCGAGCGAATTCGGTTAATGGTTTACTGACAGGCAACATATTAGCGTTCCTTGCATTAATGCCCGTCAAATCCTTGACGGGCATTGTTTACCAATTTAAATACGCTTACATCTGTTCCACTCGGGAACGATTACCAGGTGTATTTAACGCCGACGTTAGCAGACCAGTCCTGGTCGACATCGCCGCCACCGAGGTAGTTAGCATCGGTGTATGCGCTGAAGTTTTTGGTGAAGCTGAACTGTGTACCCAGGCCCACGCGAACGGCGGAACCTTCAGTGCCGTTATCGATGGAGTCACCGTTTACGTCAGCATCGTTATTGGCATCGTCATAGACGTAGGCCAGTTTGAAGTATGGCGTCAGCGCCTGATCTTCGCTGTAAGCGAAGGTATAACCTGCGTCAACACCCAGTTCATAACGCATGCTGTCGTAAGACTGACCGTCAACCTGCAGATTGTTGCTCAGCTGGTAGTCGTCGCCAGACTGGAACAGGCCAGACACGCTGCCGTACGGCGTAAGGTAACCCGCATCGCCCAGTTTCCAGTCATAACCCAGTTTCAGACCGAAGCCCCAGGCATCCGTAGACGCGCTGCCATCAACATACTGTCCATTGCTCATGTTGGCGGACAGATCGTTGTTGAAGTGCGAGTAGCTCATGTTGCCATCAACAAAGATGTTGTTTGCAAAACGCGCGGAAGAGTAGATGTACGCGGACTGGCTGTCCTGATCCACCTGACCGGTATGGTCGCTCATGTCGCCTTTGCCGAAGCCTGCCGCGGCACCGACGATCCATTTCGCGTTGTTACCATCAATTTTGGTATCAACACCGACCATGATGCCGTTAACATCCTGATCGTAGTTAATGGTGCCGTTGTCGCCGCTGAAGCTGCCGCCGAAGTAGCTCACCCATGCGCCGCCGTTATCAGCCAGACCGTGACGCGCGTTGGTCAGACGAGCCCCTACGGTGTCCTGCTCCAGATTCCAGATATTGTTGTTAGCAGACGGGATGCTCAGCGCCATGTTCGCATAGTCTGTCAGCTCCATCTGCTGCAGAACAACGGTATTGCCTTCCTGCTGCGCCTGATAGGTGTAGGCACCCAGATCCGCTTTGTTAGCGGCGGAGAAGGTGGCAGTGCTGTTCTTATCGTTTACGTAGATCAGCTCTTTGCCCTGATAATCCGCAACAGCGCCTTCGCCCGTCGCGTTGTCGATACGCACTTTGTAGTTGCCGGTTGCAGCCGCAACGCCATCACCCGCATTATCAACTTCAGCCAGGTCCGCGCTATACGCATCGCCGTTACCGTTAATGGTCAGGTGACCATCAGAGTTCATGGCGATAACGCCGTAGCCGTAGTTAGACTGGCTGTTGTCCCAGGTACGATCGTTAGTCAGATCGGCGTCCAGCACGAAACTGTTGCTGTGAACATCAAAGACACCGGCGTGTACGTTGCCGTTGGCGTCAGTATAACTGGTCAGGTTCAGGGTATCCGCTTGCAGTGCATACGCGGTGCTATTGCCCACGTCCAGTACGCCGTCGTTGGTCACCGTGATCGAGTTGGCATACAGTGCCGCATCATTAGTGCCCCAGCCCGCAGAAACATCATCAGCAATGGTCACGGTACTGTTGTCGATGGTCAGCGCATCGGTCGCAACATGACCATCTTCATTGATATTCAGCGCCGCGCCGCCGGTCAGTGCGATGGTGTCAGAAACCAGTGAAGAATCTGCAACATTCACGACAGAACCGCTGTTGATGTTCAGGGTATCGATCAGAGAGGACTTCGTCGTATCCCACTGAGAACCATTATTCAGCGTGACGTTGAATAAACCACTTTGATATACGTTGTTGCCAATGACGTGACCATCTTCACCGTAGGCAGTGTCGCTGTTATCCACGCCATAGGTTGACCACGGCCACAGGCTGTTAGCGGCGATATCAATCAGCGTAGAGGTTTTGTCAGTACCTGCAGCAACGCTGTCGTAAATACCGTCGCCATCGGTATCCGTCTGATGAACAGACATCGCCGCGCCAACCCACTTAGTGCCGTTGTCCAGCGTCAGATCCAGACGATCGGTGCCATCCCAGCCGTTAGTGTCCACGTGGTCGTCAGTATCGCGATAGCTGTCCGCACCGTTCGGGAAGAAGTTCTCGTCAAAGTTGCTGGAGAAGACCACATCCCCCATCAGCGAGGAATTGCTCAGATACGCAGTGGTTTGCATTGCATTATCGGCTGCCGGCGTGGCAACCACGGCTAAGGCGACGTCATCCGCACTGTATTCGCCACTGTAATCGCTGGCATTGTTATTGTTGCCAAACCAACCTGACGTGCCTTCGTCGGAGAGAGACCCTGAGGTCACAGTAGAATCGGTAACGGTAATTGTGTTGTTGAAAATTTCGCCGCTGTTAACGCCAGTGCTGACCGTATTGTCGTCAACATCTTGCCACTCGTATCCCTGAGTCAGCGTAATACCCGCCACGTGAGAATTATTGGCGATAGTCAGATCAACTTCCTGATCCAGGGTAATCGCGGTGCCCATGTTATACACGTCGACAACATGGGTATCCGCTGTGCCGTCGGTATAGGTGCCGTTGTAGGTATAGTGTTCGTAGTTATCGTCGATGGTCGAGTTATCAACGGTGAGCGTCAGGCGGTCGTAAACATACCCCGTTGTGTCACGGCCCACACAATCGGTGGTCATGCATTCCGAGGTGATCATACCGTGAACGGTACTGTTTTTGATCGTCAGGCTGTTGTCATTGGTGTTGGTGCTCAGACCATCATCCAGGTAATACGTTGAAATGACGCCATTAACGGTTGCATTCTTGATAACCGGGTAAATATCTCCGTTATATACGCTGTCCGTAGCGTAGTTATTCCAGCCGACATAACCTTCAAAATAGACGCCGTCAGCGTAAGAGGAATTATCATAGTGCACAAACGTATTATACGTTGTGCCGGAGATATCCGTTGAAGCATTCGCCTGAGAAGTGATTGCCAGAGTGCAAGCCAATGCTAATTGTGAGACTACAAGTTTCTTTTTCCAGGAGTGCATTTGTCATCCCTCCTCAGGGACGTAATAGTGTTGATCCATCAATTATTAATGCATAGAAAACAATTTTGTTTTGCGAGGAGGATTATGCGATGCCTTTACGGAAAGGTTCAATTAAACTTTGTTTTCCGTCCGGAATCGGACATTAATAATAACATTAAAAATGCATTAACAGCATCAAATAAAAAGAACCACAAAAACAAGCAATTACAATATAAGCAACTCTAAAGGCATACAGAAAATAAATGCAACACAGCATTATCAACACGATACTGAATGAATAATCCTGTAATCACCTCAGACCGCTAAAAAATAAAATCAATTAGTATTCAAAATACAGCCGCAAGAATTAATTTCATTCTCGTATATGAATAATGAGCTATGCATAACAATTTATTGTTCAGATATTTCTTTAAATTGACGTACAAACCGCGCTTAGCGCCAACTTTCGTAAAACACGGATGACCAGATTCAGGTATACTAGCGACTTCGTTTTCACAAACATCAGGCATCCCATGACAGACTTAATCCACCGCCCTCGCCGCCTGCGCAAATCCGCTGCGCTGCGCGCCATGTTTGAAGAGACAACACTGAGCTTAAACGACCTGGTGTTGCCGATCTTTGTTGAAGAAGAACTCGACGACTACAAGGCTATTGAGGCCATGCCCGGCGTTATGCGCATTCCGGAAAAGCATCTGGCGCGCGAGATCGAACGCATCGCGAACGCGGGCATCCGTTCCATCATGACCTTTGGTATCTCTCACCATACCGATGACACCGGCAGCGATGCCTGGAAAGAAGACGGTCTGGTGGCGCGCATGTCACGCATTTGCAAGCAGACTGTGCCTGACATGATCGTGATGTCAGATACCTGCTTCTGCGAGTACACCTCCCACGGCCACTGCGGCGTACTGTGTGAGCACGGCGTTGATAACGACGCGACACTGGCGAACCTCGGCAAGCAGGCGGTTGTTGCCGCAGCCGCGGGCGCTGACTTCATCGCGCCGTCCGCGGCAATGGATGGACAAGTACAGGCCATTCGCCAGGCGCTGGACGCCGCGGGCTTTACGGACACCGCGATCATGTCCTACTCCACCAAGTTCGCGTCATCGTTCTACGGCCCGTTCCGTGAAGCGGCAGGTACCGCGCTTAAAGGCGATCGTAAAACGTATCAGATGAACCCGATGAACCGCCGAGAAGCGATCCGTGAATCCCTGCTCGACGAAGCACAGGGCGCGGACTGCCTGATGGTGAAACCCGCTGGCGCGTACCTTGACGTATTGCGCGATATCCGTGAACGCACCGAATTACCGCTCGGCGCGTATCAGGTCAGCGGCGAGTACGCGATGATCAAATTTGCCGCCATGGCGGGCGCGATCGATGAAGAAAAAGTGGTGCTGGAAAGCTTAGGCGCGATCAAACGCGCGGGCGCGGACCTGATCTTCAGCTACTTCGCGCTGGACCTGGCGGAGAAAAACATCCTCCGCTAAGGTTCCTGCTTTTTGCTGGTTGCCGGATGGCCTACCCATCCGGCCTTTCCCCAAAACGTCACCCGACCGTCATACAAGCGACACTTACGCCTTCTACTGTCTGCTCAGGACAGATGGAGGGGATGCTATGTTTAGTCTCGAGAACGTACTCAACGACCTTTGGCCCGAGGCGAGGACCACGCCGTGGCAGAAGTCATTATTACAGCGTCTGCTCTATGAAAAAGAGTTTCAGCAGTTTGCGACACGCCATCCCCATCTCAAAGGGGTGGATATGGTCGAACAGGTCCTTGAACATCTGGAGATTCGCTGCGAGATCCCCGAACATCACATTGAAAATATTCCCGAATCGGGTCCCCTGGTGGTGATTGCCAACCATCCCACCGGCACGCTGGACGGACTGGCGCTGATCTATGCCCTCTCCCGCGCCCGACGTGATATCAAAGTCGTGACGAATCGACTGCTTTCGCACCTTACCCCGCTCCGCTCGTTGTTCATCCCGGTAGACAATATTCATGGCCGTACGCCGAAATCCTCGTTGCAGCGAATGGATGCGCATCTGCAGGCGGGTGGCGCACTGGTGTTCTTTCCCGCCGGAGAAGTTTCCCGCCTGACCCTGAAGGGGATAGCGGAGCGGCACTGGCATTCCGGGTTCATCAGAATGGCGGAGAAGTACCGCGCGCCGCTGCTGCCCGTTTACATTCACGCACGTAACAGCCCGTTGTTCTATGCCTGCGGCCTTATCTCCGCGCAGGCCTCGCTGCTGCTGTTAATGCAGCAAATGTTTCGTCGCCGTGGCAGCACCCTGCCCGTGCGTATCGGACAGCAGATTGCCTGGACGCAGTGGTCCGCCCCCCAACGCACCGTTCGCGAGTTGGCCGGGAAGTGCCGTGAGCACGTCATTGCGCTGGGCCAGAACCGGGCCGGCGTGTTTCGCACCGAAAGCACCATCGCGCCGCCAGAGAACAGAGCGCGGTTGAAACGCCAACTGGCAAACGCGGAGTGTCTGGGCCGTACAGCAGATGGCAAAATCATCTATCTCTGGCAACGTAACGGGCAAGAAGACGCGACCATCCTGCGCGAGCTGGGACGGTTACGGGAAATCGCTTTTCGCGCGGTCGGTGAAGGCAGTGGTAAACGCCGCGACATCGACCGTTACGACGATGAATACCTGCACCTGATTTTATGGGATGAAGACGATCTGGAGATTGTTGGCGCGTACCGCTTTGCCCCCTGCGCTTTGGTGCAACAAAAACAGGGGCTTGACGGTCTGTATAGCCACAGCCTGTTCGACTACGATGCGCGCATGGCGGACATTATGCAGCAAGGTATTGAACTGGGGCGCAGCTTTATCCAGCCGCGCTACTGGGGACGACGGGGGCTGGACTATCTGTGGTCCGGCATCGGCGCCTGGCTCGCGCGCAATCCGCAGTACCGTTACCTGTTCGGACCGGTGTCGATCTCCGGCGGACTGCCTCCCGATGCCCGGGATCTGCTGGTGGCGTTCTATCGTCTGTGGTTCCCGCCCACGCATCCGCTGGCCGTCTCCCGCCAACCCTGTCCGGCATCGCTTCCCGATGTGCTGGCGCAGTTTACCGGCAACGATTACGCCGAAGATCTCACCCGTCTGAAATCGCTGTTGGGCAATCTCGGCTGCGGGATCCCGCCGCTGTATAAGCAATATTCCGAGCTGTGCGAACCGGGCGGCGTGCAGTTTATCGATTTTGGCCGTGACCCGGATTTCAACAACTGCGTGGACGGGTTGGTCCTGGTGGATTTAACCCGACTGAAGGCCAACCGCTACGCGCGTTATATCGGCGCGCATACGTAGCGCTTTAATTTAACCTGCCCGGAAGAACGGCTTATCCCCGAGAACAGTGGCCCGGTGCATAATTCGTCGCTGCGGCAGGTAATCGGCGTTGGCGTAATGCTGCGTCACCCGGTTATCCCAAATCGCCACATCATTCGGCTGCCAGCGCCAGCGCACCTGGAACTCCGGTTTCGTCATGTGGGCGAACAGGAAACCGAGCAGCGCCTCACTCTCTTTCTCTGTGACATCGACAATTCGCGTGGTGAATCCCTCGTTGACGAACAGCGCTTGTTTACCGCTTACCGGATGGGTGCGTATCACCGGATGCAGCAGCGGCGGATGTTTCGCCACGGCTTCCCGCCAGCGCTGATGCTCCTCCTCCGTCCGGCGGTATTTATACTCAGGGAAAGATTTGCGAAAGTCGTGCTCCGCCCGTAGCCCGCGCAATAACAGGCGAAATGGTTCAGAAAGCGCGTCATAGGCGGCAATACCGCTGCTCCACACCGTATCGCCGCCGGTATCGGGTAACGTTTTGGCAGCAAGTATCGCCCCGGATGGCGGCGTCTCAATAAAGGTAACGTCAGTGTGCCAGTTGTCGTTATCCGGTGGATTATCGTTGTGCGTATCCAGCACGATAATCTCATCCACCCCGTCGGCATGGGGATAAACAGGATGAATATGCAGATCGCCAAACCGCAGAGCCAACGCGCGCTGCTGCCGGGGCGTGATGGCCTGCCCGCGCAAAAACACCACCTGATGGCGCAGTACCGCATGGTAAAGCTGCTCGAACTGATTATCGCTTAGCGGACGGGTCAAATCCGCGCCGGAAATCTGTGCGCCAATAAACGGCCCCAGCGGGGTAATTGCTAAACGTTCACTCATTGGACTTCTCCATACCAGGGCGTCAGGCGGCGCTGAAGCGCGCGCAAACCCAGTTCTAAAATAAAAGCGATAACCGCAATGACCGCGATCCCTGCCAACACGACGTCGGTCGCGAGAAATTCCCCTGCCGACTGCACCATAAATCCTAAGCCCCGCGTCGCGGCGATCAGCTCCGCCGCCACCAGCGTCGACCAGCCGACGCCAAGTCCGATACGCAAGCCGGTCAGGATCTCTGGCAATGCTCCCGGCAGGATCACGAACCAAAGTACCTGAAGCCGGCTGGCGCCCAACGACTGCGCCGCGCGAATGCGCACCTGCTGTACGCTTTTTACGCCGGCCATTGCCGACATCGTCACTGGCGCAAAAATCGCGAGATAGATCAGTAAGATCTTCGAGGTTTCGCCGATGCCAAACCAGATCACCATTAGCGGCAGATACGCCAGCGGCGGCACGGGCCGATACAGCTCAATGATCGGATCGAGCATGCCGCGCACCGTCGGGCTAAGCCCCATCGCGATCCCCACCGGAATACCGACAGCGACTGCCGCCAGCAGCGCCAGCACGATGCGGCTCAGACTGGCTGCCAGATGCTGCCACAGCGTGGCATCCATAAACCCCTGCGGCCCGGCAATAGCAATCAGCTTTTTCAGTACCTGCTCCGGCGGCGGCAGGAACAAAGGACTCACCAGTTGCATCGCCGCCACTGCCCACCACGCGAGAAGGATCGCCGCCAGCGTAGCAATGCTCAGCGTGAACTGGCGGGAGAATGGCCTGCGCCATTTCAGCGCGCGCGGGCGCGGTTTATCGTTAATCAACACGCTCATGAAAAGGCCTCCCGCTCGGCGAAAACGCGCTGCAAAACATACTCGCGGGTGTCGATAAACTGTGGGTCGGACTTGATACTACGCCCGCTTTCCCCCGCGACAACGCGCCGGGAAAAGTCGAGCGGCAGCCGTTCCAGCACCCGCCCAGGTCCGGGAGAGAGCAACAGCAGTTCGGTGGCCATAAATACTGCTTCTTCAATATCATGGGTAATGAGCAGCACCTGTTTTCCCGTCTCGTGCCAGAGCTTAAGCAGCAGGATTTGCATCTGCTCGCGGGTAAACGCATCCAGCGCGCCAAAAGGTTCGTCGAGCAGCAAAAGTTGCGGGTTTGCCGCCAGCGCGCGGGCAATACCCACGCGCTGGCGTTGCCCGCCGGAAAGCTGCCAAATGTAACGCTGCCCGGCCCCGTCCAATCCGACCTTCCTCAACATCGCCTGCGCAATGTCATCACGCTGCGCTTTTTTCACGCCCGCCAGTTGCAGACCCAACGCGACGTTGTCCTGCACGTTGCGCCACGGCAGCAGTCCTTCCTGTTGAAACACCACGCCTCGCTCCGCCCCCGGTCCGTCAACACGCTTCCCTGCCAGTTGTATCGTCCCGCGCTGATACGGCATAAACCCGGCGATCAGATTCAGTAGCGTGGTTTTACCGCAGCCGGACGGGCCCAGCACGACCAGCAGTTCGCGGCTGTCCAGCGTCAGACTGATATCTTCCAGCGCGGGCTTTCCGCCGTAATCGGCGTATAAATGAGAGATTTGCAGCATCCTCGCCTCCTTTACGGTATAAAGCGATCGGTAACGAACTGGCTGTAGTCGCTTGCCACGGCGGGAACTTTGCCCTGCGCTTTCAGGAACTGCGCCGTGTCGATAATCGCTTTATTCACCGGCCCATTCAGTTCCGCTATCTGCTGCTGCGCCGTCAGGTAAGAATTACCCTTCACCAGACCCGGCACATCGGCTTCTGGCACGCCGCTTAGGCGCGACAGCTTGCGGAGGTTCTCCGACTGCTTCAGCCACGCGTCCGGATCTGCAATATAAGGCTGCTGCGCGTCGAGCGCGCTTTTGGCGAAGGCTTTCACGACTTCCGGATGTGAATCGGCAAAATCTTTCCGCACCACCCAGACATCAAGCGTCGGCGCGCCCCATTCCCCAACCTGAGCGGAGTCGGTCAGTATCTTGCCCTCTTTTTCCAGCGTATTAACCGCGGGCGCCCAGACATATGCGCCGTCAATATCCCCACGTTGCCAGGCGGCAATAATTGCCGGTGGCTGCAGGTTTATAATCTGTACCTGATCAGGCTTTATTCCCCAGTGCTTCAGCGCCGCCAACAGGCTGTAATGGGTGGTGGAGATAAACGGTACCGCAATACGTTTGCCGATCAGATCCGTGGGCGTGTGGATATTCTTCTTCACCACCAGCGCTTCGGAACTGCCGAGTTTAGAAGCGAGCAGGAAAACTTCGACAGGCACCTGCTGGCTGGCTGCGACCGCCAGCGGGCTGGAACCGAGATTACCAATCTGAACGTCGCCCGAGGCCAACGCGCGTACGATGCTCGCCCCGCTGTCGAACTTGCGCCAGTCGACGGTTGCGCCGCTCGCATTCTCAAACGTGCTGTCCGCCTGGGCGACTTTTGCCGGTTCAGCGGAGGTCTGATACGCGACGGTGACGTTAACCGCCTGCGCCTGAAACGCGATGAATGCCAGAACGGCAAGAAGTGAATAATGCGATGAACGTGCCATAGGTCTGCTCCCTTGTCTTGTTATAGAGGCAGTATTTCGTCGCAAAAGAAATTGATAAAGGAATTAAAAAGTCTTGCTAATAGCAAAGCGTTTTTAGAAAAAAATCGGCAATAGTTAGTGATTTCGCGCATTACCCCAAACGACGCCGCTGTCAGGTTGCATGACGTTTTTGTTACATCCATTCCATAACTACGCCTGATTGATTGCCAGCGCAGCGGCGGCAGGCATCATAGCGATATGATCCGGCAAGAGAGCAAAAAGATGATACGTGTGGTGCTGGTGGACGACCATGTGGTGGTGCGATCCGGTTTTGCGCAGCTACTGAGTCTTGAAGACGATCTGGACGTCGCGGGCCAGTACAGCAGCGCGGCAGAAGCGTGGCCTGCGCTGCTGCGCGAGGAGGTCAACGTGGCGGTGATGGATATCGCCATGCCGGATGAAAACGGCCTGAGCCTGCTGAAGCGACTGCGGGCGCAAAAACCCCAGTTCCGCGCCATTATTCTCAGTATTTATGACTCGCCGACCTTTGTGCAAAGCGCGTTGGATGCAGGCGCCAGCGGCTATCTCACCAAGCGTTGTGGACCGGAGGAACTGGTTCAGGCCGTACGTTCCGTCGGCATGGGCGGGCACTATCTCTGCGCCGATGCGCTACGCGCGCTGCGCGGCGGGAAACAGTCATCACCGGTCCTGGAAGCGCTTACGCCACGCGAGCGCGAGGTATTCGACCTGCTGGTGAAGGGCGATAGCGTGAAAGCGATCGCCTTTAAGCTCGACCTGAGCCATAAAACAGTACATGTGCATCGCGCCAACGTGCTCGGCAAGCTGAACTGTCACAGCACCATTGAGCTGGTGCATTTTGCGCTCGACCACCAACTGCTGGCGGGGCACTGATGTCGCGCGGCGTTCGCCACGTCGTCATTTCGCTGTTTATCCTGCTGGCCTGGGGAACGGGCTGGCTGATGCTGTGGACGCTCAGTTTTTACCTGACCCACAACGGTCAACAAGCGGCGCTGTTTTTACCGCACGGCGTTTATCTGGCGCTGCTGATCCTGCTTTCGCGTCGTTACTGGCCCGCGCTGGTCTTACCCCCCATAGCGATGCTCTTCTGGCTGCACAGCGAACACTTACTGAATGGCTATCTGCTGACGGCCGCACCGTTGATCGGCCTGCTTCCCGCCAGCCTCGCACAGCAGTACTGGCGCCGTTTCCCACTTTACTGGCAGCGGCTCACCCTGCTGCTGGCGACGGTCACCGTCGCTTCTCTTCTGAATACTGTCCTGCTTTCTCCGTTTGTGAAAAGCCCGGCATTACTGCTCGGGCTGGCCTCATTTACTGGCGGCGTACTGCTGACGCCGTTTGTTTATCTGATTTTTGAATTTCTTCGCCAGCAGCACCGTTATCATCTGCTGGGGCTGGACACCACTAATCCACCGCTGCGCACCTCGCTGATTATCTGGTGCAGCCTGTTTTTTATCATTGGCATCGGTACCCAGATGGTGCTTTCGCCGGAAATTGAACGGCTGCTGCTGATTGTGGTCTTTCTCCCCAATGTCGTGATGGCATGGAAATTCGGCTGGCAGGGCGGCGTGCTTTCTGGCCTGCTCGGCAGCATGATGATCACCCTCGCCCGTCAGGTTGGGGTTGGATTCAGTAACCTGATTGAGCTGGAGATCTTCCTCGCCACCCAGTCGCTGCTGGGCATCGGGCTGGGGATCGCCATCAGCCGTCAGCAGCATCTGGCGCAAAACCTGCACCATTACCGGCAACGTCTGGAGGCCGAACTGGCGGCGCGACGGGCGCTGACTGAAAAGCTGATCCATACAGAGGAAGACACACGTAAAAATCTGGCGCGCGAGCTGCACGATGAAATCGGCCAGAACATTACCGCCATACAGATCCAGTCACAATTAGTAAAACGGGCGCGCGATCCGGCGCAAACCCAGGCCGCCGCCAGCCAGATTAACGAACTGGCCCGGCGCATTCACCACTCTACCCGTCAGCTTCTGCGCCAGCTTCGACCGCCCGCGCTGGATGAACTGTCATTCAAAGAGGCGCTGCATCATTTGCTCAACGAGTTTGCTTTTCAGGAGCGCGGTATCCGCTGCCGGTTTGACTATCAGTTGCCCTCCACGCCCGAAAGCGAAACGGTGCGCTTTACCCTCTACCGTCTGTTGCAGGAACTGTTGAACAACGTCTGTAAGCACGCCGCCGCCAGTGAGGTCTCGATTGTTTTGCGCCAGCGCGGTGAGACGGTGTATCTGGACGTAAAAGACAACGGCGTGGGCATCGACGTGGCGCGCATGTCTGGCTTCGGTATTCAGGGAATGCGCGAACGCGTCAGCGCGCTCGGCGGTGAACTGACCCTGGAGTCACGGGACGGCACGCGGGTGAGTGTTAACTTGCCCACAAATTTGCAACAAATCGCCTTTTAACCAGGAAAAAGTCTTAGTCACTCCGGACTTTCTCTCATCCCCTTTCGGTTTCATTTTTTTATAGTCAGAAAAACGGAGACGGTATGCACGCACGCCCAGCGATTGACATTGAACAACGTTACCGGACGCTGCGCCCGAGATTACTGCTGTGCATGGTGATTGGCTACGCGGCGTTCTACCTGACGCGCAAAAGCGTGAACTATGTGTTACCTGCGTTACAAACCGATCTAGGGCTGGATAAAGGCGATATCGGTCTCCTGGGATCGCTGTTTTACCTCAGCTACGGGCTGTCGAAATTCACCGCCGGACTGTGGCACGACAGCCACGGACAGCGTGGATTTATGGGCGTGGGACTTTTCGCTACCGGCGTGCTGAACGTCGCGTTCGCGTTTGGCGAGTCACTGACGCTTCTTCTTGCTGTCTGGACGCTGAACGGATTTTTTCAGGGCTGGGGCTGGCCGCCCTGCGCCCGTCTGCTGACCCATTGGTATTCACGCAATGAACGCGGTTTCTGGTGGGGCTGCTGGAACATGTCGATCAACATCGGCGGGGCGATTATCCCGCTGATTAGCGCCTTTGCCGCCCACTGGTGGGGCTGGCAGGCGGCGATGCTGACGCCGGGGATCATCAGCATGGCGCTGGGTATCTGGTTAACACTGCAACTGACAGGAACGCCCCGCGAAGAGGGATTACCGTCAGTCGGCGCCTGGCGTAACGACCCGCTGGAACTGCGCCAGGAGCAGTTAAGCCCGCCGATGGGGCTGTGGCAGATGCTGCGAACCACCATGTTGAAAAACCCGATGATTTGGTTGTTAGGCGTGTCGTATGTGCTGGTGTATCTCATCCGCATCGCCCTGAACGACTGGGGCAACATCTGGTTGACCGAGAGCCACGGCGTCAATCTGCTGAGCGCCAACGCCACGGTTATGCTGTTTGAAGTGGGCGGACTGCTCGGTGCGCTGTTTGCTGGCTGGGGGTCAGATTTACTGTTCAGCGGCCAGCGGGCGCCGATGATTTTGCTGTTCACGCTGGGGCTGATGGTGGCCGTCGCCGCGCTGTGGCTGGCGCCAGTGCATCATTACGCGCTGCTGGCGGTCTGTTTCTTTACGGTGGGTTTCTTTGTCTTTGGCCCACAAATGCTGATCGGTCTTGCTGCGGTGGAGTGCGGACACAAAGCAGCGGCCGGGTCGATCACCGGGTTTCTCGGCCTGTTCGCCTATCTGGGAGCAGCGCTGGCGGGCTGGCCTCTGTCGCTGGTCATAGAACGCTACGGCTGGTCGGGGATGTTCAGTTTGCTCTCGATCGCCGCGGTATTAATGGGTTTACTGCTGATGCCCCTGCTGATGTCGGGCATCACCACCCCACTCAGTCAAAGGATAAAACAATGAAAATGACCTTTACCTCTACCCTTATTGCCTCTGCCGTGGCGCTGGCAACACTTTCCGGCGCGGCGCAGGCGAAAGGCCGTCTGGTGGTCTATTGCAGCGCTACCAATGAAATGTGCGAAGCAGAAACCAAAGCTTTTGGGGAAAAGTACGACGTGAAAACGTCATTCATCCGCAACGGCTCGGGCAGCACGCTGGCGAAAGTCGATGCCGAAAAGAAAAACCCGCAGGCTGACGTCTGGTACGGCGGTACGCTTGATCCGCAGTCTCAGGCTGGGGAAATGGGTCTGCTGCAACCGTATAAATCGCCCAACCTTGAGCAGGTCATGACACAGTTCCGCGACCCTGCCAAACTGAAAGGAAATTATTCGTCGGCGGTGTATGTGGGCATTCTCGGCTTTGGCGTTAACACTGAACGCCTGAAAGAGAAAAACCTGCCGGTGCCAAAATGCTGGAAGGATCTGACTAAACCAGAATACAAAGGCGAAATTCAAATTGCCGACCCGCAAAGTTCCGGAACGGCGTACACCGCACTGGCGACTTTTGCGCAACTGTGGGGGGAAGATCAGGCCTTTGATTACCTGAAACAGCTAAACAGCAACGTTTCTCAGTACACCAAGTCCGGCATCGCCCCGGCGCGAAACGCCGCGCGCGGTGAAACGGCTATCGGTATCGGCTTCCTGCACGACTACTCGCTGGAAAAAGAACAAGGCGCACCGCTGGAGCTGATCTCCCCGTGTGAAGGCACCGGCTACGAAATCGGCGGCGTCAGCATTCTGAAAGGCGCACGCAATCTCGACAACGCCAAACTGTTCGTCGACTGGGTGCTGTCGAAAGAGGCGCAGGAACTGGCATGGAAGAAAGGTAAGTCTTATCAGATCCTGACCAATACCACCGCGGAAACGTCACCTAACTCACTGAAACTCGACGGCCTGAAGCTGATCAATTACGACATGGATAAATATGGCTCAACGGATGTTCGCAAAGCGCTCATCAATAAATGGGTCAGCGAAGTGAAAATGGGTAAATAAGCCCACTTTTGCGGTCATGCCGGGTGGCGGCTACGCCCTACCCGGCCAGGATCTTCCTCAACACCGGAACCGCTATGTCACACACACTTGCACGCCATTCCGTGAAAAAACGGGATGCGGTATTCCTTTGGGTATTGCTGAGCTGGCTGGCATTTGCGCTGCTGCCGAGCTGGAGCCTGGATTATGGTCTGCTGGAGTCGACGCGCGATGAGATTGTCGACGCCTACGGCTGGTCGCAGGTTAATGTTAGCTGGCTGTGGTATCTGCTGCCAGGCCTGCTGCTGATACGTCCTTTTCAGGAAGCCACGCGGGAGCAGCGCAACCGCCATTACCTTGACGCAGGCTGGTCGTTATTCTGTATGGCGTTTGTTGTCATCAGCGCCACTGTGGAAGGTCGCGGCTTAGGCTACGCGACCCTCGTGCTGTTTGTGGCGCTGGGCGCGATGATGACCCTGGCGCTGACCCGTCTGGAATGGCTGGGCGGCGACCGTTTCGTCATCGGCTCGCTGGTCGCCATCGTGGCGTTGATTGGCGTGTTTATCGTCTGGCCAAGCATCGCTATTTTTATTCCGATGTTCACCGGCGATACCGGAGAATTCGCGCCGCTGGCGTTTATGACCGTGCTGTCACAGGCACACATCATCCAGGTCATTATCAACTCTATCGCGCTGTCGATAGCGGTGGGCGTCGGCTGCACGTTTTTTGGTCTGGTGTTGGCGATTTACACCACCCGTATCGCCCGCCGCAGCGCCATTATTGGCCGTATTTTTTCAATATTGCCGATCGTCACCCCGCCGTTCGTCGTGGGGCTGGGGGTGACGCTGATGATGGGCCGCTCCGGCTATGTCACTGAATGGATGGTCGACTGGTTCGGGCTGACCAATACCAACTGGCTGTACGGTTTTACCGGCATCTGGCTGGCGCAGGTGCTGGCGTTTACCCCAATGGCGTTTATGATCCTCGATGGCGCGATCAAAACCATTCATCCATCGCTGGAAGAGGCTTCCTATACCCTGCGCGCCAGCCGCTGGCAGACGTTTAACGGCGTGTTTGTGCCGCTGCTCAAACCGGCGCTGGCGAACGCGTTTCTGATCGTCATTGTGCAGTCGTTGGCCGACTTCAGTAACCCGCTGGTTCTCGGCGGTAACTTCGACGTTCTGGCCACGCAAATCTACTTTTACATTACCGGTTCACAACTGGATTATCAGGCCGCCAGTACCCTCGGCGCGTTCTTGCTGCTCTTTTCGCTGCTGGTGTTCTGCGTCCAGTACATGTGGATCGGTAAGCGCTCCTATGTCACCGTGTCCGGTAAATCGTATCGCGGTGATGTGCAGCCGCTGCCGGTGACGCTCGTGTGGAGCGTGGTGGTGATCCTGGCGGTGTGGGTGGCCTTTAACGCCCTGCTTTACGGCAGCATTTTCTACGGCAGCTTTACCGTTAACTGGGGCGTGGACTACACCCTGACGCTGGATAACTTTATTAAGCTGTTCGGCCAGGGCATGAGTGACGGCGCATGGCCTTCGCTACTGGATACCCTGCTTTACGCCGGGATTGCCGCGCCAATCACCGCCGCCTTCGGGTTGCTTATCGCATGGATCGTGGTGCGTCAGCAGTTCAAAGGCAAGAAGACCATCGAGTTCACCACCATGCTGTGCTTTGCCGTACCCGGCACCGTGGCGGGCGTGTCATACATTCTCGCCTTTAACAGCGCGCCAGTGTATCTCACCGGTACGGCGGCGATTGTCATTATCTCAATGGTGATGCGGAATGTGCCGGTAGGGATTCGCGCCGGAATTGCGGGCTTAGGACAAATCGATAAATCGCTGGATGAAGCTTCGCTCAGTCTGCGCGCCGGGAGTTTACGCACCATTACCCACATTCTGCTGCCGCTGCTGCGCCCGGCGATCCTCTCCGCGCTGATCTACAGCTTTGTGCGCGCCATTACCACCGTCAGCGCCATTGTGTTCCTCGTGACGCCGGACACCCGGGTGGCGACGGCCTACATTTTAAACCGCGTAGAAGACGGCGAATACGGGGTGGCGATTGCCTACGGTTCGATTCTGATCGTGGTGATGCTGGCAATCATTTTCATCTTTGACTGGCTGATCGGGGAAGCGCGTATCTCCCGTTCGAAAGCGAAAAATCAGGCGTAATGGAGCGCACTATGAGTCAGAAAAATTTTGTTGAACTGCGCAACGTCACCAAACGATTCGGCAGCAACACGGTGATCGACAATATCACTCTCACGATTCCGCAGGGACAAATGGTGACGCTGCTCGGTCCCTCCGGCTGCGGTAAAACCACTATTCTGCGTCTGGTCGCCGGGCTGGAAAAACCGAGTGAAGGGCAGATTTTTATCGATGGCGAAGATGTTACCCACCGTTCCATTCAGCAGCGCGATATCTGTATGGTGTTCCAGTCCTATGCTCTGTTCCCGCATATGTCGCTGGGAGAAAACGTCGGCTACGGCCTGAAGATGCTCGGCGTCTCACGCCAGGAAGTCAACGCCAGGGTGAAGGAGGCGCTGGCGATGGTCGATCTTGACGGCTTTGAAGCGCGCTATGTCGATCAGATCTCCGGCGGCCAACAGCAGCGCGTGGCGCTGGCGCGCGCCTTGATCCTCAAACCAAAGGTGCTGTTGTTCGATGAGCCGCTGAGTAACCTCGACGCTAACCTCCGGCGCAGCATGCGTGACAAGATCCGCGAACTGCAAAAGCAGTTTGATATTACCTCACTGTACGTCACCCACGATCAAAGCGAAGCCTTTGCCGTTTCCGACACCGTGCTGGTGATGAACAAAGGACATATCATGCAGATCGGTTCGCCGCAGGAACTGTACCGCCAGCCCGCGTCACGTTTTATGGCGAGCTTTATGGGCGATGCCAACCTGTTCCCGGCCACCTTCACCCCGGAAGCGGTGAATATTTACGGTTATCGCCTGCCGCGCCCCGCGCACTTTGTGGCTGAAGGCGCCGGGACCGTGGGCGTGCGTCCGGAAGCGATCACCTTAAGCGATCGTGGGGAAGAGAGTCAGCGTTGCGCCATCCGGCACGTGGCCTATATGGGGCCACAGTACGAAGTAACGGTGGAGTGGCACGGGCAGGAGATTTTATTACAGGTCAACGCTACGCGCTTACAGCCGGACGTCGGCGAGCAGTACTACCTCGAAATCCACCCGTACGGCATGTTTATGTTAGCGGACGCGGCGTGATCGTTGCCGGGTGGCGTGACGCCACCCGGCGCACCCTCAGCGCCGGGCGTTTAACTCGGCAATATCCTTTGGCGTCGTCCGGCAGCAGCCGCCTATCAGCTTCGCCCCCGCCGCTAACCACTGCGGCAAATAATCCGCCAGCGTCTCGCACGCTTCACCATGATGATGCCAGGTTTTGCTCACCGCATCGTAATGCTCACCCGAATTCGGGTAAATCACCAGCGGCAGCGCCGTTACGCCGCGCAAATGCTGTAACGCGGCGGTGGTGTTTTCCAGCGCGATGCAGTTAATGCCAATCGCGACCACCTGCGGATAATGATTCAGCCACTCGGCCACCTCCTGCAACGGTGTGCCGTCGCTCAGATGTTCACTGTCGCGTAGGGTGAAAGAGAACCATGCGCGGGCGCGCGGGTAGTCGGTCAACAGCGCCGCCAGCGCCTGAATCTCAACAAAGTTAGGCAGCGTTTCACAGGCCAGCAGATCGGCGCCAGCATCCAGTAGCGCCTCAACGCGCGGACGGTGGAAGGCCTGAAATTGCTCGGGGGTGCGCACGTAGTCACCGCGATATTCCGACCCGTCCGCCAGGAACGCGCCATACGGGCCGACCGATCCCGCCACCAGCAGCGTGCCCGCCTGCGGATTTTCCGCCAGCCAGGCTTCGCGAGCTTTACGCGCCAGCTCCACGCTTTTGCCGATCAGCGCTTTGGCCTGCGCTTCATCCAGTCCGCGCGCCGCAAACCCTTCCGGCGTGGCCTGGTAGCTGGCGGTAATCGCGCACTGGGCCCCGGCGCGAAAATAGTCCAGATGCACTTCGCGGATCAGCTCCGGGTTTTCTACCAGCACCCTGGCTGACCACAAACTGTCGGTAAGATCGCACCCCCGCGCTTCCAGCTCCGTCGCCATTGCCCCGTCCAGCAACAGAAAATCGTGCTTTTCGAGAATGGCGCTTAACGGATTATTCTGCGACATGTTCAGACTCCTGTTGTTTATCTCGCGATTGAGTAAGGAAATAAACACCATAACACAGCGCCACAAACGGTAAACCGCACCACAGCGCAATTCTCTGACTCGGATCGAAAGCCAGCCCGATACAGGCCACCAGGCAAAGGACGAACCCGGACACGGGCACCAACGGATACCAGGGGGCGCGATACTGTAGCGCATCAAGCGTTTTGCCCTGCTGAACGTGACGACGACGAAAAACAAAATGTGACGCGCAGATACTCAGCCACACCGCCACCACAGCAAAGCCGGAAATCGCCGACAGCGCGACATAGACCGTATCCGGCGCGATCACGCTGGAAAACAGCGCCAGCACGCCGCCGAGCATACTCACCGACAGCGCGGTAAGCGGCACGCCATTGCGGGTCACCCGCGCAAAACAGGCGGGCAGCGTGCGCTCGTTTGACAGCGACCACAGCATCCGCCCGGACGCGTACAGCCCGGAGTTTGCCGCCGACAGGATCGCAGTCAGGATCACGAAGTTCACAATATCCGCCGCGTAAGGAATGCCCACCTTCTCAAATACCAGCACAAACGGGCTTTTTTCAACCCCCGCCTGCTGCATTGGGATCAGCGCCGCCAGCACGAACACGGTGCCGATAAAGAAAATGATCAGCCGGGCAATGGTGGTACGAATCGCCACCGGGATGACTTTTTGCGGGTTTTCCGTTTCACCGGCGGCAATGCCGATAAGCTCTGTGCCGGAAAAGGCGAAATTCACCGCCACCATGGTCATCAGTATCGGCAGGCCGCCGTGCGGGAACCAGCCTTCGGCGGTGATATTGCTTAACCCCGGCGCGGGTGAACCGTCCTGCATCGGAATGATACCGAAAATCGCCGCTCCGCCAAGAACAATAAACGCGATGATGGTGATCACCTTCACCAGTGAAAACCAGAACTCGCCTTCGGCAAAAAAGCGGGTGGACACCACGTTCAGACCAAATATCACCAGACAGAAAATGACACACCAGATCCAGACGGGCACCTGCGGAAACCAGTACTGCATGCAAAATCCGGCGGCGGTAAAGCTGGAGCCGAGCGCCACAGTCCAGGTTAGCCAGTAAAGCCATGCCACGGTGTATCCCGTCGCCGGACCGAGGTAGCGCGCGGCATAGACGTGAAACGCCCCGGTTTCCGGCATCGCGACCGACAGCTCGCCGAGGCACTGCATCACCAGCCAGACCACCAGCGCGCCAATCAGATAAGCCAGCAGCGTCCCTGCCGCCCCGGTGGTCGAAATAATGTATCCGGTATTAAAAAATAAGCCGGTACCGATTACGCCACCCAGAGACAGCATAATCAGATGGCGGGTTTTCATGGTGCGCTTCAGTGGCGCATGTTGTTTTGTTGTTTGCATATAACCTTCTAAACGTATGGACATCTAAACATCCAAAGAAGGTTTGTTATACCGTGTTTACGGGCGGAATGCAAAACTCAGCCAGCCGCCAGGCGGCGCGATGTCCGGCTCATCAGCACAAACACCGCCAGTCCCGCCAGCAGGATCCCTGGCGCTGACGCCGCCATCACACCGACGGTACCGGTGCCGAGCGCCAGCATTTTCCCGGCCAGCAGCGGCCCGCTCATCGCTCCGAGGCGCCCGACCGCCACGGCGGTGCCGACCCCTGTCGCCCGAATGTCGGTACTGTAGAACAGCGGCGCCAGCGCGTAGAGCACGCTTTGCCCGCCGGTGGCGAACAGCCCGGCGATGAATCCGGCCATCAGCATACCGCTGAAGGAAGAGACGGTGCCCAGCGCCAGCAGCGAGGCCAGCATCCCGCTATAGATCAGAAGCGACATGGTCAGCGGCCGCAGCTTGTCCATCAACGCCCCGAGGATCAGCGTGCCTGCCGCCGCGCCGATTTGCAGGGAAAACATCACCCGCGCCGCCTGCGAAGGCTGAAATCCCTGTTCCACCAACAGCATCGGCAGCCAGTTGATCAGCATGTAGACCACCAGCAGGGTGAAGAAATAGCACAGCCAGAGCAGCAGCGTGGCGCTGGCCGTCGCCGGGGCAAACAGCGCGCGCAACGGTGGCGCGCCCGGGGTTTGACCGGCAAATACTGCCGACTCCGGCAGCCAGCGCATCAGCAACGGCACCAGCAGCAGCGGAATCACGCCGCCCACCCAGAAGACGGTCTGCCAGGCCGTTGCGACACCAGCAAAACCGAGCATTGCCGCCAGCGCGGCGCCAATAGGCACCCCGCAGTACATCAGGCTGACCGCCGTGCCGCGAAAGCTTGGCCCCGCGGCTTCGGAGGTAAGCGCAATCAGATTCGGCAGCGCGGCGCCCAGGCCCACGCCGGTCATCAGGCGGGCAAACACCAGCGTGAAGAAACTCCACGACAGGGCGGTCGCCAGCGAAAACACGCCGAACAGCGCCACGGAGGCGATCAGGACGCGCTTGCGTCCATAGCGATCCGCCAGCATGCCACCGACCAGCGCGCCGGGTAACAGGCCGAGGATCCCGGCGCTGAAGATCCAGCCCATTTGCATGCTATCCAGCGAGAATGCCCGGGCGATGCCCACGGCGGCGATACCGGCGGCCTGGAGATCGAGCCCTTCCATCAGGGCGACCAGAAAACACAGCCCGATGGTCAGCATCAGGCGCGATGTAGCGTAGGGACGAGGATGCATAAGATCTCCCTCTGAGTTCACGGGGCAGGTGAATGGCGGCTGATACGTTGCCAGCCGCATCATTCTTATTTATTGACAGTTGCGCAGATCCAGCGCCACATCGACGATCATGTCTTCCTGGCCGCCCACCATCCGGCGTTTCCCCAGTTCGACGAGGATGTCGACCGCGCTCAGGCCGTAGCGTGCCGCCGCCACTTCGCAGTGACGCAGGAAGCTGGAGTACACGCCGGCATAGCCCAGCGCGAGGGTTTCGCGATCCACGCGCACCGGGCGGTCCTGTAACGGGCGCACCAGATCGTCGGCGGCGTCCATAAGCGCATACAGATCGGCGCCGTGCTGCCAGCCGAGCTTATCGGCCGCGGCAATAAAGACCTCCAGCGGCGCGTTGCCCGCTCCGGCTCCCATTCCCGCCAGGCTGGCGTCAATGCGGTCACAGCCCTCTTCCACGGCGGCGATCGAGTTCGCCACCCCAAGACTCAGGTTGTGATGCGCGTGCATGCCGGTTTCTGTTTCCGGCTTCAGCACCGCTTTCAGGGCGCGGAAGCGATCGCGAATGTCCGTCATGTTCATTGCGCCGCCGGAGTCGACCACATAGATGCAGGTCGCGCCGTAGCCTTCCATCAGCTTCGCCTGCCTGGCCAGATTTTCCGGCGTGGTCATATGGCTCATCATCAGGAAACCGACGGTGTCCATTCCCAGCTCACGGGCAGAGTGAATATGCTGAGCGGAGACGTCCGCCTCGGTGCAGTGGGTCGCCACGCGCACCACCCGCGCCCCGGCCTGATACGCATTTTTCAGGTCATGAATCGTGCCGATCCCCGGCAACAGCAGCGTGGCGATTTTGGCATGTTTCACCACCTCCGCCGCCGCTTCAATCCACTGCAAATCGCTGTGCGCGCCAAAGCCGTAGTTGAAGCTGGAGCCTTGCAGGCCGTCGCCGTGGGCGACCTCAATCGAATCCACCCGCGCGTCGTCGAGCGCTTTCGCAATCTGGCGCACGTTTTCCAGTGAATACTGATGACGAATGGCGTGCATGCCGTCGCGCAGGGTCACGTCCGAGATGTAGAGTTTTTTACCGTTCATGCTGCTTCTCCTGCCCGACGCGTCAGCGACTGCGCCATCTTTTCAGCGGTCGCCAGCGCGCTGGAGGTCATAATATCGAGATTGCCCGCATACGCTGGCAGGTAGTGCGCCGCCCCTTCCACTTCCAGATACACCGCGGTTTTCAGCCCACAGAACTGTCCGATGCCCGGCAAATTCACTGGTTGATCCTCAGGAATGACCTCAAACTGCACGCGCTGCTTCAGGCGATAGCCCGGCACGTAAGCCTGCACTGCGGCCGCCATCTCGTTGATGGACGCTTCCACTTCCGCCTGCGAGGCGGCGTCGCTCAGCACATAGACGGTGTCGCGCATCATCAGCGGCGGTTCGGCCGGGTTAAGCACGATAATCGCTTTTCCCTTCGCCGCACCGCCCACCGCCTCAATGGCTTTCGCGGTGGTTTCGGTGAACTCGTCAATGTTTGCCCGCGTTCCCGGTCCGGCGGATTTACTGGCGATCGAGGCGATAATCTCGGCGTAATGCACCCGCGCCACGCGGGAGACCGCCGCCACCATCGGGATGGTCGCCTGCCCGCCGCAGGTGACCATGTTGACGTTCTGCTGGTCGACGTTGGCCGCGAGATTGACCACCGGCACGCAGTACGGGCCAATGGCCGCAGGCGTCAGGTCAATCAGGCGAATGCCCGGCTTCGCTTCGCGCAGGGCGGCGTCGTTTTGGACATGCGCCCCCGCGCTGGTGGCATCGAACACAATATCAATGTCGGCAAATTCCGCCATCGCCATCACCCCTCGTACCCCGTCGTGGGTGGTGGCGACGCCCATGCGGCGGGCGCGGGCCAGTCCGTCCGATTCAGGGTCAATACCGACCATCACCGCCATCTCCAGATGCTGACCGTGACGCAAAATTTTAATCATCAAATCGGTGCCGATATTGCCGGAACCGATAATGGCAACCTTACACTTACTCATGACTGACTTCCTTCTGTGGTCGCCGCGGAAAACGTGACGGCAACCGAACCAATACCTGCAATATGGGCGGCAAAGGTGTCGCCCGCGTTGACCGCGACCATCGGCCCCAGCGCCCCGGTCAGAATAATGTCGCCGGCGCGCAGCGGCTCGCCGAGGCTGGCCATTTTGCGCGCCAGCCAGACGGCGGCGTTCAGCGGATGCCCCAGGCATTCGCTGCCGCGCCCGCTGGACACCTCTTCGTTATTGCGCGTCATGTGCATGGCGCAGTTTTTCAGATCGACTCCGGCCAGACGCTGCGCCGGGCCGCCGAGCACATACACGCCGCAGGAGGCGTTGTCCGCCACGGTGTCGACAAACTGAATCGACCAGTCGCGGATGCGGCTGCCCACCACTTCCAGCGCGGGCAGCACCCATTCAACGGCGCCAGCCAGTTCATCAAAGGTGGTGTCAACGTGCGGCAGATCCCGGTTAAGCACCAGCGCGATTTCCGCTTCGATGCGCGGTTGCAGCACGCGGGAAAACGGGATGGTCTCGTTGTCGCCGTAGCACATGTCGGCGAACAGGGTGCCGAAGTCCGGCTGACTCACCCCCAGCTGCTGCTGAACTTTCGGGTGCGTCAAGCCGACTTTGCGTCCGACTACCCGGCGCCCCTGCGCCACGGCGTGTTCAACATTGATGCGCTGAATGGCATAGGCGGCTTCCGCACTCTCCACGCCCGGCCATTCACGCACCGGCGCAATGGCTTCGCCCTGCTCTTCTGCAAGCCGCAACGCTGCAGCGATTGGTTCAAGGATAGTGTTCGACATAACCGTTCCTTATGGGCGCGCGAGGAAATTGAGCACCAGTTGGTTAAAGGCGTCCGCATGTTCCCACTGCGCCCAGTGGCCGCAGTCGCGATAGATATGCAGTTCGGCACCGGCAATCCCGGCGAGCAGGCGCAGACCGGCGTCCATCGGCACAAAGCGGTCGTTGCGCCCCCAGACAATCAGGGTCCGGGCGGTGATTTCGCTCAGGCGCGGCGTGAAGTCGGGGAATTGCTTCGGGTTCGCCTCCAGACTCTTAATAAAGTTGTCCAGATGATCGCGGCGCGACAGCATATTGTTCAGCCGCGCTTCAAACAGCGCGTCGGTCAGGTCGCGGGGGTCATGGACGAAGATGTTCATCATCTGTTTCAGATTGTCGATGGTCGGCTCGCGGTAAAGCTGATTCAGCCGCTTAATGCCTTCCGTCGGCATTGGCGTGAACAGGCTCATGCCGCCGGTTCCCCCGCCCATCAGCACCAGCCTGCCGACGCGCTCCGGCCAGCTCAGGGTGAAGGCGACGGCGCTGTGGCCGCCCATTGAGTTACCCAGCAGGTGGACGTTCTGAATGTCCAGTTGGTCGACCACGCTTTTCAGAATGCGGGCATTGAGATCGGATCGTGACCCGGTATTGACGATCGAATCGCTCTTGCCCCAGCCCGGGCAGTCGAGCAGGATCACGCGATAGCCCGCTTCCACCAGCGGATCGATATTGCGGCTGAAGTTGGCCCAGCCCGTGGCCCCCGGGCCGGAACCGTGCAGCAGAACGACGGTTTCGTCGCCTGCGCCGCAGTCGTTGTAATGGATGCGTAGCGTTTTACCGGCTTCCTCAACGTTGAGAAAACGGCTGGTCGCGGCTTCGGTTTGCGGTTGATAACTCATGATGTTCTCCTGCCTTTCAGTTCAGTGTTCTGGCGCTCAGCGAGCCAAATCCGGCGATCCACTCCGGGATCGGGCGATAGTAACGACCTTCGCTTCGCCAGGCGCCAAAGGCGGAAATGGCGGCGAAAGCGGCAACCCAGGTTTTGATTTCGTGGGTGGATTTGCCCGCGATCGCGGACAGCTCTTCATTGCTGACGGCATCCAGTTCGGCAATACGCCCCTGTTCGAGCAGCGACATAAACCGGTTATCCCAGATGGGGTTCAGCGGGTGCAGCGTTTTCTGATCTGCAACAAACTTCTCGGCGGCGCCGATCACCCGCTGCTGACGCAGCTCACGCTCCCCGGCAGGCAACTGTTTGCCACTGCCCAGCAGGCGATCGCGCATATGGGCGTCGGCTTTCGCCAGCTCCGGCACCGGCGGCTGGTGCGACAACCCGCCGGACCCTAAAAACAGCACCCGCTTATTAAGCGTGCTGGTGAAACGACCAATCGCTTCCCCCAGCATCCGGGTACGCTGAAAGCCCGGCAGCGGCGCGGCGACGCCGTTGATAAACACCGGCAGCACCGGCACGTTGTCCAGCCCGCCGAGCAAAAACTCCAGCGGCTGGGCAAAGCCGTGATCGACCTGCATGCAATACGAGACGGCGAGATCGATGCCGTTTTTCATCACCGCGTGGGCGCAGGCTTCGGCCAGTTCAGTCGGTACCGGCAGTTCCCCCGCCGCGCTGCCAAAATCGCCAATCGCCGTCGCGCCGACGCCTAAACAAAACGGCGGCATGACGTCATAGAAAAACCCGTTGTAGTGATCCGGAGCGAACAGCACCACCAGTTCGGGATCAAACGCGGCGATCCGCGCGCGGGCACTGGCGATAACGCCGTTGACCTCGTCCAGCACGGCCTGCGCCGGGTCGACATAGCCCACCAGCGGCGAGTGGGAAAGACAGTGAAGATAAGCGTGCATATCAGGCCACCTTTTCGACAGGAAGATTGGCATCCGCGCGGGTCAGCGTCATCACTGACGCCAGGGTATTGAGCGTGGCGCCGAGGGTTTGAGGAATGGCGACGGCGGCGACAAAGCGGTCCGGGCGCATCACCACCAGCGAGACGTTATGCCGTGCGAACCACTCGCGCAGACGCCCCTGCGCGTCGCCGATACGGATCACCCCGTCATGGCGGTCCTGCGGGGTGCCAATCTGCACCTCCGGCACCACCTGAATAAAGTGCGTGCCGGTGGCGCGCCACTGCCGGATCTGCGCTTCGCTCATCCCCCACAGCGGGTTACAGCCCCAGCCGATCACCGCGAAGTTCGCGCCGATGACGTTATCCAGCAGCGTCGCCTCTCCCGTCTCGAGCGTGATCTTCGGCTGAATAAACATCTTGCCGACGGGGGACGTTGCGGCCTCGCCTTCGCGCACCAGCGCGCCGTCGTGATACTGCGGCATCGGCTTGAAGCGCATTTCGAGGAAGTAGCGTTTCACCGGCGGCAGGTAGTTCAGCAGCCAGGAGGCGCCGTCACGCACCGCGCCATGCCAGCGCTTCGGCGGCGCCAGCACGTTACCGGCGGTCACTGAGAGGTCAATCATCGCTTTTGCGTGATCGCGGCGTTCCTGCTGGTAGGTATCGAGCAGCGCGTCACTCGCTTTGCCGTCGATCACCAGCGCCAGCTTCCAGGCGAGGTTAAAGGCGTCGCGCATGCCGCTGTTATAGCCCTGCCCCTGCCAGACTGGCATGATGTGCGCCGCGTCGCCGGCCAGCAGCACGCGATCGACGCGGAAGCGATCGGCAAGACGGGCGTTATGGGTGTAGACGCGCTGACGGATCAGCTCGACGTTGTCCGGGTTCGGCAGCACCTTGCTTAACAGCTGACGCATGTTTTGCGGCTCGCTGAGCTGCGCCTCGGTCTCCCCTGGCATCACCATAAATTCAAAACGCCGCACCGCGTGGGGTAGTGCGGCGGAAACGTAAGGCCGCACCGGATCGCAGCACAGATAGACATGCGGCGTGCTGAGCGGATCGTTGGCAATATCGACCACAATCCACTGGTTCGGCGCGGTTTTCCCTTCGAACGGCACGTTCAGCGTGCGGCGCACCAGGCTCGCTCCGCCATCGCAGGCCACCAGCCACTGTGCTTTGACCGTTTCCCGTTGCCCCTGCGCCGTTTTCAGGTTGAGCGTCACCTCGCCATCCTGCTGGCTGAAGGCTTCCAGCTCGCGAGAGAACAGACAGCGCACATTGGGAAAGCGCGACAGCCCCTCAAGCAACACCGCATCCACCTGCGGCTGGATAAACGCGTTGCGCCGCGACCAGCCGAACTCATCGGTCATCGGCTGAATATCAGCAAAGCAGCGGCCTTTTGGCGTAAGAAAGCGCATCGCGTGGTGTGGCGTGGTATGTGGCAACACCTTCTCCACCAGCCCGACGGACTGCATGGTGCGCAGCGCCTCATCGTCAATGCCGATGGCGCGGGGATAGTCGATGAGCTTATCAAGCTTTTCCACCACCAGCACCTCGATGCCCATCTGACCAAGATAGTTGGCCATCATCAGTCCGACCGGCCCCGCACCGGCTATGGCGACCTGAACGGTATGGTTGACGGCGGGTTGAATATCAGGGGTTGTTGACATGTTGTACCTCACGATTCGGACAAAACGGCGGGGCTGAGTCAGTTAGCCATCGCACTTTTTTGTTAAAAATATGTGAATACTTTTTTATAGTGTTGTCAGTATAAGAAGGGCTTTTTGCGCTACAATCAAAACATGTCAGAACGTGCACCAGGTGCATATCTTTGTTTTAACTATAAATATGTCAATAAACATGAAGAATGATGAGCAGACGGAATACAAAACCGTTCGCGGTTTAACGCGCGGCTTAATGTTATTAAATATGTTAAATAAACTCGATGGCGGGGCCAGCGTCAGCCTGCTGGCGGAGCTGAGCGGCCTGCATCGCACCACGGTGCGCAGGCTGCTGGAGACATTACAGGATGAGGGATACGTCCGGCGCAGCCGGTCTGACGACAGCTTCCGCTTAACCATTAAAGTGCGCCAGTTGAGCGAAGGATTTCGTGACGAACAGTGGATTTCTGCACTGGCGGCGCCGCTGCTGGGCGATCTCCTGCGCGAAGTGGTCTGGCCGACCGACGTGTCGACGCTGGACGTTGACGCGATGGTGGTACGGGAAACCACCCACCGCTTTAGCCGGCTGTCGTTTCACCGCGCGATGGTCGGGCGGCGCCTACCGCTGCTGAAAACCGCTTCTGGCCTGACCTGGCTGGCGCTTTGCCCGGAAAACGAGCGTCAGGCGCTGATAGCGATGCTGGCGGCGCGTCCGGGCGAAGAGTACCAACTGGCCCGCGAACCCCGCAGGCTGGACGCCATTCTTGCCCGCACCCGCCAGGCGGGCTACGGGCAAAATCATCGTGGCTGGGATGAAGAGGAGAAAATCGCCTCTATCGCCGTACCGCTGCGCAGCGAGCAGCGGGTGATTGGCTGTCTGAACCTGGTGTATATGGCCAGCGCGATGAGTATTGAGCAGGCGGCAGAGCGGCATCTTGCGGCGTTACAACAGGTGGCGCGACAAATTGAGGAAGCCGTAGAGTCGCAGGCGATTCTGGTGGCCGGACGGTGAAGCGGGTCACATTTTTACCTCGTCCCTGCGCCTGTTGACCGGAACGCGCGCGCTCATCCAGTAAATCATCTGGCCCAATCTCATCGCTATTCGCCCATTTGCCCACATTTTTTCCTCGCGCCCTCTATTACGCTGTCTCCACTGACCCTCACGTGGAGTACCGATGATGAACATTACGCAAATTCGCAACGCCACCCAGTTGATTACGTTTGGCGGCAAAACATTTCTCATTGACCCGATGCTGGCGCCGAAAGGCGCGTGGCCGGGCTTTCCCGGCACCGCCCGCGCCGATATTCGCAACCCCACCGTGGAGCTTCCCTGCGATATCGACACGCTGTTACAGGCCGACGTGCTGATCGTTACCCATCTGCATGAAGACCATTGGGACGACGCCGCGTCCGCATGCGTGCCGAAGGATAAGCCGATTTATGTGCAAAACGAGCAGGATGCGCAGACGCTGCGCGAACAGGGTTTTACCGCGCTGACGGTGCTGACGGAAGAGACCATTCTCGGGGCGATCACGCTGCGTAAAACCGGCGGCCAGCACGGCTCCGATCATCTGTATGCCGTTCCCGAAATGGCGGCCCGGCTGGGCGAAGCCTGCGGGCTCATCTTGACCCATCCGCAGGAAAAAACGCTGTATCTGGTGGGCGATACCGTCTGGCGCGACGAGGTCGAAGCCAACATGATCCGCTATCAGCCTGATGTGGTGGTATTGAACGCCGGTTTCGCGCACGTCATCGGTTTTGGCCCGATCATCATGGGCGCGGAAGATGTGCTAAAAACCCATTTCACCCTACCGGACGCGCAGATCGTGGCAACGCATATGGAAGCCATCAATCACTGTCTGTTAACGCGCGCGGCGCTCAAAGACTACGCACGTGACAACCAGATTGCAGAATATGTGCATGTGCCGGAAGATGGGGAAACCCTGACGTTTTAACCGCCATCGAGGAGAACTATGCGCCCCGTTACCGTCGCCATTGTCGCCGTGGACGATTTCAGCCCATTTCACTTTTCTGTGCCCTGCATTCTGTTCGGGGAAAAGGTGGCAACGCAGAAGCGCTTTACGGTGAAGATCTGCGCCGAAACGCCGGGTACGGTCAACTCGCAGGACGGGTTTTCGTTGCACGCCGCCTACGGTTATGAGGCGCTCATCGACGCGGATATTGTGATGATCCCCTACTGGGGCGCCACCGCCCAGCGTCCTCCCCAGACGCTACTGGGTACGCTGGTGCAGGCCCGGCAAAACGGCGCGCAAATTGTTGGCCTTTGTCTGGGGGCATTTGTTCTGGGCTATGCAGGCCTTCTGGACGGCAAACGCGCCGCCACGCACTGGGAATTTGAGCAGGATTTTCAGGCGCGTTTTCCGGCGGTGACACTTGATATCAACGCCTTGTATGTTGATGACGACGGGATCATCACCTCTGCGGGCACGGCGGCGGCTCTCGACTGCTGCCTGTATGTGATTCGCCAGCGCTTTGGCAGCGTAGTGGCAAACCAAATCGCCCGGCGGATGATTGTTCCGCCACACCGTGAAGGCGGCCAGGCGCAATTTATCGCCCAGCCGGTGCCCAAAACCACGCGCGATGCGCGCATTAACGGACTGCTGGACTATTTGCGCCAGACAATCCGCGCGCCCCATGACCTTGATTCGCTCGCCAGTCGGGTCATGATGAGTCGTCGCACGCTCACGCGTCATTTTATGAAGGCGACAGGGTGTAGCGTCGCCGAATGGCTGATCCGTGAACGCCTGCGCCTCAGCCAGACGCTGCTGGAATCCAGCCAATTGCCCATCGAGCGCATCGCCAGTGAAGTGGGTTTTCAGTCTGCTGTGACCTGGCGTCAGCATTTTAAATCCCACTTCGGCGTCAGCCCGGCTGAATGGCGAAAAACCTTTCGCGGTATGGCATGATAGCGCGCGGAAAACGTGGAAATCAGGGTGATGAATGTGAAACCGGTAACGCTTTACGATGTGGCAGACTATGCTGGCGTCTCTTATCAGACCGTCTCGCGGGTGGTGAATCAGGCCAGTCACGTCTCGGCGAGAACCCGCGAAAAAGTGGAAGCCGCCATGGCGGAGCTGAACTACATTCCTAACCGTGTCGCCCAACAGTTAGCCGGCAAACAGACGCAGCTGATTGGCGTTGCCACCGCCAATCTGGCGCTGCACGCACCGTCGCAGATTGTCGCCGCCATTAAATCCCGCGCCGACCAGTCCGGGGCCAGCGTGGTAATTTCCATGGTAGAGCGCAGCGGCGTCGACGCCTGTAAAGCGGCAGTGCATAACCTGCTTGCGCAGCGGGTAAGTGGGCTTATCATCAACTATCCCCTCGACGAAGACGACGCCATTGCCGTTGCCGCCGCCTGTGGCAACGTGCCGGTACTGTTCCTTGACGTGTCGGACCAGTCGCCCATCAACAGCATTATTTTTTCCCACGACGACGGCGCGCGCCTCGGCGTGGAGCACCTGGTTCAGCACGGCCACCAGCGCATCGCCCTGCTGGCCGGACCGCAAACGTCGGTTTCCGCGCGCCTGCGTCTGGCGGGCTGGCATAAGCACCTCGCGCGTTATCAACTCCAGCCGGTGGCGCAACAGGAAGGCGACTGGAGCGCGATGTCCGGTTATCTCCAGACCCAACGGATGCTTAACGCGGGGACGATCCCCGGCGCGATGCTGGTCGCCAACGATCAGATGGCGTTAGGCGCAATGCGCGCCATAAGCGAGTTCGGTCTGCGCGTGGCGACCGATATTTCCGTAATCGGCTATGACGATACCGAAGACAGCGCCTGCTACATTCCCCCCCTTACGACCATCAGGCAGGATTTCGCGCTGCTTGGACAAACCAGCGTCGACCGCCTGATCCAGCTTTCTCGCGGGGCATCAACCGGGGGCAATCAGTTGCTGCCGGTCACGTTGGTGGAGCGCAAAACCGTACAGCCACCTGGGACACAGGCCGCCTCTCCACAAGCGCTGGCCGACTCGCTCATGCAGCTGGCGCGTCAGGTCGCCCTGTTAACACGCTAAATCCTGCACACGAAAATGTGTGAGACAGTTCACTCATTAGCTTCAACAGACTTTACAGTTTTCTGGCTCTGCCCGTATGTTGTCTTAAATTGTGAGCGGATAACAATTCACGACAGGACATAGCCATGACATTGACCACGGATTCACTCGCCGCCGTACTGGCGCGCCGCGACTGGGAAAATCCCGGCGTAACCCAGCTTAACCGCCTGGAAGCCCACCCGCCATTTTCCAGCTGGCGCAGCGCTGAAGACGCCCGGGATAATACCCTTTCTCCCCAATTGCGCAGCCTCAACGGCGACTGGAAATTTGCCTGGTTCGCCTCGCCGGAGGCGGTGCCGGAAAGCTGGCGGCTAAACGATCCGGAAAATGCCGACACTATCCCCGTACCGTCAAACTGGCAAATGTACGGCTACGACGCACCGATTTATACCAACGTCACCTACCCAATTCCGGTCAATCCGCCCTACGTACCCGCAGAGAACGCTACAGGATGTTACTCGCTCACATTCCATATTGACGAGGCAGCACTCCACGACAGCCAGACGCGGATCATTTTCGACGGCGTCAATTCGGCCTTTCATCTCTGGTGCAACGGACGATGGGTCGGCTACGGCCAGGACAGCCGTCTGCCTTCGGAGTTCGATCTCAGCTATTTTCTGCGCGGCGGCGAGAACCGTCTGGCGGTGATGGTGCTGCGCTGGAGCGACGGCACATACCTGGAAGATCAGGACATGTGGCGCATGAGCGGTATCTTCCGCGACGTCAGCCTGCTAACCAAGCCCGCTACGCAAATCAGCGATCTGCGGATTTCCACCCGCTTTAATGATGATTTCAGCCGCGCCGAACTGGCCGCCGAAATCAGAATGCACGGTGAACTGCGCGACGATCTGCGCGTCACCGTGCAGTTGTGGGATGGCGACGTCCTGGTCGGTGAACAGACGGCCCCCTTTGGCGGCGAAATTGTTGACGAGCGCGGCGCGTATCATGACCGCGCCACCCTGCGCCTGAAAGTCGATAACCCGTCGCTGTGGAGCGCCGAAACGCCGCATCTGTACCGCGCGGTTGCGCAGTTGCATACCGCTGACGGCGAACTGATTGAAGCCGAAGCCTGTGACGTCGGCTTTCGCCAGATCAGCATTGAAAACGGCCTGATGTTGCTGAACGGCAAGCCGCTGCTGATTCGCGGGACAAATCGCCACGAACATCACCCGAAGCACGGTCAGGTAATGGACGAAGCGACGATGGTACAGGACATCATCCTGATGAAGCAGAACAATTTTAACGCCGTGCGCTGCTCCCATTACCCAAACCACCCTCTGTGGTACACGCTGTGCGACCGTTATGGCCTGTACGTCGTGGATGAGGCCAACATCGAAACCCACGGCATGGTGCCGATGAACCGCCTGACCGATGACCCAACCTGGCTTCCCGCCATGAGCCAGCGGGTGACGCGCATGGTACAACGCGACCGCAATCACCCGAGCATTATTATCTGGTCGCTGGGCAATGAGTCCGGGCATGGCGTCAACCACGACGCGCTGTACCGCTGGTTGAAATCGGAAGATCCGTCGCGCCCGGTGCAATATGAGGGCGGCGGCGCAGACAGCGCGGCGACGGATATTATCTGTCCGATGTATGCCCGCGTCGATCAGGATCAGCCGTTCCCGGCGGTGCCGAAATGGTCAATCAAAAAATGGCTGTCAATGCCGGGCGAGCAGCGTCCGCTGATCCTCTGCGAATACGCGCACGCAATGGGCAACAGCCTCGGCGGTTTCGCCAAATACTGGCAGGCGTTTCGGCAGTATCCGCGCCTGCAGGGAGGCTTTGTCTGGGACTGGGTCGATCAGTCGCTGATTAAATATGATGATGAAGGTAACCCATGGTCGGCCTACGGCGGCGACTTTGGCGACACGCCGAATGACCGCCAGTTCTGCATGGACGGTCTGGTGTTTGCCGACCGTACGCCGCATCCGTCGCTATACGAAGCCAAACACGCGCAGCAGTTTTTCCAGTTTACCCTGCTGCCCGGCGCGGAACGTAACATCGAGGTGACCAGCGAATATCTGTTCCGCCATAGCGACAATGAGATCCTGCACTGGTCCCTTGCCCTGGACGGTAACCCCATTGCAGCGGGGAACGTCGTGCTGGACATCGCCCCGCAGGGACGCCAGGTCATTACCCTTCCCGACGTTGCTGCCCCCAATGCAGCAGGCCAGCTATGGCTGACGGTGCGCGTTGAGCAGCCGCAGGCCACCGCGTGGGCGCCAGCCGGACACATCAGCGCCTGGCAGCAGTGGCCGCTGGCGGAAAAACTGAGCGTGGCGATCTCCTCGCCTGTCGGTTGTGCGCCACGGCTTGAGGCGGGAGAGACGCATTATCTGGTCACGGTGAATCAACAACGCTGGCAGTTCTGCCGCCAGCAGGGTGTATTGACGCAGTACTGGATCGGCGAGGACGCGCAGCTGCTGACCCCGCTTCGCGACCAGTTTACCCGCGCGCCGCTTGATAACGATATCGGCGTCAGCGAAGCCACGCGTATTGACCCGAACGCCTGGGTTGAACGCTGGAAAGCCGCCGGGCATTACCGCGCAGAAGCGATGCTGTTGCAGTGCGAAGCACAGACGCTCACCGACGCGGTGATCATCACTACCGCCCACGCCTGGCAGACCCAGGGGGAAACGCTGTTTATCAGCCGTAAAACCTGGCGCATTGACGGAGATGGCGAACTGACGATCACGGTGGATGTGGATGTCGCCCGCGGCACGCCACACCCGGCGCGCATCGGACTGACCTGCCAACTGGCCCAGGTGGCGGATCGCGTGAACTGGCTGGGATTAGGTCCGCATGAAAACTACCCGGACCGCCTCTCTGCCGCCTGCTTTGATCGCTGGGACCTGTCGCTCGACGACATGTATACGCCGTACGTTTTTCCGAGCGAAAACGGGCTGCGCTGCCACACCCGCGAACTGCGCTATGGCGCCCACTGCTGGCGCGGCGACTTCCAGTTCAATATCAGCCGCTACAGTCAGCAACAACTGATGAAGACCAGCCATCGCCATCTGTTGCAGGAAGAGGCCGGTACATGGCTGAACCTTGACGGCTTCCACATGGGCGTGGGCGGCGACGACTCCTGGAGCCCGTCGGTGTCGCCGGAATACCAGCTCAGCGCAGGTCGCTATCACTACCAGATCGTCTGGTGCCTGAAATAACAAAAAACGGGCAGGTTAACGCCTGCCCGATATTCGCATAAGGACGTTCACATGCATTATTTGAAAAATACTAACTTCTGGATGTTCGGCTTTTTCTTCTTCTTTTATTTTTTCATTATGGGTGCTTACTTCCCCTTTTTCCCGATCTGGTTACATGATATCAACCATATCAGCAAAGGCGATACCGGTATTATCTTCGCCTGCATCTCGCTATTTTCACTCTTGTTCCAGCCCATTTTCGGCCTGCTCTCTGACAAGCTCGGCCTGCGCAAGCATCTGTTGTGGGTCATTACCGGTATGCTGGTGATGTTCGCGCCGTTCTTTATTTACGTTTTCGGCCCGCTATTGCAGGTCAATATTTTGCTCGGTTCGATTGTCGGCGGGATCTATCTGGGGTTTATTTATAACGCCGGCGCGCCCGCCATTGAGGCCTACATAGAAAAAGCCAGTCGCCGCAGTCATTTTGAATTTGGCCGCGCGCGGATGTTCGGTTGCGTCGGCTGGGCGCTGTGCGCGTCGATTGCCGGCATTATGTTTACCATTAATAACCAGTTTGTCTTCTGGCTGGGCTCCGGCTGCGCGGTGATCCTGGCATTGCTGCTGTTCTTCTCGAAAACGGAAGCGCCCTCATCGGCAAAAGTGGCCGATGCGGTTGGCGCGAATCACTCGGCATTTAGCCTGAAACTGGCGCTGGAATTATTTAAACAGCCGAAGCTGTGGTTTCTGTCGCTGTATGTTGTCGGCGTGTCCTGTACCTACGATGTGTTTGACCAGCAATTCGCTAACTTCTTTACCTCATTCTTTGCCACTGGCGAACAGGGTACCCGCGTGTTTGGCTACGTTACCACCATGGGTGAACTGCTGAACGCCAGTATTATGTTCTTTGCGCCGCTGATCGTGAACCGCATTGGCGGTAAAAACGCCCTGCTGCTGGCGGGCGCGATTATGTCAGTGCGGATCATCGGCTCGTCGTTTGCCTCTTCGGCGCTGGAAGTGGTGATCCTGAAAACCTTGCATATGTTTGAGATACCGTTCCTGATTGTCGGTTGTTTTAAATACATCACCAGTCAGTTTGAGGTACGCTTCTCTGCCACGATTTACCTGGTGTGCTTCTGCTTCTTTAAGCAACTGGCGATGATTTTCATGTCGGTTTTCGCCGGCAATATGTATGAAAGCATCGGTTTTCAGGGAGCATATCTGGTGCTCGGACTGATCGCGCTGAGCTTTACGTTGATTTCGGTATTTACCTTAAGTGGTCCGGGGCCGTTTACCCGCCATGTCAAACCTGTCTGTAAACAAGCATAAACCCCACCACAAGGATGAAATTTCACACATGACTATGCCAATGAGAGAAAGAATAAAAGCAGGCCAACTGTTTACAGATATGTGCGAAGGTTTGCCGGAAGAGAGATTGCGCGGAAAGGAATTGATGTATGAGTATAACCATTCACGTCCGTCAGAAGTTGAAAAAAGGAAAAGCTTGATTAAATCCATGTTTGGCTCAACGGGAGAAAATGCATGGATAGAGCCGCCCATTTATTTTTCCTACGGTACCAACATCCATATCGGTGACAACTTTTATGCTAATTTCAATTTTACCATCGTAGACGACTATACCGTCACGATTGGCGATAACGTTCTGATTGCGCCAAATGTCACCCTCTCCGTGACCGGGCATCCTGTTCATCATGAATTGAGGCAAGCGGGAGAGATGTATTCCTTTCCGATCACAATTGGCAATAACGTCTGGATCGGCAGCAACGTGGTTATCAATCCAGGTATCACGATAGGAAATAACACCGTGATTGGCGCAGGTAGCGTGGTCACAAAAGACATTCCTTCAAATGTCGTTGCCGCGGGCGTTCCCTGTCGGGTTATCCGTGAAATAAACGACAGAGATAAAGAATATTATTATAAAGACCGCAAAGTAGAGCGTTCCCTTTGCCACCAGGCATGACACCGGGCGCTCTACAACAATGCAGACCGTAGGCCCGGTCAGCTTGCGCCACCGGGCGCTACCGCTACTCCTCAATGATCTGGCGGATTTGCTGCAACGCGGCGGGATCGTCGAGGGTGGTGAGATCGCCGGGATCGCGGCCTTCGCAGATGGCCTGGATCGTCCGGCGCAACATCTTACCGGAGCGCGTTTTCGGCAACTGCGAGACAAACCAGACGTGGGCGGGACGGCCAAAATTGCCAATCTGGCTGTCCACCAGCGCCATAATCGCTTTTTCTTCCGCCTGCGCCACATCACGATCTTCCAGGCTGTCGCTCTGTTTCGGGATAACAAACGCCACCGCCACCTGCCCTTTCAGCGCGTCTTTTACCCCCACGACCGCCACCTCGGCGACGTTAGGATAGCTGGAAATGCTCTCCTCTATCTCGCGGGTGCCAAGACGGTGGCCGGCAACATTTATCACGTCGTCGGTACGTCCGAGGATAAAGTAATAGCCGTCGGCGTCGCGAATGCCCCAGTCGAAGGTGGCATACACCTGACGGCTGAACAGCGACCAGTAGGTGTTAACAAACCGTTCATCGTCTCCCCAGATAGTTTGGATACAGCCCGGCGGCAGCGGCCCCTCAATCACCACCATCCCCTTTTCGTTCACGCCGCAGGGTTCGCCGGTCACTTCATTGAGTAACTGCACGTTATAACCGTACATCGGTACGCCCGGGCTACCGAGCCGCGACGGTCTGTCGTCAAGCTGACGGGCAAGCGCCATAATCGGCCAGCCGGACTCCGTCTGCCAGTAATTATCGATAACCGGCACCTCCAGCGTCTGGGTGACCCACGCGGCGGTGGGTTCATCCAGCGGTTCTCCGGCCAGATACAGCACCTCCAGCGAGGAGAGATCGTGATTGCGGATCTGGGCGGTTGGAAATTTCTTCAGTACGCGAATGGCGGTCGGCGCGGAAAACATCCGGTTCACCCGGTACTTCTCGACAATTTTCCACCACACCCCGCAGTCCGGGTACGTTGGCAGCCCTTCATAGACAATCGTCGCCATCCCCGCCAGCAGCGGCGCGTATACGATATAAGAGTGACCGACAACCCAGCCGATATCCGACGCGCAAAAAAAGACGCCGCCCGCTTTGCCGCCAAAAATGGTGTCCATTGAGGTTGCCAGCGCCACCGCGTAGCCGCCGACGTCGCGCTGCACGCCTTTGGGTTTTCCCGTGGTGCCGGACGTGTAAAGAATGCAGGAGGTCTCGTTAGATTCCAGCCACGCTACCGGCACCCGCGCGCCTGCATGTTGCTGACGCAGGGCGGCATAATCAAGATCGCGTCCGGCCACCCGCGCCATTTTCGCCAGCCCACGGTCCACCAACAACACGTGCTGCGGCTGATGCTGCGCCTGCGCGATGGCGTCGTCGAGCAGCTTTTTATACGGCAGGATCTTTCCTCCGCGCGCCCCGGCATCCGCCGAGACGATCAGCACCGGTCTGGCATCGTCAATTCTCGCCGCCACACTGTGTGAGGCAAAACCGCCAAATACGACCGAATGAATCGCCCCAATGCGTGCGCAGGCCAGCAGCGTCACGTGCGCCTCGGCAATCATCGGCATATACACCAGCACCCGATCGCCGCGCCGGACGCCCAGCGACAGCAGCATCGACGCCACTACGTTCACCTCGTCATACAACTGGCTGAAGGTGTAGGTGCGCTCCTCTTCGGTTTCGGAAGAGACGGCGATCAGCGCCAGCGCGTCCGGCTGTTTATCCAGCCAGCGGTCGATGGCGTTATAACACAGATTGGTGGTGCCGCCGCAGAACCAGCGGGCAAACGGCGGGCGGCCATGATCCAGCGTCCGGGTAAACGGCGTCTGCCAGTCGATGCGCTTTGCCTGCTCTGCCCAGAACAATTCCGGTTGCGTAATCGAACGCTGATAAAATTCGCGAAAAGACATGAGGCTCTCCTGTTGAACTTATGCCCTATTGCTATCTGTTTCAGATAACGAACAAGTCGAGGTACTCGTTAACCGGCATCTGCTCCAGACGGGTTCGGTCCAGGGAGGCTTCCAGAATGCGCTGCTGCTGACGGGCCGGGAACTGACGCGCCAGGTTGATTTTGAATTTTTCGATAAGCTTTGGAATGCCGTCGGCGCGACGGCGGGCGTGGCCGATAGGGTAATCCACCACCACTTCATCAAACGCCGTACCGTCGGTGAACGCCACGGTGATGGCATTGGCGATGGCGCGTTTTTCCGGATCGTGATAGTCGGCGGTAAACTGCGAGTCTTCAAAACAGCTTATCTTCTCACGCAGAGCGTCGATGCGTTTATCCTGCGCCACGCCATCTTCATAATCCGCCGCCGTTAAACGTCCGAACAGCAGTGGGATGGCAACCATGTACTGAATGCAGTGGTCGCGATCCGCCGGGTTATTCAGCGGGCCTTTCTTGTCGATGATGCGAATGCAGGCTTCGTGAGTGCGAATGGTCACCTTCTCAATATCCGCCGCAGTTTTACCCGCCGCCTGCATCTGCGCATGCAGGGTCATCGCCGCTTCTACCGCGGTCTGCGAATGGAACTCCGCCGGGAAGGAGATTTTAAACAGCACATTTTCCATCACGTAAGAGCCATAGGGGCGCTGGAAGCGGAATGTTTCGCCTTTGAACGAGACGTCGTAGAACCCCCAGGTTTTCGCCGTCAGCGCTGACGGATACCCCATCTCGCCGGTTTTTGCCATCAGCGCCAGGCGTACCGCGCGGGAAGTGGCGTCGCCTGCCGCCCAGGACTTCCGCGTGCCGGTGTTCGGCGCATGGCGATAAGTTCGCAGCGACTGGCCGTCGACCCACGCCAGCGATACCGCGTTCAGGATCTCGTCCCGGGTCAGCCCCAGCATTTCCGCCACCACGGCGGTGGACGCCACTTTCACCAGCAGCACGTGATCCAGGCCGACGCGGTTAAAGGCGTTCTCCAGCGCGATGCAGCCCTGAATCTCGTGAGCTTTGATCATCCCGCTCAGCACCTGCTTCATGGTCAGCGGCGCTTTGCCTGCCGCCACCGCGTTACGTGACAGCCAGTCCGCCGTCGCCAGGATGCCGCCGAGGTTATCAGAAGGGTGCCCCCATTCGGCGGCAAGCCAGGTATCGTTAAAATCGAGCCAGCGGATCATCGCGCCGATGTTAAACGCCGCCTGAACCGGATCGAGCTGAAACTGCGTGCCCGGCACGCGCACGCCGTTTGGCACGAGAGTACCGGGGACAATCGGCCCCATAAGTTTTTTGCACGCCGGATAGTCCAGCGCTTCGAGACCACAGCCGAGCGTATCCAGCAGGCAGTAATGCGCGGTGTCATACGCCACTGTTGAGGTGATGTCATAATTCATCACGTAATCGACGATATCAACGATTTCGCGGTCAAATTCCGGGCGGACGTTTAGTTCTTGTACGGACATAAAAGCGTTCCTGCATGTTAGGGTCAGAGGGAGTGAATCAGCAACGTTGGTCTAACGAGACGAACGGACGATCTTCCGGTCCGGTATAGTTGGCGGAAGGTCGGATAATTTTGTTGTCCTGACGCTGTTCGATGATGTGCGCCGCCCAGCCGGTGACGCGGGCGATAACAAACAGCGGAGTGAACATTTCGGTGGGAACGCCCATCATGTTGTAAGACACCGCCGAGAACCAGTCGAGGTTGGGGAACATCTTTTTGGTTTCCCACATCACCGTTTCCAGACGATCGGCGATGTTGTACATCTTCAGCGAGCCGCCTTCTTCAGAAAGCTGCTTCGCCACCTGCTTAATGACCTGATGACGCGGGTCGGCCAGGGTATAAACCGGGTGCCCAAAGCCAATCACCACCTCTTTGTTTTCCACACGTTTGCGGATATCGGCTTCCGCTTCGTCCGGCGTTTCGTAGCGCTGCTGGATCTCGAGCGACACTTCGTTTGCTCCGCCGTGCTTCGGCCCGCGCAGTGCGCCTATCGCGCCGATAATGGCCGAATAGACGTCCGACCCGGTGCCCGCAATGACCCGGCTGGTGAAGGTGGAGGCGTTGAATTCGTGCTCGGCGTAAAGCACCAGCGAAATGTGCATCGCTTTTTCCCAGCTTTTTGACGGTTTCTCGCCGTGTAGCAGATGCAAAAAGTGGCCGCCGATGGAGTCGTCGTCGGTTTCTGGTTGGATGCGCTCACCATTGTGGCTGTAGTGGTACCAGTAGAGAAGAACAGAGCTGAGCGACGCTAACAGCTTGTCGGCGATATCCCGCGCCCCGGAGACGGTGTGGCCCTCTTTTTCTGGCAGGGTGCAGCCCAACGCCGAGACGCCGGTGCGCATGACATCCATCGGATGCGACGCGGCGGGCAGCGCTTCCAGTACGATGCGCACGTTGGCCGGTAATCCCCGCAGCGCTTTCAGTTTGATTTTATACGCGTGAAGCTCGTCGCGGGTCGGTAATTTGCCGTGGATCAGCAGATGGGCAACCTCTTCGAATTCGCAGTGCCGGGCGAGGTCCAGTATGTCGTAACCGCGATAATGAAGATCGTTGCCGCTTTTGCCGACGGTGCACAGCGCGGTATTGCCTGCCGGTACGCCGGACAGCGCAACGGATTTTTTCGGCTTAATGACATGTGTGTTGTTTTGCAGGATCGTCGAGTCTGTCATGTTGTCCTCGTCATTATTGTAATGTGCAGGATAGTGAGGTCTGGGCGAAGCGTTACTTCCGGTTCAGCGCGTCCAGCGCCTCCTCGTACTGGTAGTAATTGATGCTCTCGTACAGCTCGTTGCGGGTTTGCATCATGTCGATGACGCTTTTTTGCGTTCCTTCCTGACGCAGCACGTTATAGACCTGTTCCGCCGCGCGGTTCATCGCGCGAAACGCCGACAGCGGGTACAGCGCCATCGCCACGTGGGCGCTGCGCAGTTCATCGGTGGTAAACAACGGCGTCGCGCCGAATTCGGTGATGTTGGCGAGGATCGGCACATTGACCGCGTCGGCAAACTGTCGGTACATGGCAAGCTCGGTGATCGCCTCCGGAAACAGCATGTCGGCCCCCGCGTCAACGTAGGCCTGCGCGCGATCTATCGCCGCGTCCAGGCCCTCTACCGCCAGGGCGTCGGTGCGCGCCATGATCACAAAGTCGGGATCGGTTCGGGCATCCACCGCCGCGCGAATGCGATCCACCATCTCCTCTTTCGAGACGATCGCTTTGTTCGGTCGGTGACCACAGCGCTTAGCGCCGATCTGATCTTCAATGTGTAACGCCGCCGCGCCGGCTTTGATCATTGACCTTACGGTGCGGGCCACGTTAAAAGCCGACGCGCCAAAACCGATGTCGGCATCCACCAGCAGCGGCAGCGGGCAGACGTCGGTGATGCGACGAATGTCGGTCAGCACGTCATCAAGCGTTGAGATCCCGAGATCCGGCAACCCCAGCGATCCTGCCGCCACGCCGCCGCCGGAAAGGTAAATCGCCTGGTAGCCTGCGCGCTGTGCCAGCAGAGCGTGGTTAGCGTTAATGGCGCCGACTATCTGAAGCGGGTTTTCTTGCGTAAGGGCCGCGCGAAATGCCTGACCCGGCGAGTGTCGTGACATATTTTATCCTTTGTTATCAAGTTGTGAACATCGTTACTCTCCACAAAGCAAAGGCTATGCCAGGTGCCGCACCCGATTAAGAAAAATAAAAAACACTGATATGACAATACGATAGATAAATCCCGCTGGCAGATAGCGAAAAAAAGCGTGTCAGCTAACGTTTCATAAAATGTTCCGCGTTGTTTCATTGCAACATAATTGAAACAAGGCTAAACCCATTATTCGGTCTCTTCACGTTTAGGTTTGCTATGACAGCTTCGCCTCTCCCTCCACGGATCAACGACGACAAACCGGTCATCTGGACCGTCTCGGTGACGCGGCTGTTCGACCTGTTTCGCGACATCAGCCTCGAGTTCGATCATCTGGCGACCATCACCCCTATTCAGCTTGGCTTTGAAAAAGCGGTAACCTACATTCGCAAAAAGCTGGCGACCGAACGCTGCGACGCCATCATCGCCGCAGGCTCTAACGGCGCGTACCTGAAAAGCCGTCTCTCTGTTCCAGTGATTCTGATTAAACCGAGCGGTTTTGACGTACTGCATGCGCTGGCGAAAGCGGGAAAACTGACCGCCTCGATCGGTGTGGTGACGTATCAGGAGACGCTGCCGGCGCTTATCGCCTTTCAGAAAACATTTGGTCTGCAACTAGAACAGCGCAGCTACGTCACCGAAGAGGACGCGCGCGGGCAGATAAACGAACTTAAGGCTAACGGCATTGAGGCGGTGGTCGGCGCGGGGCTCATTACCGATCTCGCCGAGGAAGCCGGTATGACGGCGATTTTTATCTATTCTGCGGCCACAGTGCGCCAGGGATTCAGCGATGCGCTGGATCTGACGCGAATGACCGCCCGCGTAACGGCCTCTTACGCGTCCGATCGGGCGCTGCGTACCCGCTATGCCCTGGAGGATATCCGTGGCGCGTCCGGACAAATGGAACAGGTGCGTCAGACCATCATGCTCTACGCCCGCTCCCGCGCCGCGGTGCTGATTCAGGGCGAAACCGGCACCGGCAAAGAGTTGGCCGCACAGGCCATTCATCGCGAAAGCGGCGTACACGCGGGGTCTCGCAGCGACATCGCCTCCCGTCCTTTTGTCGCTGTGAACTGCGGTGCGATTACGGAATCGTTGCTGGAAGCAGAACTGTTCGGCTACGAGGAGGGCGCTTTTACCGGCTCCCGACGCGGGGGGCGCGCCGGACTGTTCGAAATCGCCCACGGCGGAACGCTGTTTCTGGACGAGATAGGCGAGATGCCATTGCCCCTGCAAACCCGTCTGCTGCGCGTACTGGAAGAAAAAGAGGTGACCCGGGTGGGCGGTCATCATCCTCTCCCCATCGATGTGCGGGTGATCAGCGCCACCCACTGCAATCTGGAAGAGGCAATGAAACACGGTCAGTTCCGCCGCGATCTCTTTTACCGCCTGAGCATTCTGCGCCTCGCTCTGCCTGCGCTGCGCGATCGCCCTGGCGATATCGCTGCGTTGGCTGAGGGGTTTTTAAAACAGTCGCTGGCTGCCCTGAACGTCCCGTTTACCGATACCGTCCGCAGCGGTCTGGCGCAAAGCGCAGCCGTTCTGGTGACCTACCCGTGGCCGGGAAATATCCGCGAGCTGCGCAATATGATGGAGCGTCTGGCGCTGTTTTTAAGCGTCGACCCCATGCCGACGCTGGATGCGGATTTATTACAGCGGCTGCTGCCGGAACTGTCAGAACGTGACGAAGCCGTATCTCCATCCACACGACTGACGGCCAGAGAAGCGCTCGACCGCTTCAATGGCGATAAATCCGCCGCGGCTCAGTTTCTTGGTATAAGCCGCACGACATTCTGGCGGCGGTTAAAACAGTAATCCCCCGTTTCAGAATGTTCACTTTTATCGGAACTGACGTCTTTATAGATAACCAACGGATGCCAAAATATATTCTTACATCCGTCATCAGATTATTCGGCAAGCAAAAAACATTTAATTGATAATAATCCTAAAAGCACAAACAAATTTCTCAAATATGTCACTGATTAAAAATTGACATTTATCAAGCAATATTTAAAAAGCGCGCTTACAAAGCGTAAAATTAATGATACCACTACGTGATTACACAAGGGTCAAATGATGAATATTTTAATGTTATCCAACTACCTTTGAGTAATTTCACTTACCGCAACCCTGTACCATCCCTTTGTTTTACCTTGTTTTCCAGCATAGTAAACACATCCCCGGCATGAAAGGAAACATTAAGCATCATAATGAAACACGGTGGAAATGCGGTTCCCGGTACTGTCTGTATGACGCAATTAATTGTTTAAATCTATCAATGTAAGGCGAGAGTAATAAATAAACGATTGAAACTTTTTGACTGACAGCGAATAGTTAAAAGGCAGGAACGCAAACATATAAGCAATCTATTAATGCCCGTTATTACAGACAGGCATTGTTGCTTATCACTTCTTTTATTTTAAAACTTACGGACGAGTGATCATGAAAAAACACGCGTTATATTTTCGTTCTTCTTTGTTATCTCTCGCAATTTCAGCGGCGCTGGCCTCAACCGCAGCGGCAAATACTATCAATGCGCTGACCTTCCCCCCCCCTTCCGACGCTAATGCCATTATTACGATTAATAACGATAATAATGTCTTACTCTCGGCATCTGAAAATACAGACCCGGCCTGGGATCGCTTTGGCTCCCTGCGGGTGGGTGAAAATAGCGACGGCTCGCTGATCATTGACAATCGGGCGATTACCACCGACGCCGGGATGATTGGCAACAATGCAACGGGCAGCGTCACACTCCAGAGCGGCGCCGCGTGGACACTGAAAGGGCTAAATCTGGTGCTGGGAACCCACGACGGTTCCGGTACGCTTGTGGTTAACAGCGGCAGCCGCGTCAGCGGGATTAACGAACTGCGGATCGGCGAATACGCCGCACAGGCCTCTGGAGAAGTGAACATCGACGGAGCCGGTTCGTCTGTATCGTCCAACTGGGCGGTGGTGGGCGATCAGGGAAAAGGCAAACTGACCATCACCAACGGCGGCTCGCTTACCCTCAGTGAACACATGAACATTGGCTATGTGGGCAATACCCTGAACTCAAACCGCGAAGGCGCTGGCGAAACGCGGGTCGACGGCGCAAATTCACAGCTGAATGTCGCCCAGGGCATCTATCTTGGCGGGTTTACCACTACGCCTAATGACGCCACCGGCAGTCTGACCGTCAGCAATGGCGCGACGATCAACTCCGGCACGCTTATCTGGTTGGCGGTGGGCGAAGGCAGCACCGGTATCCTGAACATTGGCGGCGCGCAGGGAGAAACCGAACAGGCGGCAGGTTCAATTAACGTTCCACGAATTCATCTTGGGAATACCGACGGCGTCAGCACGGCGGTGCTCAACCTTAACCATAACAGCGATGATTTCGTGCTTGGCGCCAACATTACCGGCACCGGCGAGGTGAATCATCTCGGTTCGGGAACGTCCACCCTGACCGGTGCGAGCAATTACCGGGGCAACACCCACGTCGCCAGTGGGACACTGCGTGCCGGAGCGGTTAACACGCTGAGCGCGAACTCGGACTACCTTGTCGACAGCGGCGCCAGTCTCGATCTGAATGGTTACTCTCAAACGGTTAACTCGCTGGTGCTTGACGGAAACGCGACGCTGTCGGCTGACACACCGTCTGACGGTACGTTTACGCCCACCACGTTGACCATTAATGGCGATTACGCCAGCAACAACGGGCTACTGTCCCTCCGTACCGCATTGGGTGATGATCTTTCCGCGACCGACAAACTGGTGGTGAAAGGCGATACCTCAGGCACGACGCGCGTGAGCATCGTTAACGCAGGCGGCAGCGGCGCGGAAACAATTGAAGGCATCCAGGTCGTCAATGTTGAAGGCGCGTCGGCCGGCAGCTTTGTGAAAGAAGGCCGTATTGTCGCGGGCGCGTATGATTATGATCTGACGAAACGGGATAACCAGAACTGGTATTTGACCAGCCTGGCCTCCGTGACGCCACAACCCCCCGTCCCACCGGTGGACCCCGAAGAACCTGAACAGCCGGAAGAACCCGATGTTCCGGTGCCACCTGCGCCGGAAGGCACGCATCAGTATCGCCCGGAAACGGGTAGCTATCTGGCGAACGCACTTGCCGCCAATACGCTGTTTAACACTCGCCTGCACGATCGTTTGGGCGAGACGCAATACACCGATCTGTTAACCGGTGAAAAGAAAGTGACCAGCCTGTGGATGCGACACGTTGGCGGTCATCAGCGCTTTAAAGACAGCTCCGGCCAGATCAGCACCCAAAGTAACCGCTACGTGATCCAGCTTGGCGGCGACATTGCCCAATGGAGCAGTGACGGCCAGGATCGCTGGCACCTGGGTCTGATGGGCGGTTACGCGAACAGTAAGAGCCGCAGTCACGCCAGTCTCACGGGCTACGCGTCTCGCGGCGAGATCAGCGGATATAGCGCTGGCGTTTATGGCACATGGTACGCCAATGACGCCGACAAAACTGGCGCCCATCTGGACGCATGGGTGCTCTATAACTGGTTTGAAAATACCGTATCCGGACAGGGACTGGCGTCAGAGAAATATGATTCCGACGGGATCACCGCTTCGCTGGAAACAGGCTATACCTTCAGCCTCGGCGCCAGTCGCGATGGGCGTACCCGTTACTGGTTGCAGCCAAAAGCCCAGCTTACCTGGATGGATGTGCAGGCGGACAATCATACCGAGAAAAACGGGACCCGGGTGGTCGATGAAACGGATGGCAACCTGCAAACGCGCCTGGGCATTAAAGCTTTTATGCAGGGCCATAATGCCATCGATGACGGTAAAACGCGCACCTTCCAGCCGTTTGTCGAAGCGAACTGGATCTACAACAGCCAGAACTATGGCGTGAAGATGGACGATATTCGCAGTGAAGTGAAAGGCACGCGCAATATCGGCGAGTTGAAAGCGGGTGTGGAAGGGCAACTCAACGCTCGCCTGCAACTGTGGGGTAACGTCGCTCAGCAGGTAGGCGACAAGGGTTACAGCGATACGCAAGGCATGTTGGGGTTGAAATATACATTCTGACAGACGCGCCACCCGCGGCAACGCGGGTGGTTTTTCTCTTCCCTTCTCTCTTTGTGATCCCCCTCGCATCGCCATCCGTCGGTGAAAAATAGGATGACATCAGATCGTTCATTTGACAGAAGCGTGGTGTATGGACCCTTTACATGCCGTATTTCTTACCGTCAGCCTGTTTGTCCTGACCTTTTTTAATCCCGGCGCGAATCTCTTTGTCGTGGTGCAGACCAGCCTCGCCTCCGGACGGCGCGCCGGAGTGCTTACCGGACTTGGCGTCGCCGCTGGCGATGCGCTTTATTCGGGGCTGGGACTGTTTGGCATGGCAACATTAATCACGCAATGCGAGGCGCTGTTTTCGCTGATAAAAATTGGCGGCGGCGCCTATCTCCTGTGGTTTGCATGGAACAGCCTGCGCCGCCAGGACACACCGCAAATGGGCCCGCTCGCGCAGCCGGTGGCGGCGCCGTGGACGGTCTTTTTCCGTCGCGGTTTGCTGACCGATTTATCAAATCCGCAGACGGTGTTGTTTTTTATCAGTATTTTCTCCGTCACGCTCAGCGCGGATACGCCGACATGGGCGCGGATGATGGCCTGGGCGGGCATCGTGCTTTCTTCCATTATCTGGCGCGTCTTCCTCAGCCAGGCCTTTTCGTTACCCGCGGTCCGTCGCGCGTATGGGCGGATCCAGCGCGTCGCCAGCAAAATTATTGGCGCAATTATCGGTTTGTTTGCCCTGCGCTTGATTTACGAAGGCATAACCCATCGCTAATCTTTTGTGCTCAGGAACGAAAGCCCGCAGAGGTCATCAGCACTCTGAACAGCGCGCCGACCGCCGCCAGCAGCAGAACGCTGGCGCACCAGATGGCGATCAGCCATACCACGCGGTGGGACCATTTTTTGATTTTCGCCATCAGTGATATCCCTCTCCGTGACGGATTTTTCCGCGGAATACGTAGTAGCTCCAGAAGGTGTACGCCAGGATCACCGGGATGATGATCAGCGCACCTACCAGCATAAAGCCCTGGCTTTGCGGCGGCGCGGCAGCTTCATGCAGGGTGATCCCCGGTGGAATAATATACGGCCAGATGCTGATCCCGAGCCCGCTGAAACCGAGGAAAATCAGCCCCAGGGTCAGCAGAAACGCGCGGGCATGAAAGTCCGGTCGATACAGACTGCGCCACAGCCACAGGCTGAAGACGATGACCAGCAGCGGAACCGGCAGGAAATAGTACAGATTCGGCAGCGAGAACCAGCGTTCGGCAATCGCGCTCTGCGTCAGCGGCGTCCACAGGCTGACCACCGCCATCACCAGCAACAGGACGATCAACAGCGGACGGGCCAACTGCCGCATCCGGCTTTGCAGCGGATCTTCGCTTTTCATGATAAGCCAGGTCGCGCCCAGTAATGCATAGGTGATGACCAGGCCGAGGCCGCAGAACAGGTTAAACGGCGTCAACCAGTCCAGTTGCGAGCCGCTGAAGGCGCGTCCACTGACCTGAAAACCGCTGACCACCGCGCCGACCACGATCCCCTGGCAGAAGGTCGCCAGTATCGATCCGACAATAAACGATTTATCCCAGAAGGCGCGGTGTGATTCCGTGGCCTTGAAGCGGAACTCAAAGGCCACGCCACGGAAAATCAGCCCGAGCAGCATCAGCAGCAGCGGAATAGTGAGCGCATCGGCAATCACCGCGTAGGCCAGCGGGAACGCGCCGAACAGTCCCGCGCCGCCCATCACCAGCCAGGTTTCGTTACCGTCCCAGACCGGCGCGACCGAGTTTACCATCACGTCGCGGTCATGCTTATCGCGAATAAACGGAAACAGAATGCCAATCCCGAGGTCGAAGCCGTCCATGACGATATACATCAGGGTGGCGAAGACGATGATGGCAAACCAGATTACAGACAGATCGAGCGTCATCAGCGTTTCTCCTGATCGAGCGGTTCACCCACCGCGGAGATGGGACGTGCCGGGCGGCCATCGGTTTCAGAGGTCGGTTCCTCCAGCGGTTGCGGTCCCTTTTGGATCAGGCGGATCATATAGAGATAGCCGACGCCAAACACCAGCGAGTAAACCACAAAGAACGCCAACAGGCTGATGCTCATCTGTAGCGTGCTGTGCGCCGATACCGCGTCACGGGTACGCAACAGGCCGTAAACCACCCACGGCTGTCGCCCAACTTCGGTGGTCACCCAGCCCGCGAGGATCGCGATCAGCCCTGATGGTCCCATCCACAGCGCGAAATGCATAAAAGGGCGGGAGTGATATAACCGGTTTTTGTAGCGCAACCACAGGCTGGCGAGTCCCAGCAAAATCATCAGCACCCCCATCCCCACCATCAGACGAAACGACCAGAACACGATGGTTGAGTTGGGGCGCTCATCTTTTGGATAATCCTTCAGGGCGGGTACCTGCTTGTCGAGACTGTGGGTCAGAATCAGGCTGCCTAACGCGGGGATCTCCAGCGCATAGCGGGTTTCTTCCGCGTCCATATCCGGCCAGCCCACCAGCGTCAGCGGCGTGGGTTCGCCCGGCGTGTTTTCCCAGTGTCCTTCAATGGCGGCGATTTTCACCGGCTGATGCTCAAGGGTATTCAGACCATGCATATCGCCAATCAGCGCCTGCACCGGCGCCACCAGCATCGCCATCCACAGCGCCATGGAAAACATTTTGCGGATTGCGGGTGTATCGTTGCCCTTCAGCAGATGCCAGGCCGCCGAAGCGCCGACAAACATTGCGCTACTCAGAAACGCCGCCACCGACATGTGCAGCAGGCGGTAAGGGAATGACGGGTTAAAGATAACGGCGAACCAGTCCACCGGCACCACCTGACCGTTAATGACCTCGAAACCCTGCGGCGTGTGCATCCAGCTATTGGACGCGAGGATCCAGAAGGTGGACATCAACGTGCCCAGCGCCACCATGCAGGTGGAGAAAAAGTGCAGGCCCGGCCCGACTTTGTTCCAGCCGAAGAGCATCACCCCCAGAAAACCGGCCTCCAGGAAGAAAGCCGTCAGCACTTCGTAGGTCAGCAATGGGCCGGTTATACTGCCGGCAAACTGCGAAAAACCACTCCAGTTGGTACCGAACTGGTAAGCCATCACCAGACCGGAAACCACCCCCATGCCGAAATTCACTGCAAAGACTTTAACCCAGAACTGATATAACGAACGCCAGACCGGATTATTTGTTTTTAACCAAAGTCCTTCCAGTACAGCCAGATAGCTGGCTAAGCCAATAGTGATAGCCGGGAAAATAATATGAAACGAAACGGTAAAGGCAAACTGGATTCTTGCCAGCAAAAACGCATCAATATCCATATTTTCTCCCGTTTATATGACGATACCTGCGCATAGAGACAACGACATCCAATAATTAAACGTTAAGCGAAGCGTAAAAATACTCCCCCACGTTAAAACAGGGGGGAGAAATTCACCCGGTCAGGATTTTTTCTTTGGCGTGCTGTCTGGCTTATCGCCGGATTCCGGGGCTTCGGAAGGATCATCTTTTTCGACAGCGAAACGGTTAAGGTGATAAAGCATAGTGCCTCCTTCGGTTATTTTCGCGCGATGCAAATATCACCAATCGTTACCGTTTAAATAGACTTCGGCAACGCTCTGGATATTTTCCTCGCGCCATCATTTATTGCCTGTTAACAAGCCTGTCTGACCATTAAGAATAGACGCTAAGCCCCGATATTCAAGGCAAGAAAATAGCGAAGCGAGGGAAAGGAAATAGTGTCAGTGGGAATTTGAGATTTTCGGATAAAAGCCGGATGGCGGCGGTGAACTGCGCCTCATCCGGCTTACATGATTGTTTACAGGCCCGGTAGCGCAGCGCCACCGGGCCGTTCCGTTAAAACGACGCTTTAATGCCGAGCATCGCCGAGGTGTCGCTGTAGCCTTTGTCACCGA